>CAJFUK010000055.1 GCA_904420125.1 Candidatus Falkowella caecavicola | reverse complement strand
TCATCTGTACCACTGCTCTCGGCACCGCTGGTTTCATCTGTACCACTGCTCTCGGCACCGCTGGTTTCATCTGTACCACTGCTCTCAGCACCGCTGGTTTCATCTGTACTGCTGATATCGTCTATATCAATTTTATGGATACCTCCGCCGGAACTGAATCTGAGCTTGTCATAACCAATAGCAAAGGGACTGAGCGTCGTTGTGAGGGTTAACCCTTCTTCATCTGCGGTATAAGATAAAATTTCAGGTCCATGATTGTTCAAATGCAGAACCGAAAAATAATAATCTTTATAATTACTGCTGTTGATTTCATCTGGATATACAATAGTAAACGTGACAGCTTCGTCATGGATTTGATTTCCGGCATTATCCAACAACTGAATATCCAGCATCATGATCGTGTGATCCCTGAACTTGACTTCATAACCGCCGTCGATCTGCGCCTGCAGGGCAGCTTTCTGTTCTTCCGTCACATCCTTGACTACCAAAAATCTGCCATCCGGCAGGTTACTCCTCACAATCACCACTGCGGCTGGATCTTGAACGGTAATACTCACCTGTGCGAAAGCGGTATTATAAACGTCATTTCCGGGTTTTGTTGCAATTACCGTCGCTGTCCCCGGTTGTACCAGGTGCACTTTTCCATCTACAATTCGAACAGCGTCCCCCTTCACTTCATATTCAATTGGAATCGAAGCTTCACCGCCAGTGATCTGAAGTGCAAAATCTGGTTCTCCCATTGTTTTTTCCGGAATAGCGGCAATATGCATCGCCGGCTGATCCTTTTTCAGTACGTCATAGTTCTCCAGTACCGCATCCTCAGCAAAATAATTTTCACCAATCTCTGCCGGCAGGTAGGAAGCACTGAAAGTATGCTGTCCCGCTGTAGAAGTCCAGTCATAGGACATGTCCACGCTGGTTGGATCAAATGGATCTCCTACAGGTTGACCGTCTATCCGGAATTGAATCTTTCCGGTTGCAGAAGCCGCGTTGGCAAGAATCCCTGTTACAGTTGCTGTCAGACGAACTGTATCTCCGACCACCGCATCACCCTCTGCTAATTTTTGTGCCGTGAGTGAAATGGCCAGCGGCGCTTTATGGATTATAAGGGTTGCCGTTTTCGGAATCGGAAGATAATTGGGATCGGTCGGTGTGACAATCACTTCATATGCCCCGGCATAAACAGGGAGTGTTTCCTCCCCGTTAAATGTAATCACTGCGTCTTTAGAGCCTGCACCATATACAGGCAGGCTGCGCATGGTTCCGTTAAAAACGAATGTCCTGTCTGCAATGATCAAAGAAGGAGCAGCCGGATTGACGACAAAGACATTTTTTCCTGTATCCATCTGATAGGTATAATGGTCATCCTGTAAACCCTCTGGTGCGAGTACCGCAATATAGGTGCCTGCATCCACCATCGCAGACACAGGTATCCCTTCTTTTTCCCATGACAGCGTGACCTCCGGGAGTACCCCATCGACAGTTCCGGTATAAGAGAGTTCCGGCAATATGGGAGTTCCGGAATAATCCGCCTGTGTGTCTTTCAGAGAAACCGTCACCTCTTTAGGAGTAATCTTCACTTCTACATTTCCGTATGCAGTGCTGTTTTGGGTTTCCGTTACGGAAATCGTTACGGTTCCGGCTTTTTTGGTGGATATCAGACCGTTTGCATCTACAGTCGCTATAGAGTTATCGCTGCTCTGCCAAATCCACTGACCTGGTAAATCCGTAATAGAGGTTCCGTCTACCTTGGCTTTCAGTTGCAGTGAATCCCCAAATGTAATTGAAACCTTTCCTTCTTGTACCTCTGGATTATCAAAAGATACCGGTTTCATGTCTGTTTTTTCGTCCAGGATCATCATTGTTTTGGTAATGGTCTGTGTGCCAATGGTCCAGGTAAAAGTCCAGGTTCCAACTGTATTCGTAAAACTCGTTGCGCCCCCCGGACCGCTGACAACCGGCTGGAGCATGGCTGTAATCTCTTTTGGCGTCCGATTCTCTCCATCTATCAGAACCGACGAAGACAGCCACTTTTTAGGTGTTACAATTTCGCCGTCTGCCAGTTCGTTTCTCCAGTCGTCTCCTGTTGTATTGATTAAAGAAGTAATATCGGTACCGGAATAAGTTCGCAGAATCGGGGCCACAGACTGCAAATAAGCTGCCGGATTATCCATAGTATCCGTTGGAATAGAATAAATGGTCTGAGAAACCGATTTAGGATCCAATTTCAGTTTAATCTGCTGATTGCTGATGGACAAATAATTTTCCATCTGCCCGCTTTGCAACGGAAATCCCAGATCCACCATCAGATGCCGCAGGGTTTCTTCATTGATACCTCCGCTGAAATCAAGGGCATTGTTTGACAGATTCACTTTTACATTTTCTTCTCCTTTGGTTGCATGGGTCAGATCCAGCACTTCCAGGTTTGGATTTTTTACAATAGCAGCTGTTTGATTCGGACTGTCGCTGGATGTCAAAACAATATTAGGCAAAATCAACTGCGTACGGTAGTGACTGTCTTGTGTTCTGACTGTCGCATTCCAGTAAATGAAGCCTTTGGAGGCCTCCGGATGATTTCCTTCATACCGGATGATTTCTAATTGATCGGTCTGGTTGGAGACATACGGATAGCTTTCCAGAGAAGAAGGAAAAACAAATTCTGATGTATCTGTAAATTGACTCGTGGATAATTTTGTATTATTTTCTAAAATTCGCAGTCCACTGGGAAGAGTAAATCCAGTCAAATTACAGCCTTGAAAAGCATTTGCACCGATCTTTTCAACAGCCGGTCCAAATTCCAGATCACAAGGTGTTACACTGCCAATAGCCCCGACAAATACTGTCGGTCCAATTTCTTTTACATTCAGATAAGCCTGGCTGATATTTTTCTGGCCGCTGAAAGCCGACTCGTGAAGCACGGCATTTGGCGCATCAATATGAATTTTTGTCAAAAAATATGAATCCCACAGCGCATGAAAAGCATTTGCACCGATTGATTCCAGATGATCACTTGTAATGGTTAAGTTCTCCAACTTGGACGCCCGAAACGCTTCATCGGAAATAACCCGTAGTGTATCTGGGAAATGGACATCTTTTATATTCCTGTTATAGAAAGCATATTTTCCGATGACCTCTACCCCATATGGGATATCGTAAGACTCAACCGGCTCTGTTGCGGCATAAGCGACCAGAGTTTTCATATCTGCCGTATAAAGAACGCCGTCAATTGATTGATACATGGGATTACCGGCGGCCACCTCATAGGCGCCCGGATAGGTATTACCGAATGCTTCTTCGTCAATTGAGATGACGGTTGTAGGAATTGTTAAGGTTTTCCCATCATAATACGATGTACGAAAAGCCTGCTTCTCAATCCGCTGCACACCCTCCTGAATTTCAATCTCCTGTAGAGCGCCATCCGTGCCGCCAAAAGCGTAAGCCCCGATATTTTCGACACCACCCTGGACAACGACCCTGGTGATTCCGCTTCTATAGTCAGCCCAAGGCGTTTCCGTATAATTTGTATAAGATTGCATGACGCCTTTTCCGGAAATGGTCAACGTATAGCATTTCTCTCCGTCATCGTTCTGTATCAGCTCCCAGTTGACATCGTCCGTATTGGTTGCACCACAGGTACCGTGATCAATCACGTTCTCCAGGTCCGTGTTGTCCTCGTTTATCGCAGACGTTGTATCCAGGCCAAAAAAATGCTCCAAAGCCTGTAATTTTGACAATAAATCTGTATCGATCAGAGCCTGTTCGGCGCTGGAAAGCCGGTTATAGGCACTGCGCACCGCACTGATTTCAAGTTTTAGCTTGTGCCATTGTGCAGAGTTCTCTTGATCTTCCCCGCTCTCTCCCAAAGTCAGATCACCGTCTGCTTCCATCATGTTCTCCAATGCAGGCAGGGACAAAATCCATGCCGTCACTGTTTGCGGAGTAACAGCGCTGTTTTCAGTCATGCAATCGCCAGTATGGGAATCGCCGAGAACACAACCTGCCGTTACGGTACACGCTGCCGTCTGCATCGGCTCACCCTGGCTGGCTGCTTGAACAAACGCCGTGGCGCAGACAGACAGGGCAGTTATCAGAGCCAGCAGGCCGGATAGGAAAGAATAACACTTCTTTTTCATACATGAACTTCCTTTCTCATCGCTTTTTCAAATCATTTACCATTGTCAACCACTTTACTGTTGTCTTTTTGAATAGCGCTGATCCCTTAAATCGTGGTTCCTCCTTTCTTGAAGCTGCCCGATAATTTAGACTTTTTCGTTCTGATGTGTTATAATTCTTTCAAATATATTTTTCGGACAAAAATCGGATAAAAACCTGATGAATTTGCCCGAAATATGTAAAAAGAAGCTAAACGTTATTTCCTGTATTTTCCTTTATAAAAAGAATGGAAAACTCTACCTTTTCATTTAAAATAAAAGGAAAAAGTCTAACCTTTTTCTGATTATTTTATTTATTGTTCGCGCGCCCATCGTAAAAAGGTGTCCTGTGAAACCCCAAGATATGCGGCGGCGGAACGCGAAGCAATTTGTTTGTTTTCCCATTCTTTTTTGACCTGTTGGAACGACTCTGGGATAGGTTTTCTCGGCCTGCCAAAGCGGACTCCGCGCTTTTTGGCAGCGGCAATACCTTCTTTTTGTCTCTGTTTAATATTTTCCCTCTCGGTCTGTGCAACATAGGAAAGAATCTGTAAAACCAGATCTGCTACAAACGTACCGGTCAAATCCTTCCCGGATCTTCGTGTGTCTAATAAAGGCATGTCGAGGACGACAATATCTACATGTTTTTCTTTGGTAATTATCCTCCACTGATTTTGGATTTCTTCATAATTTCGTCCTAAGCGATCGATGGATTTGATAACCAGAATATCACCGGGTTTTAGTTTCCGCATCAATTTTTGATACTGCGGCCGGTTAAAATCTTTCCCACTCAGCTTATCCATAAAAATATGATTTGCAGGAACAGGGAATTCCTGTAAAGCGATGATCTGCCTGTCCTCGCACTGTTCTTTCGTGGACACGCGTATATATCCGTAAGTGACTGATCCCATTTTTATGATCCTTCCTTCCTCTATTTTCTGTGCCAGATTAGTATTTGCCTGATCAGATCATTTTAACAGCTCAAGGAAAAAGCAGCCTTTCCACCATCAGCGCATGGACGTGCCCTGGGTTCACGATCTGGGCTGTATCAAAAGGCGCAAAACATCTAATCCTATTGCTTTGATCGACCTGTGTTATAAAGTCTCAGGGAAAATTCCGGACATTAAAAGCAATAAACTGGCAATTTGTAAATGGGCCCCAAGCAGTTTGAGATTATGAGGCTGCTCTGATCCAGTGACAGCTGTGCATGGCTTACCGGACATGGATTTCTTATTTTCACAATAAAAACCGGAGGACAGTCTATAGACCATCCTCCGGTTTTTTGATTGTCATTATAATATTTTAACCACCCAGTATCATGTTGCCGCCAATCATGTCTCCGTCTGAAGCACAGGCACCAAATACTTATTCTTCCGTATCCTGCATGGCTTGAACCCAACTCGGGAATTCCGGCGGCGCACCTCCATACATCGTATACCAAATATCCGGCATTTTGGCATTCGGATTCTTATATGCGCTGTCCACATCTACCTCCGTGCTCTCTCCAGGGCGAACTTTTCGCGCCACCAAAACGGTCCGTAATTCGTCCATTTCATAAGCACAGGTAGAAAGCAGGATAATCTTATCATCTGCCCGCACATCTACAGGCGTCACAATCTGAGAACGGATCAGAATATCGTTGAGAAACTGTTCATACTCCGCCACGTTGCTCTCATCAAAGTTTGTCCCTAAATGATATTCAAAAATCTCTCCATGTTCTTCCAGCGTATTCGCCCAGAATACTGCAAACACTTTCCAGGTTCCCGGCTCATAAATTGTATCCATCTCAATAATCGGATGGTTTTTATAATAGTCCAGATATGTATAATCCAATACGCGGCGGAACATCGAACCATCCCGCTGGCTGTGGCCATAAATGATCATGGACCGGCTCTTGCTGATATCTCCAAATGCATCAAAAAACAGGGTGCCGCTGCTGGAATAATTTCCATAAATGTCTTTGTATAAATACTTATGTTGATCCGTAATCGCAGACTGTACAATCGGATAATCGATCACCGTACCGGGGATTTTTATCCAGCCTTTCACCTCTGGATTCAGGGAAGTCCAGTAATCAAAATCAATATTCAGATTGGATTCAACCGGCGGAATCGATTCTTCCGGTTCAGAGGACTCTTCGGAAGGTTCGGCGGACTCTTCCGAACTTTCGAAAAAGCTCGCTAAATCGCTCATTTCAATACTGCTTAAAGGATCCTCTGAACTATCTTCTGACGATTCCGGCAACTCTTCCTGATTCTGATTACAGCCCGGCAAAGTCAGTACAGTTACCAGCAGTACCGCAGCAGTCACTGCTGCTACAAAACGTTTGGAAAGCCGCTCTTTGCGGCCAACTGATATGCTTTCATCGATTTCCTTATAATTCGACATACATAACCCCTTCTGCGCAAAACATCCTTGAGAAACGCTCGTTTCCCATCTGACCATCTTATTCTTCCACGGACTCCATACTCTCCGTATCTTCAGAAGCAACCGAAGATTCTTCCGGCATGCTTTCAGGTGCTGATTCTATTTCCTGTGATGAAACTTCCTCTGTTGGTTCCGGTATAGACGCCGAACCTTTAATCACCTCCACCGTAACCAGATGTTCTGTCGCAATATCGACTGTCATCCCCACCTCCGGAGAAACGGAAACAACCATACCATCCTGACTCATTGGCCCTTCTTTTTCGATCACTGTATAAACAATATTGAGTTCTGTAAGTTTTTGTGTAAATTCTTCCCCTGTCAGCCCTGTATAATCAGGAATGATCGGAAAACGGGAACCCTTGCTGACTTTGACTTTCACAGGCGTTTCCATTGTAATCAACGTGTCTACAGGAATATCCTGCTCAATAATCTGTCCCTGCTCATATTCTTCATCATAGACATATTCGGGTTCAAAGATCATCCAATCTTTATAACTGGGATTGGTCGAAACGCCCTGGAAAGAACGGCCCACCAGCTGGGGCATCGCATATCGCGCACCGAGATTTTCCGACATATCTAAACTGGATTCCGTGTCTGAAGTTTCCGTCTGGCTTTCTTCCCCGGATTCCTCCAGCTGACTGCTCTCTATATCTGCAGACTGTTCTATACTGCTTTCCGGTTCGGAAGATTCCTCCGTTCCCAAAGGAAACAGAAAAAAGGATATGCCCAGCAGTAAAATCAAAGTAATTGCCATGGCTACAAAAATGTATCCCCATCGCGGAAAACGTTTTTGAGGCGACGGTGCTGCTGTCTCAGCCGTCACTGGCGCCCGGCCGATCTCCGTCAAAAAATCTGACATCGTCTGTGTTCTATTTTGGGGCGATAAACGCATAGCCCCCATTAACGCCAGAGAAACATTCTGCGGAATCTCCTGGTTTAATTGATGCGGCATCACCAAATTATCATTTACGGCCCGGCTTCTTGCCTCCGGCGGCATCGTGCCCGTTAAAGCTCTATAAAATACTGCTGCCAATGCATATACGTCAGTCCATGTACCGTGCCAGTTGTTGGTATACTGTTCCGGCGCAGCATAGCCGCTAAATAATTCGGCGTCTAAAGGCGTGTTATCAGCCCGGACAGTGCTGATACAAAATCCAGAGATTTTCAATTCCCCTTTTCGGCTGACCAGAATGGTTTCCGGGCTCAAACCACGATGAATTAAATCCAGCCGATGTACGTTTTCCATGGTGCGAATCAGCGCCAGGAACTGACTGGCACTATCCTTCCAGGATAGCTCTCCGGCGTTTTCATATAAAAAATCCTGGAGGGTAATGCCGTCAATATGTTCGTAGACCGTATACACCGTATTATTCTGCTCAAAGATCTCATAAGCCTGTACAATATGGCCTAAAGTACGCATCTTGAAAAGCTGACGGGAAAGCTCAGAAAAATCCGACATATAAGCCTTATATTGCGGTTCTTTGCCTGGGAGAACCCGAACAAACGGCCCGCTTTCTTCCCGTAATACCAACGCTGTCGGAAAATACTCCCGGATTTCAACGGCAGCCTCAATCGCCTTATCAAATGCTATATAAGTAGCGCCTTCTCCATTGGCATGTAGAAGCCGTCCCAGTACATAACGATTATTTAAAACCGTTTCAGGCTGCAAATAACCTTCCGGATTCCAAGTTCCTTCTTTACATCCGCATTTGGGACAAACAGAAGCATCTCCGATTTCTGCCATACAGCTGATACAGCGTTTTATTTCTCCCATCATAAGAACTGATCACTTCGCTCTCTTATAAACTCACAGACTTTTACACGGTGCCAAGACTGCTGGAATTTATTTTTCTTTATTTTCATCATATATCATTTGAAAATACACGATATGTGCAAAATTTAATCTATAAATAAAATGATTGCATATTAAACTAATGATATCATAGCAAGATTCCGCCCTTTTGTCAACCAAAACCCCCTGAATCCGCCATTCTGTAATCTGATTGTTAACTTTCAGTTTCTTTTTTACAAACTTTTGTAAATTTTTATTCGTCAGTCTCTATATGTACTATCAATGGCAAAAATGATTGAAGAACCGTTCGGAATATAGAAAGCAAGCGATGCCAGTCTGATGTTCAACTGGCATCGCTTGCTGTTTAGAAAATAACGATCACGGCATGTTCTTTCTGATCCAGAGCAATCGAATCACAGCGAATCCCCTGTTCATACATCCCGGACTTTTCTCCGGTTTGTGCGCGGTGCGCTGTGATCTGTATTTGTGTTTTCTGATACAGAAGATCTACCGAAAAATCTTCCCATTCTTTTGGAACGGCCGGATGTATGGAAATGGTTCCATCCTGAATCCGCACGCCGAGCAAATATTCCAAAATAGCCCGATAGTACCATCCGGCAGCACCGGTATAAATACTCCATCCACCCCGGCCATAGGCTTTAGGGTTGGTATAAATATCCCCTGCCATATAATAAGGCTCCAGCTGATAAGCCTGCCCCAGCTCCTCTTCTGCATAGCGCAGCGCTGGATTTAGCGCCCGTATCAGCATATAACCTCGCTCATAATCACCTGTTTTTAAGAAAGCCATGGCAAGCCAAACAGCAGCATGGGTATACTGTCCGCCATTTTCCCGCACGCCTGCTGGATAGGATTTGACATATCCAGGCTCTTGTGGGGAGTCTTGAAAAGCCGGCGTAAACAGGCGAATGATTTGATGCTCTGGATCAAACAGCCGCTCATAAGCCGCCGTTAAAGCCGACGTTATACGGCTTTTGTCCGGCATATCGGCCAGCACGCTGAAACTTTGCGGCAGGGAATCAATTTGGCACTCAGCATGATCAGCGGATCCCATTTTCTCTCCATTGTCAAAAAATGCTCGTAAATACCAGTTTCCATCCCATGCCGTCCGATCTACGGCTGCCAGGAGTTCTTCCCGCCGCTGCCGTAATTTTTGCGCTGTTTCTGCGTCACCCACGCGCTCCGAAATATCCGCAAAGCGACCCGAGACCAGGGCAAGGAATTGTGCCAGCCAAACGCTTTCCCCTTTTCCCTTTTCTCCTACCCGGTTGTACCCATCATTCCAGTCGCCGCTTCCCATCAACGGAAGTCCGTGTTCGCCCAGGCGGTATCCGCGCTCTAGCGCACGGATACAATGCTGGTATACGCTTTCTTTATTCTGGGTATATTGCGCTTCCAGGTACCGGTCATGTTCTTCCGGCAGAAGTTCGGGTGCCGACAGATAGCGAATCTTCGTATCCAGTATGCTCCAATCTCCGGTTTTGTCAAGGTATTCGCACACTGTATAGGGCAGCCAGAGAAGGTCATCCGAGTAACGGGTACGCACGCCTTTTTTTCCGCCGGCTGCATGTGGCAAAGCATGCCACCAGTGTAAAACATCTCCTTCCTCAAATTGTGCCGCACAGGCCCGGAAGATCTGCCTTTTGGCCGTTTCAGGTCGTAACAGCAAGGATGCACAGGTGTCCTGCAGCTGATCACGGAACCCATATGCACCGCCGCATTGAAAAAACCCAGTCCTGCCGTATAAGCGCGCGCCAAGAGTCTGCCAGGGCAGCCAGGTGTTAAACATAGCGTCCAGCGCAGCATCCGGCGTTTTAATTTGGATACGATTTTGCGAAAGAGCTGTCAGGGCCGGTGTCTGTTTCAGCAGCTTGCGCACAGCCGTTTCATTTTCAGCAAAAGCCAGCTCAAACCGGATTTTTTCTTTTCGTTTCGGCGGTAATTCTTTTTTGACTACTGCGGCAGCGCAGATGTCCTGCATAGGCGCAGGCGGTTTCTCCGGCCATTTTCCACTTAGGAACAGGCCCCGTTCTCCACAGAAACGCACCTCTCCCCCTTGTGCATGCAATCCTGCATAAGCGGGCATCGTCTGACAAAATGGATTTTTCAGAAATAAAATATCTTCTTCTGCTTTCCCGCTGATCTGCTGTGCCGAAGAACGATTGACATCCAAAACAGGTTCCAGATAATAGGCAAGCTCTATGCTTCGGACAGTTTCTCCCGGATTCATGAGTTCCACCTCCAGATATTTGACAGTCCCTTTTGCAGGAATCCATATATGAATATGACATTCGATGCCGGCTGCTTTGGCATGATATTCCGCCCGTTCTGGGGTGAATACTGCCTGTGCGCCGTTTAACAGATCATAGCATCCTTGATCGGTTTTTAAAAGAAGCATCTCTCCCCGGTTATCTGTCATCGTATCATTATACCATGGTGTCAATTTCATCTCTCTGGAATTCACAGCCCAGGTATATCCCAAACTGCGGTCTGAAACCAGTGTGCCGAAAACCGGATTGGCTAGTACATGGCTCCACGGAAGACGAGGCTGTGCATGGACAACGAATTTTCCATCTGCAAACATGCCCGCTTTTGTCTGATAATCCGCTGTATATTGTTGTTGTATGGCCTCTGTCCTGTGAATTTCCATGGGCTTGTATGGCGTCATGGCCTTAGCCTGTGCCGTCGGCTGAAGGTTCAGCGGCGCAATATAGCAAGCGGCCGCCCGCAGAAGGGTCAATACTGATTCTGTACACTGTAGTTTATCCAAAAGATACAGGCCGCCTTTGTGTCCAATTCGGTTTTCTGTATTTTCTTCTACGGCTATCCGGCGAATGTGATTCTGCAGCGGGCTTCCATATTCTCCCCCTTCTGCATATAGAAAAACCAGATCGTATTGGATTCCTGCCAAACGCAGCTTATTCTGGCAGCGTAAATAATCTGCTGCTCGCTCCAGATCCTTTTCTTCAGTAATTTCCAGAAGGACAATAGGGAGATCTCCGGATATGCCGAAGGGCCAGAGCCCGCGGATATCCATTTGATTCTGGGAAGCGCTGGCTCTTTGCAGGGGCCCTGCTTTTGGAAACAGGATATGCGGGAGCAAAAGGAATGACAGCCTGCCCTCAATCGAATCGTGGGGAAGTAAAGAATGCGCAGCTTTCTTTGCCTCCAATGGATCACCAGCACGCATTTTTAAGATATTTTCCATCGCCTGTTCTTCTGTATTGCCTGCCGATAGTATCAGGGTATATCTCTGCTGGGACCGGGGTGGAATTCCTGTGCGGATCCGGATAGCGATACAGGGATCCGGCAAGCCTTCGCCCCCGGTACACGGCTTCTGAAATGCGTGAGATAAGGAAGCGATGCCATCCGGGCATTCTAAAACCTTTTCCCGATTTGTTTCATAAACAAAAGGGATATCTTCCAGAAAACCAACAGCCATCCAGATTGTTTTCTCATCTCTTCTCTGCCGGCGGCCGGCTACCAGAATATTTAAAACCGCATCATAGCGGATATGAACAAACAATTTAGAAAAAGCCGGATGTGCTGCATCATCTTCTGTATTTGACAGGGAAGGTTCTAAATAGAAAAGATACTCCACCTCTTTCCGATGTGTGCTGTTATTGCGAACCACAAATTGCCTTTGTTCGCAGGGCAGCGTCGGGTGTAAAAGGACTTGTTCTCCTGCCTGTATTTCCCCTGCTTCTGCTTGATAGGAAATGCTGTTCGCACCAAAAGAGACCGTGTGCTGCACATCCGATGCATAGTCCGGTGCAGCGGTAAAGGGAATGATTCTGCCATAAACCCATATCATGCCGAATACCCCGTTAGGGCGGCGGAGCAAATCCTGCGGGCGGCGTGTCATATCTTTCCCTTGATATACTGAAAAACTGGACCCTGTGTCGGTTAAGACGGATGTTATTTCTCCGTTAAATAGCAGCTTTACCCTCGGCTGCTGTGGATTCATTTTTTCAAAAAGCTGTTCTTCACTGCTTTCCCTGCTGTTATGCACAGGGGTTTCCTTCCGATAGTAATCCTCAAACAGATCGGTTCCCTCCAGTATCTTTTCTTGCAGTAATTCTTTTGCGCTGTTCATATCCGGATCAGATAGAAATCTTTTCTGCATGATACCATGATGCAGAGCATTATTCACTGCGACCATACTCATCCCTACATGATGCGCCATATAGCTTTTAACCAGTGCAAACGGACTGCTGCCGATACGGGAAGCCGTATAGTCGACCGCCTCATAATACCCGTATTTTCCGACAGCGCCTATTTCCTTTAACCGCATCAGATTTCGATAACCGGATTGAAAATTATAAGGCAGGGTCAAAAATGTCGCATACGGAGCAACAACCAGTTCCCGGTTCATTCCACGTTTTAAGGCATTTTTCTGTACTCCATGCGCTTTGTACTGATAATTCAGCGCCGAATCAAAAGCATAAAAGCCACTTTCAGAGATGCCAAACGGAACTCCCATGCTGGCCGCCTGCTGCTTTTGACAGTAGAGACAGAATCGAAGGCTTTCATATCCCATAGACCCTTCTATACAATGCAGCAGCAGTTCCGGCATAAAATATTCAAACATGGTGCCTGTCCAGGAAATCGCTCCGGTAAACGCATTGCATTTAGCAGGCATTCTCCCCAATGCACTCCAATGCTTTTTAGGGACCATTCGCTTGGCGATCGCAAAATAACTGGTCATTCTGGCTTCACTCATCAGCATGTCATAATGGGACCGACTGAGTTTACCTGTCTCCGCGTCATATCCCAGGCAAAATAAACGTTTATTCTTATCATATAACGGTGTCAGATCCGTCTCCTCAATCAGCCGTTCAATCCTCTCGATCAACCCGGATAGACGAGGTTCTTCTCCTCGATATTCTTTTAGCCCCTGTTTTAATGCAACCAGACAACAGACAAAATTGCCGCTGTCCACTGTAGAAATATAAGCCGGATGCAGAACAGCCAGTGTTTTGGTATCATACCAGTTATACAGGTTTCCTTTCCATTTTTCCAGGCTTTCTACTGAAGCAATGGTATCCTGTATTCTGGTGAAAAGCTCTGTACTGTCGATCAAATCAAAATCCCTTGCCGTCAGAGCCGAAAGTAAAAAGAGTCCGATATTGGTCGGTGACGTACGATGCGCAACGCGATACACCGGCGCTTCCTGCATATTATCCGGCGGCAGAAAACGGTCGGATGCGCCGGCATAATCCCGGTAAAAGTTCCACATGGCGGCTGTCATAGACAAAAGTTCATCTTTCTGCATGAGCGTAATATCTTCTGCCTGTTTTCGGTAGCGCTTGCCTGAATACAGTACCAGCGGCAATGCCAGAATGAAAAAAAGTCCGAACAACCGCATATATCCATAGGACGAAGAGAGAAAAAAGATCCCGGCTACTTCCGGAAACCAATAAAATCGGAGTATACTGCCAAGATGATTGACGGCACTTTCCGCTTGTGCGGCTGTCGTCCACTCCAGCATGTTTTTATGAGAAATAAACCGGCGGTACACAGCACGCAGTGCCGCATCCAAAGCATTTAAAGCAAATTTTGGCAAAAGGATCATCTGATATAAGGCTTGGGATAACAGCAAAAACGCCTGGGGCATTACATTGGAGTAATATTTTCTGGAAAACGCAAAAATACCGCTGTTGACCACTGTCCGCAGCAATCCAAAAAGATAAGGCGATACAACCGACCATCCCCCGATAAGAGCTGCCAGAATCGAGGTTTTTGGAGGAAGGAAAAATGCCAGAACCAATAGCAAAAAAGAAAAAAGCGGATTAAACGAACGCCGTAGATTATCAAATAATTTAAATCGGCTGACCGCATTCAATGGATTTTTTTCTTTTCCACCAGTCTGTCCACCGGATGGGATCCTAGGAAAAAGATAGGGCAAATTCTGAAAGTCTCCACGAATCCACCGGTGCAGACGTTTAAAAAACGGGGTTGCATGGAGCGGGAATCCGTCTACAAACTCCAAATCCGATACAAACCGGGTGCGAAGGAAAGACCCCTCCAGAATATCATGACTCAGAATCGTCTCCTCGGGAAAACGATTGTTCATCAGTGCCGCAAAAACATCTACATCTATAAGCCCTTTTCCCGTAAAAATACTCTCTCCGTACAGGTCCTGGTAAATATCCAGACAAGCGGTGTCATAGGCAGAGACACCGCCTGTTCCGCACATTACTTTTGCAAACGGCGTGGAAAGGGAAACCGATAAATCCGTCACCATTTTAGGTGCGATAATTCCATATCCGGCAGTTACAATTTTTCGTTCCGGATCTATTTGCGGCTGATTCAGTGGATGCAGCGCAATAGAAACCAGACTGCACGCCGTATCCATTAAAGCCTGTGTATCATAGTCGAGCGCCAACAGATATTTAACGCCCTGCAAAAAGGCCATGTCGCCGATAAACTCTGCATATGCGGTCTGCTGCCCCCTGATCATCCGGACAAGCTCCAAAATGGCGCCTCTTTTCCGATCAGCCCCGGTATACACCCGGCCGGTTCGGCTGTACTGTCTTTTACGTACCAGCAACATAAAGCGGTCTCCATACTTTTGATTAAGTGCACGGATTCCGTTGGCACAGGTACGGATTTGCGCCGCATCTTCTGGCAGCACGGGCATCTTCGCCTGCTTAAGGTCAGCCAATACCAAAAAAGCAATTTCTCCCCGTCCGTTGGTATGATACAATTTTTCTAATTTTTTGCATAATTCCGGCACCCCTTTTGCTGAAGGCAAAAGGGTAGAAATCACAACCAGTGTTCTTCCTTCTGCCGGAACTTCCCCATGGAATTCCAGCCGGGGTGCATATTCGCTTTCCGCCCCATATACGCTGATATACTCGATCAACGGTTTGATAATTTCCCAAAGGGGAAAATACAGGATAAACGCCCATAAAGGATTACCTGCCAGACCACTCAAAACACAGGAAAGAACAGCAGGAACCAGCCACTGCAACGGAATATACCATTTTCTGTTGGTATGGCTCTGGATCAATCGCTGGTAGTCTGCGTAAATATAAGTCCCAACATGTCTGCTTTTTTCATCCGTTCCCTGCTTTCCCTGCGCAACATACTGCTCGGCCAGCGTCATTTCATCGATTCCGCTTTTGACCGCAATCCGGCAGATTCTATGTCTGTATACCTGTCGGGTTGCCTCATTCATCCGGGAATAGATACCGGAAGGATCCTCTTTTAAAATTCTTTCCAGCGGATTTTTTGCCCGCATGATCGCTTCCATATCCAGATTGCCGATTTCATTGAGCAGCAGAATACAGCGGCCAATTAAACCGCTGCTTTTTTCTTCTGCAAAGCCGTCGTACAAAGCGCTCTCAATCCCGGATACAGCGGCCGCTTTCATCAAATCCTGCAAAGCATCCAGTTCCATACTGCGTATATAGCGATTGCTTTCCAATAGCTCTAAAAGTTCCAGCACGGAACTGGTTGTGAATGTAAAGGTCTCGTCCATGATCGCTTCCTGGCACAGGATATAAACCTGCGGAAGCCCTTCCACATCTGCTGGTAATCTAAGATTCGGCAGGTTTTGTAAAACGGTTTTGGCTTCCCGTTCGATCATATAATAATTGTCATAGAGCCATTCCTCAGCGGCCGTATGCACGCCGTGAAAGGTCACCTGTTTATATTTCTGACGAATCTGTTTGAGCTGTTTATCAAGTTTCTCTCCAAACAAAGTCGTTTTTCTATATTCTGCTGCTGGAAACTCTGCCATGCGCTGGCTGATTCTCAGTGCAAGTTTTTCCTGAATTTGTTGTGTCTGCATACATGCACCACCTGTTTCTAAGGATCCCAGGATTCTATATCCAGAACAGTCATATCCGTCGTCCGCTGTTTTGCATATAGGTTTGGTTGTTCTTATTCTTTCCTGTTTTCTCAGATTCATGCAGTTTTCCTGCCAGAATTCCCTGTGCAGAGTATATACGCAACATATAAAAAGCGATCTGTTATTTTTCGACAAAAACAACAGGTTGCCTAATTGATATTTCCCCTTTCCATTTCTCCGCTCCTGCCGCAACACGAATGAAGAAATGGCTGTTCAGGCAGTAAAAAGGCATATCCTTCTTCTTGACGTCCTACCCGATGGTATAGTACACTGATAGTTATATCAGTGTGGGAAAGGATATGAACGAAAAGACATTGCTTGTATCTATACAGACGATTGTGCGGAAGAAAGTAAAAGCAGAAACAGATCCGCTCAGGACAGATGTAACTGGGTTTAAAGAAAGTGTAACCAGACTCGAGACAAAAGTAACCGGGCTTGAAGAAAATATGACCAATCTTGATACAAAGGCAGCCGGAATTGAGGCAGATGTGGCTGGACGCAAAACAGATGCCACTGAGTCGAAGGCAGACGTGGCTGCATTGAAAGCGGATACAGCTGAACGCAGAGCTTTGCAATTTTAAGGGTTGCGCTTGAATAGTATCCGCGCATTGCCGCTCTGGAGGGCGTTGTCAGCGCAAGGGAGAAGAATATAGCCCCGGACGAGCGCATAACGGTTTTGGAAAGAAAAACAGATAACCATGATAACAGGATATTAGCGATAGAATATGCCTTGAAAACAAATGAAAATGGAACAGGCATCCATTTTGTACCGTGTTCATCAATAACACGGTATTTTTTGCTTTTTACCGGAAAGGTGGATGTTATAAAAACATATACTTTTCTGCTGTATAATATGGAGATTTTCTTTATATTCTTGTACCCTTCTTTGAAAACATGCAGGGAACGTGTGTATTGGTAGCATTTTTATACATAGAAAATAATCTGTAACGAAACAGGTCAAAGATTGTTTAATCAGTGCAGAAAGAAAGGAGGAGAGCCATGACATTATTAGAAGAATTCTACCGGGAAAATTATCCGATTGTTTTGGGCTATCTCTTTTCTCTATGCCGGAACCGAACGCTTGCAGAGGATTTGACTTCCGAAACCTTTTTGAAAGCAATCCAGTATATCAAACGGTATGACGGAACCTGTAAACCCTGTACATGGCTGTGTACCATCGCAAAAAATCTGTATTTTAATGAAAGAAAACGACAAAATCGTTATAGGGATATCGAAGAAGCTGAGCCCATGGAAACGATTTCTCTGGAAGATCAGTTTGTGACCAGCGAAGATCTCCGCTGGATTTTTCAAAACGCCAAACAGTTGCCCCAGCTCCATCAGCAGGTATTTTTCATGCGGATCAGCGGACTCCATTTTCGGGAAATTGGAGATGCTTTGGGAAAAACAGAAAATTGGGCAAGAGTGACTTTTTTTCGAATTAAACATCAGTTACTGGAGGGATATGATGAATCATTGTGATATTCTGCGGGATCTTCTTCCGCTGTACGCGGACGGACTAACCAGCCCAAGCAGCAACGAAATGATTGAAGAACATATCAAAAGCTGCCCGGAATGCCGGAGATTCCTGGAACATATGTGTCAACCCATACAGAAAATAACGAATACAGAAAATACAGATTATAAACGGGCGTTGTTGCGTCAAAAACGCAGGATTACAGGAAGAACCCTGATCTTTTCTTGTGTGACCCTGCTTGTGGGGACAGCTATAACCATGATGATTTTATGGAGCCGTGGAACCTTTGATATTGCTGATCGGCAGACTTCTCCGAATGGTGCGGTAACAACGACAGCCTACAGCAAAAATATTTCCGGCCTTTTCCCGTCTGATAATGGATTTACAATTCGGGACACCGGACAGTTTGAAGGCACAACCAACTATCTGGATGCTTCTTTTGATGGCATGTGGTGGTCGCCGGACAGCCATTATCTTGTGATCTCCATGCAAAGGGACAATAGCACTCATCTGGAAGTCATTGACTATCTTCGAAACAGTGGGAGAAATCTCAGTTCCTATTTGGATCGTGCAATCTACCAACATCCTGATTTCTCTGATGTTCCCTATAATCAAAACGGAAATCCGGAAATTGAATACCGCTTTTTGCAGTGGAGCGAATATGATAGTACCATGCTGCTCTATTTTTCCTTTGTAGATTATCAGAATCAGAACCGTTCCGGATATTTCTGGTATGACTATGAAACCGGCGCAGTCTCCGGTGTATCTGAACTTCCCGTGCAGACAGCCGACGGTGATGATCATCCTGCCCTCTCCGGGACGATCCTGGATCAAAAATAAAATATCAAGATCCTGCGGGGGGGACATGCCGACAGCATGTCCCCCCCGTTATCTGTATCTGTCGAACACGGCTATTTCAGAGTAAAAAAACGGGTCGTATAATCCTGACTGCCCAACTGTTCGGTATAAGAAAATAAAAAGGTCAAATTGTTCTCAAACCATCGACGGGATTCTAAAGTAGAGAAAGCAGGATTGTAGTAAAAAACGGCCGTATGCCATGTGTCACTTTGACGCCAATTTTCCTCAAAAACATGTTGAACCGCCAATCTGGTTTCTGGGTCAATCGGATGTCTGCGGACATAATAATTCCTGATTGCCGTAAACTGATTGTCCTGATGCAGGACGTCATAAACAGTATCTGGAAACTGGTCCGAACAGAGCCGATTGTAAATGACACCTGCCACCATTTCCTTATAAGCGATACTAAAATTGCCTACTTCATTTTGTATCACCGCGCAAATCATCTCCAGTTCGGTCTCGCTGTATTGCAACGGTTCCTGATTTTCTGTCGGACTGGAACTGTCTACTTGTTTTTCTGTCAAACGTTTTTCCACTTCATCATGGATAAGGCAGGGAAAAGAACGCTGAATCATATGACCGGTCGCTGCCGGATCAGCATCTTGCGGCATCCATAACCAGCCGGATAAGATCCATATCAGAGCCAGCAGGCCGACTCCCTGTATCAAACAGGATCCCCGCCAATCATACCATGAATTTTTTCTGCGTCTTTTTCTGTACATCGGTCTCTGCATCCTGTTCACTGGTATATAAGCTGCTGCGTATTTTGGACAAAACGTTTTCAATCCCTCTATAAGACAGATAAATATACAATTGCTGATTGTCTTCTGGCCCATATAAAAAAGCAATCGGTGCTCCGCACCGGGCGCACAGTAAAGTTTTTTCCTGCCAGATCATCTGTTCTAAACATTGTGCCGGCTGATAAAAGTGTCGGTATTTAATAAACATTTTCTTTAAACCTCCCATGAATATATTCATAATTTATGAAATATTATAACGGGTTTTTAAATAAATGTCAATCACAATTCTATATTTTAAGAAAATATTTTTAAAATATATTGACTTTATGAATAAAATGGAGTAATATAGAAATGAAATATTCATAATAAAAAGAATATGTTGTAAAAACATTTTACAGCAACAGGGATAACAGCCTCTCTATCATTGATATGCACCATCCCGTAAGTGATGCACCATGCTGCTGGATGAATTGCCATACGATGAGAATCTGTCCGCTTTTTGTTCTTTTTTAATTCATTTTATATGAATATTTCTATATATTATATCCAAAACAAAGAATAGCCAAAGTCATTCTCTTTTCTATTCTATACCTGTGTATTTTAAAGGAGGTATTGAAATGATGTAAAATCAACCCGGCAGAACAGTTATATAAAAAATAATCTTATCATCAAATGAAAAGAAAGGAAGTTCTTAAATGAAAGAAACAAATTACGCAAAATTAAAAACCTATGACTTATCCGGTACGGATAAAAACGCTGTTGTCACTGACACCATGACCGAAATCATGGGAGAAAGTACCGGCAGCAATATGAATAAAATTGACGCTGCATTGTCCGATCTCAATGAAAGCAAAGCGTCTTTATATGTACAGCCTCTGACCACGCCGCCGGCCACCTGGCAGGAAGTCATCAATATGACTCCCGGAACCTATGAGTGGGCACAGCAGTCCCGATTGAACTGGCAGCCCGGCGGCCTGTATAGCGGTTCGATTAAAGTGGTTTTCTCTCTGGAGCGGCAGAATACTACTACTGGTACCAGAACCCTTCTTGCCAAACTGACCGCATATGATAACTCTTCTTTTTCCTTCCGTGACAGCTATTATACGGAGGTCGCTTTGAATAACCAGACCACTACTCCGGCTCTTTGGAGAAGAGTAATTACAGAAGAGTTTTATGGAAATTTCCAGAAAAATATGTTAAACGTCTCAGACTGGAACGCCATTAACCGTTCCGGTATTTATGGCGGAGATATGATCTCCAACGGACCGACACATGAAACCAATACGAATTATTTCATGGGGCTCTCTCTTTCTTATCGGGACAATCCCAACCAGCCGAAAACACAGTTGATTAACTCGACCGATACAGGTGCATGGTATGTCAGAAACAAAACTAACAAAAATGGTACTTATACCTGGTCGAATTGGGATAAAATCGTCACTGAAAGCCAGCTCAACGGAAGCCAGTGGAGCGGAAATGCGGCGAAATATCAAACATTTGTAATTGGTGCTAGCAGCGCTGGATGGACCATTGATGATTGTGACTATTTGTGCGATGGGACAGCAGATCAGACAGAAATTCAGGCGGCCATTCAAGCGCTTGGTTCTTATGGAGGTTCCATTTTAATGCTTCCGGGCAATTATGTCCTGACCGGTCCTATCCTGATCGAAAAGGATCACGTCGATATCATAGGGCATGGGAACGTAAGTTTTACCCGTAATTGGAGTGACACAAACAATCCCAATATGTTTAAAATCACAGGAAACTATTGTTCCATGCAGCATTTGAAGATTCAAAACAGTTGGGGTACAAGTCCTGCAGATGGATATGATCCAACCGGTATCAACTGTACAGCTAACTATTTACATCTAACCGATGTGACTATAACCAGTTCATATGGAAAAGGCGTTAATATCACCGGAGATAACAGTAAAATTGAATATTGCCAAATTGAAGGCGGCATGTACCTGTTAAGTATAAGCGGAAACGGACACCAAATCGTACATAGTAGGATTTCTGATGGTGCTTCAGTAGGAAGTGGTTTCCAGATTAACGGTAACAATAATTTTGTATCGAATAACTATTTGGGACGCACTTACGACGCGCCGTTATCCATTAGTTCTACTACCGGTAGCATTGTTACAGATAATATTATGGTAGACAGCGGACGGCCAACAAAAATCAGCGGTTCCAATATAGTATTCAATAATAATAAGATCTGCGGATCCAGGGGCATAACTTTGGATACAGCCAATAACTGTAACATCACTGGAAACCATATTGAGGGCCCTTTCACTGGTTCGGGCACTGGAAACCTTGTCACAGGAAACCGACTGACAGCAACACCAACATTACCGGCAACTGGTAATATGATCCAAACAAACTATGTCAAGCCGTAAGGATAAAAAATATATGTGATGTTTAATCCATCACCATAAAATTCTGAATTTTTATCTTTAAAACAGAACAAACAGAAAAACAGGACGTTTATAAACGTCCTGTTTTTCTGTTTATCTGCTTGAGCGCTTACAAATTAATCCCGGAGTCTGCCAGCAGCATATTCCGGATATCCCATAACCCATAGGAAAGATCCACATAATACCGATGCGGAAATTCAAACCGCTTGACTTCGTCCCATAAATGCTCCACTTCATTCCGGCAGTAATTTCGGATCTCCTCCAGGGATGGAGAGGTGTAAACCAGCTTCCCTTTCTCAAAAATCGGTACCAGCAGCGAACGCGCGGTAACATCTGTCAGATATTTCTTTTTCCATGTCGCGTTCGGATCAAAAATTGTGATTCCTTTGTCCACCTGGATCTCTTCTTCATACAGCGAAACCAGATCGGCTACACACATTTCTGTTTCATTGCTGACCAGCCGGTACAGCTTTTTAAAATGCGGCGTTGCCACTTTTTCTATACTCTCACTGGTCTTGATTTTTGGCACCAGAACCCCATCGTTTTCCACCGCTGCCAAAATATATGCGGCGCCAAACACTGGCGAGCTTTTTGAAGTAATCAGATTTTCTCCAACCGTAAATGCATCTACTTGCGCCCCCTGCAGCATCAGATCCCGAATAATATATTCATCCAAAGAATTCGACGCAATGATCTGCACATCAGCATATCCTGCCTCATCCAGCATTTTACGGGCGCGTTTGGAGAGATACCCGATATCGCCGCTGTCGATCCGGATGGCTAAAGGCCTGAATCCTGCCGGCACCACCACTTCGTCAAAAACACGAATCGCATTCGGCACACCGGATTTTAAAACGTTGTACGTATCGACTAAAAGGATACACCGATCCGGATAAGTCTCCGCATATTTCCGAAATGCTTCATATTCACTGTCAAAAACCTGCACCCAGCTGTGAGCCATGAATCCTTCTGCCGGCACGCCTTCTTTGCAATCCGCCAAAGCACAGGAGGTGTGGCTGCAGCCTCCGATATAAGCAGCACGCGCACCAAACACAGCGGCATCGGAACCATGCGCTTGTCTGGCACCGTATTCGATCACGCGCCGTCCCTGTGCCGCCCGCACAATCCGGTTGGCCTTGGTTGCGATCAGGGACTGATAATTGATTGTATTCAGAATCAACGTTTCCAGCCATGCAGCCTGCATTAAAGGACCTTTGACAACAATTACCGGTTCATTTGGAAAAATAGGTGTCCCTTCTTCCACAGACCAAATATCACAACTAAAGCGGAAATGCTCCAGATATGCCAGAAAATCTTCGGAAAACATCTGTTTTCCCCGGAGATAGGAGATATCTTCGGGAGAAAAACGCAGCATGGAAAGCCGTTCAATCAGCTGTGCAAGCCCTGCAAAAATTGCAAACCCCCCATGATCGGGAATCTGACGAAATATGACGTCAAAGACTGCCGTCTTGTCTCCAATCCCGTTTTTAAGGTATCCGTTTGCCATCGCGATGTCATAAAAATCCGTCAGCATTGTTAAATTCCCGGAATCACAGTTGACCATAATAGAACACCTCTGTCTTCAGAATTTTATTTTTTATTTCTGCTTTGCAGACTTCTGGCGGATTTCAACCCGCCGGATTTTTCCACTGATGGTTTTAGGCAGCTCCTTCACAAATTCTACGATACGCGGATATTTATAGGGAGCCGTTGCCTTTTTGACATAGTCCTGTAATTCTTTTGCCAGCGCCTCCGAAGGCTGGTAACTGCTTGTCAGTACAATGGTTGCTTTGATAATCTGCCCGCGCACCTCATCCGGCACACCGGTAATGGCGCATTCCAAAACAGCCGGATGCTCCATCAGCACATTTTCAATTTCAAACGGCCCAATCCGATATCCGGAGGACTTGATCAGGTCATCTGTCCGTCCGACATACCAGTAATATCCATCCTCATCCCGATAAGCGGTGTCACCAGTATGATATACACCGTCTCTCCAAGTACGTTCGTATAAATTATCATTCAAATGATAATTGCAGAAGACGCCATATTGTTTTCCCGTTTCGCACGGCCGAACAACAATTTCCCCGACTTCGCCAGGCGCAACCGAATTTCCCTCTGCATCAATCAGGTCCACATGATAAAGCGGCGTTGGTTTTCCCATAGCACCTGGTTTGGTTTGGCTATTTACCAGATTGGCAATCAAGAGGGTTGTCTCGGTTTGTCCAAAACCTTCCATCAGAGAAAGGCCGGTATTTTCCTTAAACAGCCGGAACACTTCAAGATTCAACGCCTCTCCCGCAGTAGTTGCATATTTCAGGGATGACAGATTATAATTTCCCATACCCTCTTTAATAAAAAATCGATAAATCGTAGGCGGCGCACAAAAAGTAGTCACTTGATATTTTTCTATGATATGCAATAAGTCGTCCGGAACAAAATGATCAAAATCATACACCATAATGCTGGTACCCACAAGCCACTGACCATAAATTTTTCCCCATGCAGCTTTGGCCCAGCCCGTTTCAGAGACCGTCAGATGCAAGCCATCCGGATCTACATTCTGCCAATACTTCGCTGTGATAATATGCGCTAAAGGATAGGAATAATCATGTACAACCATCTTGGGATTCCCTGTTGTACCGGAAGTAAAATACAGCAGCATCTCGTCATTTTCAGTGTTTTCAATCCGTTCCAGATGGTCGTCCGCCTGTTCAATCCCAGCAGTTAGATCAATAAATCCTTCTCTGGGAACCCGAACAATATACTTTTGTTCCAGTTCTGGACACTGCTCCTGCGCCTGTGCGGCAAAATCCGCAACATTACCCTCCGGCGTACAGATAATAGCCTTCACATGTGCGGTCTGTACGCGATAGACAATATCTTTGACCGTCAACAGATTGGTTGCAGGAATCGCAATCGCTCCAATTTTATGCAATGCTAAAAGAACGTACCAATATTCGTAATGTCGCTTTAAGATCAGCATCACCTTATCACCTTTGCCAATCCCCTGCGACAGAAAAAAATTGGCGGTCTGATTACTCAGTCTGCGGAGATCTCCAAAAGTAAGCGTCCGTTCTTCCCCGGCAGTATTACACCAGACCAGCGCACGTTTATCCGGAGTTTCTTCTGCCCGCATGTCCACTACATCATAGGCAAAATTAAAATTTTTCGGACAGTTGATAGAAAAGGTTGACAGCACGCCATTGGCATCAAATGTTTCACTGCAAAATCTTTTATAAAATTGATCCATATTTTTCTCCTATTTCCTATAAAATAAATCCACATTTTAACAAGCCGAATACAAATATCCAGTAAAAACCAATCAATCGGTACAAATAGAATGCGGATGGACAAAAATTCTTCCAATAACTTATCATTTTGTCCTATAACATTATACCACATCTGAATAGACTTGTATTAATTTTTCTTTAAAATTTTCATAGTTTGGTCTAATTGACCAAAAATTTCTTAAATTATTAGGCTTCTATTACAAATTCCCGTTCTCTTTGGTTCCAATACCAGGCTGTCAGAAAAATTGTATTCTTCTCATAAAGAACCGGACAGATACCGCCGTAAATCGTCGGGGGAATCAAAAATTTTGTCCGCACCGGCTTGCCGCAGTTCTTCTGCGCCCCTAAATCCCCATGCCGCACCCGCACAGGCGATCCCAGCCGCATGCGCTGTTTGCACATCTACATCAGAATCGCCAATATATAAACATTCTTCCCTGGAAATTTCCGCCTGGTGCAGAATATAGAGCAAAGCATCCGGAGCAGGTTTTTTGGGAAATTGCTCCGTATGTCCCAGAACCGTCATAAATGCCGCTTGAAACAGTTTGTTCACCAATGTCTTAACGAACGGATCTTCCTTATTGGATAACACAGCAGAACGGATTCCCAGTTTAGACAACGCCTCCAGCAGTTTTTCCGTCCCTTCATACGGGCGGGTAAAATCCATACAGTGCGCAGCATAATAACCGGTCATATCCCGGTATACATTTTCCTCTTCCTGTTTCGGCGTACCTAAGGGAACCGCGCGGGCAATCAGCTTGGGAATGCCATTTCCAACCATCCATCGAAAATCTTCTTCCCGGTGTTCCGGCATACTGGCCTTCCGCAGTGCATAATTCACAGCAACTGCTAAATCTTTTAGGGAGTTGACCAGTGTGCCATCCAAATCAAATACACAAAGTTTATACATATGCTGACCATTCCTCTCCTGACAAATAACAAAGCAGGCTCTTCTGCCTGCCGGCGTATAGAACCTGCTTTGCTGTTGAAAAAGAATCCTACTGTTCTACAGAGTCTACAAACACTTCATAAATAACCTGTGTTGCCTTTTCAAAGTCCATTTCGTTGACACCGACAATAACATTTAACTCAGACGAACCCTGGTCAATCATCCAGAGATTAATCCGGGCATGTGCTAAAGCTGCACAGATTCTGGCGGCAGTTCCGATCATTTTCCGCATACCCCGTCCTACAACGGCCAGCAATGCCACACCGTCGTCAATCTGTACGATATCCGAACCCGTTTCCGCCTGAATCTGATCAATCAGCTGGGATCGGATTCCCTCAATCAAGTGTGTGCTGACAACCACGCTCATCGTATCGATGCCGGAAGGCAGATGCTCAAACGGAATATTATGCCGTTCCAGTACGCCCAGTAACCGACGCCCAAAACCAACTTCTGAATTCATGCGGTCTTTTTCCACATGAATGACGGAAAATCCTTTTTTCCCCGCAATGCCGGTAATATAAAAAGGGCTGATCTCGTCAGAAGTTTTTACAATCATGGTACCCGGATCTTCCGGACGGTTGGTATTCTTGATATTGATTGGAATACCAGCGCTGCTGACCGGAAAAATAGCGTCTTCATGCAGGACAGTTGCGCCCATATAGGCCAGTTCACGCAGCTCTCGGTATGTAATCGTGGTAATCGTTTGGGGATTTTTAACAATTCTGGGATCTGCAATTAAAAAGCCGGATACATCCGTCCAGTTTTCGTATAAAGAGGCATGGACTGCACTGGCAACAACAGAGCCTGTGAAATCGCTGCCGCCACGGCTGAACGTCTTGATGGTATCATTCGGCATAGAACCATAAAATCCTGGGATAACCGCATAACTGGTTTTCGCCAGCCGTTCCTGCAGTGCCTGTTCAGAACGCGGCCCATCGAAAGACCCGTTCTCTTTAAAGAAAATCACGTCGGCTGCATCAATAAATTCAAAACCCAGATATTTTGCCAGAATAATACCATTTAAATATTCTCCGCGGCTGGCTGCATAATCTCGTCCGGCACGAACCATAAAGCTGTTTTTTATATAAAAGAATTCCTGTTCCAGAGACAGATCCAGTCCCAGCTCGTCGATAATCCCCTGATAACGGTCACAGATCTTCTGAAAATCCGCATCAATATTTTCGTGCCGCAAAGCCTTTTCATAGCACACATATAACATATCAGTGACCTTGATATCATCACTGAATCGTTTTCCCGGCGCGCTCGGTACTACATATCTTCTGTCTTTATCCGCATGGATGATTTCCGCCACCTTTTTAAACTGTGCCGCATCAGCCAATGAGCTTCCGCCAAATTTTACTACTTTCATAACCTTTTCCTTTCTGCATACAAAGTTCAGATCTTCCTTGACACCGGAGACCATATCCTTCTGTTCTTTATTTTATGCTTCGTTATACACCATGGTGCCCGCATTGTCAATATTCAGCCGTTCCAAGTGCCACCCCTGCAGGCCCATTTCATTTAAACGTTCCCGCATATGGAGGCCAAAGAACTGCTTTTGCTCGTCCACAATAGCCATAATGGTAGGCCCCGCGCCGCTCATATAAGCCGCATATGCACCAAAATGATAACATTCTTCCATGACTTCCCTGCCTTTAGGAATCATGGAAAGGCGGTACGGCTGATGCAGACGGTCATGAACAGCAATCTGCAGATTTTCGTATTTCCCCTGTAGAAGCGATGAGGAAAAAAGAGCAGCCCTGGACAGATTATATACTGCATCAGAAAAATCAATCTGTTTTGGAAGGATGCTGCGTGCTTTTTCTGTTTTCATTTCAAAATTAGGAATAATCGCATAAAAATATAGCCCCGCATGCAATTCCTGCTTTACCCAAAATACTTTGTCTCCATCAAAAACGGAGGTTACAATCCCGCCCAGCAACGCCGGCGTCGTGTTATCCGGATGTCCTTCAATTTCTGCTGCCAGATTGACCAGTTCATCGGGCGAAAACGGTCGCCCCAGCAGTTCATTCGCTCCTGTAATTCCAGCAATAATACAAGCGGAACTGCTGCCCAACCCTCTTGTCATAGGAATTCGGTTCACCTGGCGGATATGCAGGCCAGACAATGGTTTTCCACATAAATCATATACCTTTTGAGCGGAAAGATAAATCAGATTATCTTTTCCTGCAGGAACAGGCTTTTCGTCCAAAGAAGCGATATCAGTCTGTTCTGCCTGTTCCATATATACTGTGTTATACAACGTAACCGCCAGTCCCAGGGAGTCAAACCCAGCACCAAGGTTTGCGCTGGTGGCCGGAATCCGTATCTTTATCATGCTTGCTACCCTCGTCTTGTCCGATTAATATTCTAATACGCGGATTTTGCTGGCAACGCACGCGCCCGCTGCGGTCAGGCCGGAAACCAGTTCATCCATTCTGCCCTCGTTAATTGACTGGGTCACACAGGCAAATTCGTCAGCAGGCTGTTCTTTCTGAGTCAGAACCTCTATCTCTCCAAACTGCGCCTGCGCAAGCTCTTTGAGTTCTGCGGCAGGCTTTCCGGTCAGGCGCAGATAAAAGGCTGTTTCTGATTCCTTATAATTAATTGCCCAATTTTTCCCATCATCAACCCAGTACAGCGATTTATGTGTACCAGCAGCCTTCACTGCATCAATAATATCCGCTACAACCGCGCTGGCCGTCGGCAGTTTGCCGGCACCACGGCCATAGAATACAACATCCCCCGTCGCGTCGCCTCGCACTAAGATGCCATTAAATACATCTTCAATTCCAGCAAGCTGGCTGGTACGCGCAATCAGCGCCGGGCTGACCATGATCAGGCAGCGACCGTCCTCCAGATGTTTGGCGCGTCCGATCAGTTTGATCACGCCCCCCCAGTTATCCGCATACTGCACATCTGCCAGCGTAATTTTTGTAATACCTTCCGTATAAACAGAATCCGGATAAATATGCTTTCCATAAGCCAGGGAAGCAAGGATACAAATTTTGCGGCAGGTATCATACCCTTCTACATCCGCAGCCGGATTCCGCTCTGCGTAGCCAAGTTTCTGGGCCAGTGCCAGCGCCTCTGAAAAATCCATCTGTTCGTGGATCATTTTGGTGAGAATAAAATTGGTCGTACCATTCAAAATGCCGGCAATCTCATTAATTTTATTGGCCGCCAGACACTGATGTAGCGGACGAATGATTGGAATACCGCCGCCAACGCTGGCCTCAAAGAAAAAGTTTACATTATGCTCGCGCGCAATATTGAGAAGCAACGCACCTTTGGCTGCGACCAGTTCCTTGTTGGAAGTCACAACACTTTTTCCCGCTTCCAGACAGGCCCTGACGTACTCAAAAGAAGGAGACAATCCGCCCATAACTTCTGCAACCACCGAAATTTCCGGATCGTGCAGGATAACAGAAAAATCTTTGGTAAATTTATCTTTGTACGAAAGATCGTTAAATTCCCGTATATCCAGTATATACTTTACCTCAATGGATTCCCCCGCCTTTTGTGTAATGTTGCCGGTATTTTTCATCAAAACTTCCACAACGCCGGAGCCAACCACCCCATGCCCCAAAACTGCTACCTTTGCCATTTTCCTTCCTCCGTCTATCATAAAATTACTGGAAACTATACAAGTTTTGCATCCAATACCCCGTTTAAAACAGTCAGACTATCAATGAGTCCGTCCAGATCGCCTTCCCGCTCCATACGGACTGAAATGGTCACGCTTGCAACTTTCTGCGCCGGAATATTCTGATTCACAGTCAGTATATTCGCACTTCTCTGTGACAGCGCTGTCAATACTGAAGAAAGTACGCCGGGCTGATCAAAAAGCTTTAAAAAAATTGTCGCTACCGGACGATTATTCTCTTCATAGAGGAAAATACTGTCTTTGTACTTATAATAAGCACTCCGGGAAATTCCCGCCATCCGGCAAGTATCTGTAGAATTTTTGGCCTTTCCTGTTGCTAAAAGCTGCTTTGCATATAAAACCTTTGTATAGACTTCCGGCAGAATCTGTGCATCGACTAAAACATATTGCGGTTTTTTCATATCGTTCACCGTTCAAAAACATTTGTATTCTCAGCAAATACAAATATAACACTGAGAAAATCGAAAGACAAAGTTGTTTTTGCTTGATTTATCCAGAAATATCGGGAAAAATTCAATTTATCTTTGAATTTCTCCCGATATCTCTAATTATCTCATGATTATACAGAAAATTAATATTTTTTGTATACAATTACCATATATTTTATGAAAATATAACGAAAATTCGATTTGGGTTTGCCTGGGATAAAAATTTTTTCTTTTATCATTCTGCCCGCTGCCTGTTATCCGAATCGCTGAGACTGCCTGTAATAAAACCGGCGCCGGTATTTTAATTCCGCATATGCCACAATGCGTTTCATATAGATAATATCACAGGCCCCGCCGACGGCACCGACCACTGGAATTCCCTGGAGAAATTTGCTGCAAAGCAGTTCCCTGGCTATACACCCAGCAGTCTGACGAATCCATGCTTCCCGCTCCTGTTGGATAGAAAACCGACCCGTTTCAATATAGAGATTGAGCGATTCATCGATCCGCCGTATATTCTCTCCGTAAGAAAACGCTCCCTGTATCAGCATCAAGATGAAGATTTTTTCATTCTCTGATTCGTATTCAAATCCATAGTGCAGAGCAATCTCATAAATACTTCTCAGCATAATTCCTGTAAAGAGCGGAATATCCGGTATACCGACTCCTAACAGTCCAAGACCGATCCCGGATACACCAGACAAAACAAGATTTTTTGTTCCAGATTTACCGGCCTGCCTGGTAAATACGCGCAACGTCTTCCGATCCTGTTTTATTTTAGCGGCATATTGGTGGATCTGATATGTTTTTTCTAAATCTCCGCGGCGATAGGTTTTCTCAATCACAGGAACGCCCTTTTCAAAAATCAGAGAAAACGCTTTGATAAAAGCTGATTCTAACGTGTTCTGTAGCTTCTCCGGCACTTTTTCTTCCAAACGTTGATAAATGTAGGGCTCTGTTGGACGCTTGCTTTTTGCCAAAAATCTCTCTTCCTGTTTACTGAGTCTTTTCTGCTCAATTTGCAGCGGCGTTTTCTGAAATAATCCCATCTTGTATCTCTCCGCGTTTTAAAAGCTTTTATACCCGTTTAATGTCTCTTATCCCAGCATATGCTCAATAAAAATTTTCAAGCCGATCCCTATTAAAATCAGTCCGCCCAGTATTTCAGCTTTATGATTCAGCAAATCGCCAAATCGTTTTCCAATTCGGACAGAACAAAAACTCAGAATAAATGTCGTTACTGCAATAACGGAAACCGCCGTCCAGATCTGGACCGTCATGGCCGCAAAACTGACACCGACAGCCAGCGCATCTATGCTGGTCGCAATCGCCTGAACAAAAACCAGCTTGGGTGTAATCAATTTACATTCTGTCGTTTCTTCCTTTTTCCATGCATCATATAACATTTTCCCGCCGATATACCCTAAAAGAATCAACGCAATCCAATGATCAATTTTTGCAATTTGTTCAGCAAAAACCGATCCTGCCAAATAACCGATTAAGGGCATAATCCCCTGAAAAATGCCAAACATGAGGCTGCTGAAAAACGCCATTTTCCAGTTAAAATCCGCTTTTTCCTCTCCTTTGTTTCCCCGCATGCACATGCCATTGGACATAGACACTGCCGCAGCGTCCATAGAAAGGCCCAAACCAATCATAAAAATTTCAAAAAAACCCATTTTTTCAACTCCTGTTATACGCTTCTGTCTGCATGGACAGACTGACTGTTCCCGCAGCACAATATATGCAAAAGATTGCCTGTAAAAGAACTGTCCATTCAGCCCCTTCCTCAAAAGCTCTTGCTATCCTTGCATAAGGAACCGTGCTGATTAAATCCGCTCGTCTAAAACAGAAACATACGCTTCACGGAATGCGGCAAATCTGCCTTCATCCAGCGCTTGTCTGATCTTTTCCATCAGCGTGTTATAAAAATACAGATTATGCATCACAGCAAGCCGCATACCCAGCATTTCCCCGGATTTGAACAGATGCCGGAGATATGCGCGGGAGTGACGCCGACAAGTCGGGCAATCACAGGTTGGATCAATCGGGAGATCATCCCGTTCATATTTGGCATTCAGCAAATTCCGTACGCCTTCCCAGGTATTGACATGCCCGTGACGTGCATTACGGCTGGGCATAACACAATCAAACAGGTCTACCCCCCGCCAGACAGCTTCAATAATATTTGTGGGCTTGCCGACACCCATCAAATACCGAGGCTTATCTTTGGGCATATAGGGTTCTACGGCAGCAATAATACGGTACATATCCTCTTTTGGCTCTCCAACAGCCAGTCCACCGATCGCATAACCGTCCAGATCCAGAGGGACAATTTTCTCCATATGCGCAATCCGCAGATCGTCAAATATACAACCTTGATTAATTCCGAACAGCATTTGGTGCGGATTGATGGTATCATGCAAAGCATTTAAACGTTCCATCTCTTCTTTACAGCGGTACAGCCAGCGCACTGTGCGGAAGCAGGACTGTTCGGCATATTCCCGCGGAGCGGGATTTTCTACGCATTCGTCAAAAGCCATTGCAATCGTGGAGGCCAGATTCGACTGAATTCGCATGCTTTCTTCGGGCCCCATAAAAATTTTCTTTCCATCCACATGCGACTGAAAATAAACGCCTTCCTCCCGGATTTTCCGCAGCTGTGCCAGGGAAAACACCTGAAATCCGCCGCTGTCTGTTAAAATCGGGCGGTCCCATCCCATAAACTGATGCAGCCCACCCATATCCCGGATCAACCGATCGCCGGGACGTATATGCAAATGATACGTATTGCAAAGCTCCACCTGACATTTCAGGTCCTTTAAATCATAGGAAGAAATTCCTCCCTTAATCGCTGCCGAGGTACCGACGTTCATGAAAGCCGGGGTTTGGACCTCGCCGTGTACGGTACGGAAAACGCCCCGCCGTGCGCGCTGCTCCTGTTTGAGTAGTGTATACATAAGGCACATCCTTGCATCCGGCGGGTTTAGGCCTGTCCGTACCCAAACGCGCCGCAAATTTTTCGCTGTCAAGTTATCAAGTAGCCGGGCATGCATCCAATGACACCGCAGCTACAATAAATATTGCATCCCCGGCATTCAGGGATGCAATATCTTTTCGTTCTATTATAGCCTACTTTTCATATGCCGTCAATTTATATCCAAAAAAAATTTAAGAAATTCCCTTAACCAGCCTAATACGTCTGGACACTACGGGATACCATGATCCCTCAGTTTCTCATTTTGATACGAAAGTCCCGGGACTTTCAGACTCCTGAAACCGTCCCCCAAACCACGCTTATCCAATAAACATCGCATTCCCAAAGCTTACGGGAAGCAGGATTTTTTCGTCATTTCCTTCTTCACACACGCTATCTTCTATCAGGGATACAGCCCATATTCAAGGCTTAGAAAGCCCGTAGACGCCCTTTACCCTTCAATGGTGAAATTATATTCTTTCGAGGCTAACACCGCTGTTTGATAGTCTTAATTCGATATGACGCGGTATTATACCTTACCAAAAAGAAGACCTCCGAATGGAGGCTTTCTCACTTGCTTTCTACAAAACCATATTTTTCTGGAAGGTCAGAGTCCTTTTCCATCAGGAAAGCAGCCGACAGGCAGAGCCGCTTGGAGTATTTCGGCCGCACTCCCAAGCCTCTACCGCTTTCTTCGACACTCCCAGAACCGCCGCGAACGCAAGCTGCGTCAAATTGGCGGAAATGCGGATGTTCCTTACTTTCTCGCCGGAAAAGGACCGGACCGGCTCGATTCTGTTCATAGCTACACCTCTTGCGGCCTTCCGTACTCATAGATCGTGTCACTCGGAAGGTCGATTCTGTCATTCCAGAATACACATGTGCGGCTTTTATCAAGCTGAACGTGATTGAAAAGACCATGAATTGTTATCAGGTCTCGGTAGCTCTCGATCTGCTTGATGTCATCCATCACATCGTAAATCACGGCCTTCCCATCGTCAAAGATCACGCTCAGGTTGAAGTTTGGCAAGGGCTTCACTTCTTTGATACGCGGTATCATAGATAAACCTCCTTATTGTAGCGGGGCAGTTTCCTCAAGTTCTGAGACTCCCACATTTTCAAAAGCTCTTCTTGGTTTTTCCTAATCCATTCCTTCACGAGCTCTTGGGCCTTCCTTGGAAGGTCGCCTTCGGTCATCTCCATTGTACGGAGATCGAAGATGCCGATGTTCTCGCCATAGAGCGCGTGAAGGTGGCTAGGCTCATGCTCTTTGGGTTTGAAGAACATTTTGATAACAATGCCGTAAAACCCGGTTTATCGTTGGCATAGCATTCTCTTCTTGTTTTATGATTATTTTCTATATATTATTACACCCTATTTAATAGGGTATGTCAATAAGAATCAGCAAAAAAAATAGAGCGATATTTTTCTTTATCCATCAAATTTACACATATAGAAATACACTCATCCATCTTTGATTTCATAGGTGCAGCGTTCCCAAAGACCAGATTTCTCAGCCATCTTCCAAAACCAGTTGACCTAGATACCAGCGTCCGGTCCTGAAACGGGTGATGTTTCGTAAACCGTGCCTTGATGAAGTTTTCGCACCATTCAACCTTGATTTTCCTCATATTCAAAATCTCCAAACTTACTACTTTTATAATTATTTTCTATACTTCTATTCTATATTACGAACCCGTAACCACCAAGTGCTTTTTCGTTGATTTCATAAAATATTTATAATCAGTCATCTTTATAATTTACAATCTGAGCATAATAATGATCCCCCGGCAAAGCCGGGGTTTTTTCATAGACGGGTAAAACCCTCTATTACTAGCCACGTGTCACGTCACGTTGGTACGATCTGGCTTTTGCGTAAGACTGTTACT
>CAJFUK010000054.1 GCA_904420125.1 Candidatus Falkowella caecavicola | reverse complement strand
TTCTGTTTCGTATCAGAGCATCACCTTGACGGCAAAGCCGCCGCTAAAGAAGTAGGTGTTCGTCCAATACACGTTTGGTGGAGGCGGGGGGAATCGAACCCCCGTCCGAAAATCCGTCTTCACAGCTTTCTTCGAGTGTAGTTTATCTATTGCGTTTCCCGTTTTGCACGCCGATAAACAGGCTTAACAAAACGGTAGTCCCTAAAACCTTAACCGAACCGAGACCCTTTCGGAAAAAGTGCACTGCTAAAATATGACATCGGCTTGCGCCCGCAGTCCCTCACAAGCGGATGTGCCGCCTAATTAGGCAGCAAGTGCTAAACTATTATTATCGTTAGCGTTTAAATTTAAGTGCTCGTTTTATAGAGGTCGCGCCCCCTCTACTCGCTTACCATGCCTCAGAATCCCCGTCGAAACCTTTACGCCCCCATAGGGACAGTGCGCAAAATACGCACTGTGTATTTAGTATAACATATCAATCTCTTTTTCGCAAGAGATTACCTGAATTTACCATATAGTAAATTCAACCTATGCGTTCAGCCGTTTGACAAAACGCACCGCCAGATCAAACCAGCCGGCACAGTCAGGCATAATCTGTCCCTCACAGTGCGCGGTGGAAGCATCACACAGCGATAACCCATGCCATCCCTTTTCATACAGATGCATCTCTACCGGAATTCCTGCCCGATGCAGATTGGCCGCCATCATCATGGAATTTTCCACCGGCACGCAGGAATCATCCATGGTATGCCATAAAAAGGTTGGCGGAGTATCCTGACTGATCTGATTTTCCAAAGACATCTGTTGCACCAAATCTTCTGGAGCCTCTGCCCCCAAAAGATTGATAAAAGAGTCTCTGTGGGCATACGGGCCGGAAGTCAATACCGGATAACATAAGATCTGCCCATTGGGACGGCATTTTTCCGGATCACCCACTTCCTGGCGAATCAGGTCACTGTTCCAGAAGGCACCCAAACTGGCGGCAAGATGTCCGCCAGCAGAAAAGCCGCAAACAAACACCCGGTTGGGGTCTGTATTCCATTCTGCAGCTTTTTCCCGTGCGAATGCAACGGTTTTAACCAGCTGCATCAAGGCGACCGGATACCGAACCGAAGGATCATTCGTCAAGGTGGTATACCGCAATACAATACAGTTGCAGCCAGCCGCATTAAACCGTTCGGCAACCGGATCAGCTTCCCGATCGGAAACCATCCAATATCCGCCCCCTGGACAAATGACAATCATCGGGCGCGGAGGCATCTGCATTCCATCCAACTGCTGTGCGATAATAAATGCTTTTGCCTGTGCTGTATATCCGCCGTACGTAATCTCATAAATTTCTTTCATCAGCGTCAACCTCCCAATTATTGGATACGCTGCTTCATCGCACGGTCCATATCTCGTTTTGCGTCTCTTCGTGCAATGTCAGCCCGCTTATCATAAAGCTTCTTGCCCTTACACAACCCCAGTTCCAGTTTGATATGCGCGCCCTTAAAATAAAGGGAAAGCGGAATCAAGGTATAACCATCCTGTCTAACCAGTCCAAACAGCCGAAGGATTTCCCGTTTATGCATGAGCAGCTTACGCCGCCGCATCGGATCCCGATTAAAAATATTCCCCTTTTCATAAGGGCTGACATGCATCCCTTCCACATAAATCTGTCCCTGGTCAATTGTACAGAAACTGTCTTTCAAGTTAACCGTCCCCTGACGGATTGACTTGACTTCGGTCCCGACCAGCTCAATCCCGGTTTCAAAAGTTTCTTCTACAAAATAATCATGCCGTGCTTTCCGGTTGAGGGTAATTATTTTTCCGCCGGCCACATATCTCACCTTACTTTCTCATCCCGTCTATATCCGGTTCCGGTTTTCCAGCGCTTTAACCAGCGTGACCTCATCTGCATATTCCAGCTCGCTGCCCACAGGCATTCCATAGGCCAGGCGCGTCACAATCACACCCAAATGGGCAAGCAGCCGTGAAATATACATAGCAGTTGCTTCCCCTTCGACTGTAGGGCTGGTTGCCATAATCACTTCCCGCACGCTGCCGTCCTGCAAACGCGCAAGCAGCTCCTTGATATGCAGCTGTTCCGGCCCGACGCCATCCATGGGAGAAATCAGGCCATGCAGCACGTGATACAGCCCGTTATATTCTCTGGTTCGCTCAAAAGCGGATACTTCCTTGGGTGTTTCCACAACACAGATCACAGACCGGTCGCGGTTTTCATCCGAGCAAATACCGCAGATCTCACTGTCGGTAAAGTTTTGACAGACAGTACAGTTTTTAATCTTCTCGTGGGCTTCCAAAATAGCCTCCGAAAATTCTTTAGCCTGCTCCTCCGGCATGGACAGTACATAATAGGCCAGGCGTTGGGCCGTCTTCATACCGATACCAGGCAATGCAGCAAACTGCTCCACAAGACGCCGGAGAGGCAGAGGACTATATCCGGCCATCGCTAAAACAGTCCCGGGATAGAAATGCCGCCGGTGATCCGCTGAATATCCTCATTAGAAGCCTCTTCAACCTGACGCAGGCCTTCGTTTACCGCACTGATAATCAGATCCTGCAGCATCTCAATATCCTCTGGATCCACAACCTCTGGTTTCAGGGTCAGGGTCTTGATCTCCTTTTTCCCGCTGATGACAACTTCTACAGCGCCGCCGCCAACCGTTACCGGAAAATCTCTTTGTTCGAGTTCTTCCTGTGCCTGCTGCATTTCTTCCTGCATTTTCTGCGCTTTACGCACCATATCGTTGACATTGCCTGCGCCGCCGCCATATCCTTTTGGTAATCTTGCTTTCATAAATAATAAACCTCTCTTTTTTCATTCTATTTTATTTAATCAATCCTTAGGAAAGATTTTTGGCTTCATGAATGGTTGTTTCGACGCCCAGATTCTCCGCGTGGCGTGCAAAATCGTCGATCAAATCTGCACGCTGCTCTTCCTGCTGCTTTTTGCCGCTTTTGAGCCGAAGTCTGTATTTTTTACCCGTTTGCTGGACAATTGCCTCTGTCAGCCGCTTGGCCTGCCCATCCTGTCTAAGCAGCATCGCAAACATGGGATTCGGTGATTCAATGAACAGGATATCCCCGCATTCATAGGCCTTGGATTTATTCAACACGCCTACAAGTGGTGGGTCTGAGGCTTCCAGACTCTGTAAAATTTCAGCCCAGCAGGAAACAGGATGCAATTGGGACATATCGATTTCCGTCTGGGGCCGGTCCGGGTGGCCCGATACAGCGGGTTCTGCCTGTTTGGCCGGCGGCTCTGCCCGCCGTACCGGAACGGATGGCGAAACATCAGCCGCCCCTGTCTGTACCGGAATTCCCGCTTTCACCTTTCTCTCCAGCGCTTCTATCCTTTCCTGCAAGCCCTCGATGGAAGAATTCAGTCCGGGCGTGCAGAGCCGAATCATGCACATTTCAAATTCCAACCGCTTATTGGCCGTACGGCTCAGCTTTTCCAGTCCCTGCTGCAAAATCCCAATATAGCTTAAAACAGATGCCATCGACAGGGTCGCTGCCTGTGCGCGCAGCTGTTCGATCTCATCCGGCAGACAATGAATCAATTCGTCCGGATGCTTGGAAGCCTTGACAATCATGATATCACGAAAATGCTGAATCATTTCTGCCGATAAGCGTTCCAGGTCCTTAGACTGCTGATACAGCGTATCAATGATCTGAAGAGCCGCTGAAGCATCCTGCTGTTTGACTGCGTCCGTCAAACGGAACAGATATTCTCTCCCCGCAATACCGACCGCAGAACTGACAATCGCCGCGTCTACCTGATCAGAAAACGCAACGCATTGATCCAAAATAGAGAGCGCATCCCGCATTCCTCCGTCTGCCAGCCGTGCAATCAATTCTGCTGCCTCTTCTGTCAGCGTAAAGGGTTCTTCTTCTGCAATCCGCATCAGTCTTTGCGCAATATCCCGCGGATGAATCCGCCGGAAATCAAAGCGCTGACACCGGGAAAGGATGGTCGCAGGAACTTTGTGAATTTCTGTTGTCGCCAAAATAAAAATCACATAAGCCGGCGGCTCTTCCATAATCTTGAGCAAAGCATTAAATGCGCCGGTACTGAGCATATGCACTTCGTCAATAATATAGACACGGTATTTACAGACAGCAGGCGTAAACCCCGCTTCATCCCGCAAATCCCGAATATTATCCACACCATTATTGCTGGCCGCATCAATTTCCACAACATCCATCAGGGTCTCTTCATCAATGCCGCGGCAAATTTCACATTCCAGACAGGGTTCCCCGTTAATCGGATGCAGGCAGTTTACAGCCTTTGCCAGGATTTTGGAACAGGTTGTCTTTCCCGTTCCGCGGGAACCAGTAAAAATATAGGCATGCGCTACATGGTTATTCTGAATCTGATTCCGCAGCGTTGTGGTAATATGCTCTTGAGAAACCACATCGTCAAACCGTTTAGGTCTCCATTTACGGTATAGGGCTAAATACATACGATCCCTGCCTTTCCTGCCAAGATCCGTATATTCAAAAACAACCCGCCCACAATACGGGACGGGCTTTCTTTATTGGATATCCACATGCAGCCTCACAAGCGGGCGGACAGAGATACTGCAACGCACAGAAGCATCCGCTTAATGCTGCTCGGTTCCCCGCCTGACATGGTTCGCGGCGAACTGCCGTACAGGCCCCGGCCGCCCGCTTGTCAGACTGCATGTTTTTTTGATAACAGGTGTTATTATACTATAAATTTGATAAAATAGCAAGCAAAATTTTCTCAAAATCTACCGACCCGCAAGATCCCTGTCTGCATTAGGTCTCTGACATAAAAATCCCTTCGCCGGATATTCAAACCCGGCGAAGGGATCATCATTCAGAAAATTTTCAGGTCTTGCTTATTTGCTGTTTTTCTTTGCCAGAACCACTAAAGCAGCTGCAGACAGTCCGCAAACTGCTAAGACAGTTGCAATACCTGCATCTCCTGTGTTCGGGCTGGATGTAGCAGCAGAAGATTCTGCCTGGCTGGTAGCCGGAGTCTCAGAAGACTCTGCCGGTGCTGTAGAAGACTCCGCCGGAGCTTCAGAAGATTCTACCGGTGCTTCATCAGTGGATCCGGTCAGCCAGTTTACAACCCCGTCAAAAACCTGCCATGTTTCAGCTGTTGCATTGGCTGCGTCCTGTCCGCGGATATAGAAGCTTGCACGGCGGGCCGGTGCTGTAGAACCATCGATCATTGCAACGCCTTCGTCATATAAGCAGACAGCTGCATTGCCTTCCTGGTCTTCTACGATAATTTCAGCTGTATCTGCATAGTTGTAGATCCAGCCAGGTGCAGCGGTTGTAGAAAATGCTTTATATTCCCCGGATAAACCGCCCGCTGCCGGATGATCGGCTTTAACTACAGTATGCGTGCCTTCATACCCTTCTGTCTGATTGTAATCGCCCATCAGCATTTCATCAAACAGGCCGGGTTCGCCCATCATAACCGGTACGTCAACGCTGGAAAATTTCGTGCCGACTGCATCAGCCGCAACTGATTCTCCAACATAAACCATTGCTTTGCCGTTTGCCATGTCTGTAGAAGAAGCAGAAGCTTCGACCATCTCTACGGTAAAGCCCATGTCTTCCAGATGTTTCTGCATAGCAGCGTCCCCTTCGCCCACGCTGGTTCCGCCGTATACAAACAATACGGTTCCCTCTGCTGCGGAAACGCTGATAACAGATGCGGCCAAAGCAGCTGCCATACCGACTGCCAATAATTTTCTGAGTTTCATGTCCTGTTCCTCCTGTAAGGTTCATGTTTAAAAAACATAAATTATCTGAACCGCATTCAAATAATTTTATGGATTTCTCCTTTAGTGTACAACAGATTTTGAGATTTGTAAAGATGTTTTTGTAATTGTCTTAAAAATAAATCCATTTTTATTCCCACTTTTATTCCCGCAAAAAATGAAGGAAATCTCCCATCAGGACTTGATCCGATTTGTGGAATCGGACAGCAGGCCGAGCAGAATTTTCTCTAAATGCTCCACGCTTTCAGCCAGTGCCATAGGCGAAAATCGCAGCAGTTCCTCTTGACTGCCATATCCATATAATACACCGACTGCCTGCAGCCCGTTTTTTTCTGCGCCGATCAGGTCGTGCATCCTGTCACCCACCATGAGGACCTGATCCGCCCGATCGGTAAGCTGCATCTGTTCCAACACATAATGGATTACCTCCGCCTTATCCGTACGGCGTCCGTCCAGTTCGCTGCCCCCAACAAACTGAAAATAGCGACGGATCTCAAAATGTTCCAGAATCCGCTCAGCAAATACTGTGGGCTTGGAGGTGGCAACTGCCAGCGGAACAGCAGCGGATACATGCGCCAGCAGTTCCTGCATACCCGGATACAGGCGATTTTCAAAAATACCGATATTCTGAAATCGCTCCCGATAACGCGCGACTGCCTGCAGGGCCTGTTCCCGGCTGAATCCGTAGAACTCCATAAAGGCTTCCGTTAAAGGGGGGCCGATAAAACAGTGGAGTTTTTTCAGATCCGGTTCCTGTATCTGAAAAAAGTCCAGAGCATATTGTACGGATCGCGTAATTCCCTCTGCCGGATCGGTGAGGGTTCCATCCAGGTCAAACAGGATGGCTTGATAGTGCCGCATACTGATGCCGCCTTTCTTTATGAGATGTATTTCTGTTTATCTTAGCATATCCCTCCGGCAAATACAATCCTCCTTGCGTGGTACCATCGAAAAAGAATCGGATCCAGCGCTGCATGGTTTGGGGATAAAAAGCATATGGTAATACAGTTTTCTGTTCATCGTGCGTAGGAGGTTTTTTTATGCTGTCTGTGAAAAAATCGTTAAACTGCCGTCAGAGCGGAATTTTACTGCCAATTTCCGCCCTGCCTTCTCCCTGGGGAATCGGAACGCTTGGCAAAGCTGCGTACGCGTTTGCGGATTTTCTGGCGCAATCCGGCCAGCGCTTCTGGCAGGTTCTCCCGGTTGGTCCGATCAGTTATGGCGATTCTCCCTATCAGTCGTTTTCGTCATATGCCGGCAATCCCTATCTGATTGACCTGGATCTGCTGGCCATGGATGGGCTGCTGCTTCCGCAAGAGTATCAGCCGCTGTCCTGGGGAGATGATCCGTGCCGGATTGATTATGCGCAGCTGTTTAACCAGCGTTTTGTCGTGTTGCAAAAAGCATATGACAGGGGATGGGAACGGGATCGGGAAGCAGTAGCTGTTTTTATTCGGGAACAGGCGGGCTGGCTGCCGGATTATGCCTTGTTTATGGCGTTAAAGCGTCATTTTTCTTTTGTTCCCTATACAGAATGGCCGATCGAGATCCGCCTGCGGCGCCCGGACGCGGTCGCCGCATATCGGCAGAAATTAGCCAAAGACATTCATTTTTTTATCTATCTTCAGTTTCTGTTTTTCCGGCAGTGGGATATGCTGCGGGCATATGTGCATCAAAACGGAATACAGCTGATCGGAGATCTGCCTATTTATGCCGCCGGGGACAGTGCGGATACCTGGGCGGATCCGGAAATCTTCTGGCTGGATGCGGACTGTCGGCCTGTCCGGGTAGCCGGATGCCCCCCGGACGCGTTTTCAGAAAACGGACAGCTCTGGGGGAACCCGGTCTATCGGTGGGATGTTCTCAAAGAGCGTGGATATGACTGGTGGCTCCGCCGGGTTGCAGCAGCCGGAAAGCGGTATGATATTCTTCGCCTGGACCATTTTCGGGGGTTTGAGTCTTTTTATGCGATCCCGGCTGGAGATACAACGGCTAAAAATGGCGTCTGGCTTCCGGGACCGGGCATAGAGTTGTTCCGCCTGATCCGGAAGCAGGAACCGAATCTGCAGATCATCGCGGAAGATCTTGGTTTTCTGACGCCGGGCGTCCGACGGCTGCTCCGGCAGACGGGATATCCGGGTATGAAAGTCTTGTTGTTTGGTTTGTATCCGGACAGTGATTCCAGCTATCTTCCACATCATATAGATCCAAAATCCGTGGCATATATCGGCACGCATGATAATGATACCGTTTTGGGCTGGATACAGCAGGCGCCGCTGGAAAACGTCTGTTTTGCCAGGGCATATATGCATCTGACCCAGGAGGAAGGCTATCACTGGGGGATGATCCGCACTTTGCTGAGCACCCGTGCCAATACAGTGATTCTACAAATGCAGGATCTTCTGGGACTGGACAATACGGCAAGAATGAATCTTCCTTCGACTGTTGGCGGAAACTGGGTCTGGAGAATGCCGGCAGATGCCTGTACGCAGTCTTTGGCCGAACACCTGTACCAGATGACCAGACTGTATGGCCGTATTTGAAAACAGCGTATATGGTATATATAGCACATATAGCGTATATAGCGCGTATAGAGATTTGTTCCTTTATAGCTAAAATATTATTGATAAACGATAATTTAATATTGACTTTTAATATTTTTAATGATATACTGACAGTAAGATTTTGGAGAAAGGACGATTCATATGACGGATTCCATGCATTCTGCGCAACCAGAAAATACGCGCAAGCCGGACGAGACCATACCGAATGCCGCTTCTACACCTACACCTGCAAGTACTGTTTCTCCCATCCCCCAGGCAGGACAACAGCCTTCCCTGCCGGCAGGAACCCGGGAAACCACTGCTTCTGCGCCCGGCTGTTTAGCCGGTAGAGGGACGGTTCCGGTGATCCAGATGGATAAACATTTTTCTGTCAAAGAAAGGATTGCCGCTTTTCTTGCGCTGGGCATTGGATATCTCTTTGTGCGCCTGGTTCTTTCGGGAAGTTTGGGGATTGGCGCATGTATCTTCTTTCTGATTGTATTAGCGTTTTCTGTCTGGTGTTTTTTTGCTTCCGGCCGGAGGATGGGAAAACACAGCGTGCTGCAGCTGGGAATTCTGGTGCTCTTTAGCCTGAACCTGCTGTTTTCCGCCAACCCTTTGCTTAAAACGTTGGACTGTCTATTTCTGATAGCGGCCGGGATCTATTGGATCTACGCTTCCTGTCAGGTGCCGGAAGGAATTCGCCGGATTTTTTTGTTTGACTGGCTTAAGGCGGCCTTTTTCCTTCCCTTCCGTTATTTTGGCGCGGCGGGCCGCGCGATGATTTCTGCCAGCCGGTCCAAAACAAAACTCTTAAAACATTTCCTGATCGGTCTGTGTATTGCTCTGCCCCTCACTTTTATCGTCACTGTTCTGTTGCTGCTTGCCGATGATACTTTCCGCTCCCTTTTGGATGGCCTGATTGGGAAAATCTTTCTGTTTATCTGGCAGTTTGCCTGGGGTATTCCGGTCGCCTTTTATTTATTCGGCCTGCTGTTTGCCTGTATTCGGGATAAAAACCTCCATACAGATGGCCTCCGGCAATACCGTTCTGCTATGGAAAATCTCCGGGTGGTCCCGTCGTCCACACTGATCGCGGTTTCCGCCCCGCTCTGCCTGGTCTATCTGCTGTTTATCATTTCGCAGTTTATCTACCTGTTCCATTGTTTAACCACCATCCAGACGACGCCGGAAACATTCCAATATGCCGCCTATGCGCGACAGGGATTTTTTGAACTGTGTCTGGTCAGTCTCATCAATTTGGGAATTTTGAGCCTGACCAATCTGCTGACCCGTTACAAGGATGGAAAAAAACCGGTGGGGATCCGGGTAGTGAATGTGCTTGTCTCTGTTTTCACGCTGTTTCTGATTGGCGTTGCGATGATCAAAATGATTTTATATATTGATGCGTTTGGCTTTACCCGGCTGCGGATCTATACGTCCTGGTTCATGGTGCTGGTCGCTGTGGTATTTATTGTGCTGTTAATCCAGCAGTTCCGGCCAAAAATGCATTTTGCCAAAGCGGTACTGATCCCTTCCCTGCTGTTATTTTTCCTGCTCAGTTTTATGGATACCGATGCGGTGATCGCCAAATATAACGTAGAATGGTACCGCAGCGGAAAGCATGAAGAAATAGATATCCAGATGTTTTATGATCTTTCCTCTGCCGCAGCTCCCTATGTGATTCCTCTGATGGAGGACAGTGATCCGAAGGTAGCGGCAGAAGCAGAAGAATATCTGCATTATGTACGCCGCAGTCTTGTCAGCCAGCCGGCCAGAAGCTTTAACCTTTCTGCCGCCGCCACACTTCGGCAGGTTACAGAGGCCCTAAACGGTCAGCATACGGATTTATATGCTGCTATTCCGCAACTGGAGGCACCGATCGCTGATGCAGCATACCGCCAAATCCCATAACCAGGACGGTCGAACCGTCAGAACAGGTATACCTGCGGTGCGCATATTGCGCACCGCAGGTTTTTGATTCCCAAAGATCGCTTTCCCGATGCAAGATCAATTGGAATCTCGCATGACCGATCGGTCCTCTTCCAGAATCCCCCTCATGTTAGCCTTGACCAACCCATAAAAATGGGATATACTATCTCTATTTCAAAATTCTCAGGCATAGTCTGAAGTGAATGGCCGTATAGTAGAAGTATTCTGTATTAAAAGACAGGGGGAAGCAGCATGCAGACGTCTGAAATGAAAAGCGTAGCCACACGGGTGTCGATTTACACCATCATTGTCAATGTTCTTTTAAGTATTCTGAAAGCGGTAGCCGGCATATTCGGGCATTCGAGTGCTATGATTTCGGATGCCGTCCATTCCGCTTCCGATGTGTTCAGTACCATTATTGTCATGATAGGGGTTCATATTTCCGCCAAACAGGAGGACAGCAGCCATCAATATGGGCACGAGCGGGTCGAAAGCATTGCGGCGATTCTTCTGGCGGTGATTTTGACACTTACAGGATTCGGGATCGGATATGCCGGCCTTTCCAAAATTCTGGGCGGGGACGCCTCAGACATCACCGTTCCAGGAATCCTGCCTTTGGTGATGGCGGTGGTCTCGATTATCGTCAAAGAAGGAATGTACTGGTATACCATCGCAGCCGCCAAAAAAGTACAATCCGATGCGCTTCGTGCGGACGCATGGCACCATCGTTCCGATGCATTTTCCTCGATCGGCAGTCTGATCGGTATTGCCGGTGCAAGAATGGGATTTCCCGTGCTGGATCCAATTGCGAGCGTCATCATCTGTATTCTGATTATCAAAGCAGCCTATGATATTGCAAAGGATGCGATTGTCAAACTGGTAGATTCTTCCTGCGACCAGTCAGTAGAACAGAAAATCTGCGAAGTGGTCATGCAACAGGATGGTGTAAAACGGGTTGATCTGCTCAAAACCCGCCTGTTTGGCTCTCGTTTTTATGTAGATATCGAAATTTCTGTTGACGGATATCTGCCGCTATATCAGGCGCATGGCATCGCAGAACGGGTACATGATGCGATTGAAGCAAACTTTCCAGGAGCCAAACATTGTATGGTGCATGTCAACCCATATGATGAAACCTAAAACAATCTGTACCCAACCTATGCAATCAGACCGCATCTCTAAACAAAAAGCTGTTCGTTTCCCTGTTTGCCTGACAAACAGGGAATTATTTTTTTTTGTCGATATAAAACAGGATCACACCGGTACAGACAATGGTTGTAAAGAAGGAAAAAACGTCCCATGCCGATCAGTCTCCCTGTATCTCTTGGCGGCCCGTTTAAAACAGCGCCGCATATTTTCAAAAACAGGGTGCCTGTACCCATAACACAAATGCCAATCCATATCACATCATCGTTTTCCTTCAGATCAGTTTATTTCACATCCCGAACCCATCTGACTCTTTTGTCGCATGATCCTTTTCATGATAAAACAGACGATTAAAACAGCCAGTGTAATTACGCCGTACAGCAGAATCCTTGTATACCACGGCGCGGATTGCATCACAGATCAGTCAGGATTTTTCTGGTAATTCCAGTATATAAACAGAACATATCCAGTAAAAGCACCCCAAAAACATCCCATGATGATTCAATACCTGATAGAGCTCAGGGAATACGCACCCGGTGTCTTCCGGCAAACAGGGTGGATGGACCGGGTGTGTAGTGTGTATAGAGGATTTCCGGATCACCGCAAACCATTTCCTCTGCACAGTCAATACCAACCCCCTCTTCTGCTTTTTAAAACGTCCGCATACTTTCCATTCTCCAAATACTTTCTGAGGATGGCCATCATATCTTCCAAAACTTCGTCCCATTCGGCTTCCTCCAGGAAAGCATCTCTTGTCCGGTACCAAAATCGGTCATTTCACAGGAGGACCATTCCAGATAATCGACATCAAAACGCCTGATCCCGATCCATTCGATCGACCAACAAGGATCGCCCTTTTTCATATAAATTAAAACAGAATCCAACGACTTTTTGCAGAAGTTCCTGGTCTAACACGCAATCAAGCCACCTGGAATCACATCATACATCGAAATTCCTCCTGCCAGTGTCGTTACCGGCAGCAGCCGATGGCCATCTTCCCATATACCGGTATTGTACCATAGTCCTACCAGCAGGACAAACGTTGTTTCCAAATTCCCCCTGTTATCACTGTTATCATAGGACAAAAAGACGGCAGAATGTTTTCATTCCTTCATATGGCAGCCCGACCGGGCGGCACAAAATATATTTCCATTCTCATCATATGGGACCTGCCACAACAGAAAAACGGCATCGCTTGTAGGCGATGCCGTTTCCTGAAAAAATCGGATGCTTTTTTGATACGCCGTCCCATAGACAGCTGTTTATTCTGCCGTTTCCATCCGCAGATTTTTGGGCTACCCCCGCATGATCAGCGGACTGCCCGAATCACTACGCCGCAGGGATAACGCCCGCTTTTTCTACCATACAGTGCCAGACCGTTTTCTTCCCCGTCCGGTGTCCGTATTTCCAAAGTAAAGCTTCCCTTCCGGCAGAGTTCTGCCGCCTGGTCGGCCGGAATGCTCACTTTACAGAGATACCCGTAAGAACCGGCCTCATCCAGCTTGTTATCCACAGCCTGATAATGCCAGGACAAGCATCCACGGCTATCTGCCGGATTATTCGGCAGCCCGAATGTCGCCATGGTCTGTCCGTCAATTCTGACTTCAGCAGAAGACGGGAAGGTATGTGCCGGTGTGGTCATATAGTAGGCGTTCGGATTGGCGCCGCGGTCCACTTTATATCCCAGCATATAATCGTTGAGGCCCTGCTGTTTTTCCTGGATCTGCCCTCTGTCTTTGGTAAGAATCTCTTTGGCAGACGCTTCAAAGATGATTTCCAGGCCGCAGCCCTCTGTATAGCCTTTCAGATCCGCACAGGAAACTTCATAGCTGTAGCTGCCGCTTGTACCGCCAAATACTTTATTACCCTGCTGTACTTCTTTGGCAATCGTAAAACCAGCAGCCTGAAATGCTTTGGGTTCTACCGACAGATATTCCGCAGAGGTGTCGGCGGTCACATCAAAGGTTGCAAAATTGCGCATGATGACATCGCCGTTTGCTTCACAGAGATAGAGTTCCAGGATCGCGACTGCATCCTGATTGGGGAGCGTCACCTCCACTTGGCCGGCGGGGAAAGAGCCATATCCTTTCCACAGCGTTTTCATGCTGCCTTCTGCCTCGACAACGTTTTCGCCGTCAACGCGAACCGTGCGCAGGCGCCAGCGAATGGTCAATTCTTTTCCATGGCGGTCTGCGGTGAAAGAAGAACCGACCAGGGGCACGCAAACCGAATCGCCGCCTTTGACAGTGACCATCGGTTCAATATCCACAGCCAGGAAATCAAAGGAATGCAGGTCATTAACCGTCATACCCGGTACATACGCGTCCAAACCGAATTCTTTTTCCGTATTGTCAATGCGGTAGTAGCCGTTAAATTCATTGATCACGTCATGGAATTCCGTGAAGATGAAGCCGTTCATCCGGCTGTACAAACGGTACTCATTCATCATATATTTATAGTGCCAGGACAAATCGCTGTCTCCAGCGCTGCCCTCAATTCCCCAAACGTTTCCGCACTCACTGTTCATCACCGGGATATCCGGGCAGCGGTTTCCGGCAATAAAGTTAAAGGTATTGCCTTCCGTACCCATTTCCGCCATTTCTTTGATCGTCCAGCGAACGTTTTTGAAACCGTTGGCATAATAGTGCCATGTATTGACATCGGTTTCCACATGGTCGCGGTTACAGGGAGAATTATCTTCTACCAGACGGGTAGGATCGTAAAGTTTGACGTCACGGTAGCACTGGCGGACCCATTCCTGGGTTTCCGGCAGATACAGCCGTTCCTTTTTCCCTTCTTTTTCGATCTCGGTAAACAGGCCCCAGGTTTCGTTAAAGATGACCCAATAGAAAATACTCGGGTGATTGATATCCCGGTCAATCTGCTCATACATCTGCTTTTCAAACCGGAGTTTGGCTAATTCTGTCGGCTCGCCCCAGAAACAGGGAATATCGGCCATAATTAAAAGGCCCAAACGGTCTGCCCAATACAGTTTCAGGGGTTCTTCCGCTTTAATATGGATCCGGGCCATATTCAGACCCAGCCGCTTCATCCGGAGGATTTCTTCTTTTTCTTCCTCGTCGGTCGGCAGCGTAAAATATCCCTGTGGATTATAGGACTGGTCAAGGGTACCATTGAGGTAAACCGGCTTGCCGTTTAAAGTGATATACGGAACCTTTTCCCCAGTTGCGGTCTCAAATTTTGCCGTTCCGATCTCCCGGATGCCAAAATATGTAGAAACGGTATCCGTATATGTTTTTCCGTTTTCATTCCAGGTCAGGGTGATCGTCCCGTCATACAGATTCGGATGGTCACAGTCCCAAAGTTTGGGATTGTCAATTTTAAAAGAGATCCGTCCATCTTTTCCGGTCGCCTGAACGCCGCCAAAATCAGAAGAAAGCGTCCCGTTTCCGGTTGTTTTCACATCAATGCAGACCTCACCGTCCATCTTGGTGACAATCGTAAATTTTTCAATATATTTCTGCGGGCGTGCTTCCAGATAAACGGTCTGCCAGATGCCGCGGCTGTTGCCGTATCCCTGTTTACCGTAGGTCTGATCGCCGGCGTCATAGTCAGTTGCTTTGACTTTAATTTCGTTGGCCTCATCCCGCTTCCAGACATTTGTAATCTCAAATTCAAACTGCCCGTATCCGCCGGTATGCGTGCCGACCAGTCTCTGGTTGACATAGACTTCGCAGGTATAATCTACTGCCCCAAACACAATAAAAATCCGGTTGTCCTCGCCCTGATCCCAGCTTGCAGTCCGGCGGTACCATGCCGTACCACGGCGGTCTTCCGCAATTTCAGATAACGGACACGTCCATGTAAAAGGAACAACAATCTTTCTGTCAAGCGCCTCATTGTCAAAAGAAAAATCCCATTCTCCGTTCAGATTCAGCCATGCCGCACGCATTTTATCCGGCCGCGGATGGGACGGTTTTGGAATTGCTGTCATCGCCACAATAACATCTCCTTTTTATATCGTTCTATGGGGAATTTTTGTATTTTCATTATAACGACCGCCAGAAAACTTGTCAACGGATTTTGGAAGATTATTTACTAAATCGTACATCACGCTGTTGGATTCTATTTGAATATCTTTGATTTATCTCCATAACAAAAGGGTTATTTGCAGTTCTGCTGTAAATCTTTCATTTTCTATTTGTATAATATCATCCAAACAGGTGTCTGTATCCCCTTTACCTGTTAAACCGGGAGGTAGAATGATAAAAAAACGGTATGACTTTTACTGAGGGGCGATCATGAAGGAAAGCATATGGCGGGACGGCGTTGCAACCGAAGGGTTGTAGCACCATCCCGCTGTTTAAGCAGTCTGTGAGATCTTTTGCTACTTGTCTCTGCTGTTCTCCGCAATACAGGGATCATCGGCAAAGCCGATCATGACCGCCGCCCTGTAGTCGGTTTCGATCTTCTGTTTCCTGTGTCTGCTGCTCTTATCAGGAGCGTGGATTACGATTTTTTCAACCAGATCGTTCAGTCGTTTGACCATCGGTTCTTCCGGACCGGTATACGGACGCAAGTTCTTTAAGCACTGTTGCAAATCCGCCTGTTCCTGTTCGCCGGAATGAATCCGCTCCTGCCATTCCCAGATGTGCTGTTTTACCAGCTTCTGCTCCGCCGCATACTCCTGCCGACAGCTTGCCGGCCGAATGGCCTGGTCAATCTGTACTCCCGTCCGGTCATCGGAGACGGTATATGATTTTTCTGCCATATCCGAAGCTAATATCAACACTCTAAATCTATCAATGATTAATATCAGGCATTCCATTTTTCACCATATAATTAAACAGATTTCTCCGAAGAAGTGTCGGAGCAGCCAATTACTTCACGTTCAGTATTGCCGGTTTTTTGGGTGAAACTTTCTTCGGTGAAATTTAAATCAGAGGGGATCAGATATGGCTATTTCTTAGCGATTTCTGTGTTTGACCGGTATCAATGTCTGGACGGTCTTTTCCTCTCAACAGATGATGTTTGATGGTATCACTCCAAAACAATGGTTAATTCTAGTTTGAACAGGTAACTGGCAATCTTGTTCCCATTCTGCAAAGCAATTCATTACTGATACTGCCGGTATGGTCTGCAACGACGGGGGCCGTGAATACACTGTCCGTTTTTGCTTCAATGAGTGTTGCAATATCACCAACTGCAATATCTTCCGCCTCCGTGATGTCTACTGCAAGTTGGTCCATGCAGATTCGGCCGATAATAGGGACAAAGTATTGTTTAATCCGTATCATGCCCTTTCCGCAGGATAAATTTCTCGGAATCCCATCGGCATATCCAATGGGAATGATGGCAATCCGGCTGTCTCTTTCCGCAATAAACGCCCTGCCGTATCCAACATGATCCCCTTTGGGAATGGAGCGTATCAGTATGACTTCTGACTGTAGAGAAAGGACTGGGCGCAAATCCAATTTACGGACGGTTTCATCATATGGCGAACTCAAAACACCATATAAGGCGATTCCCGCTCGAACATAATCGCACTGCAGTTCAGGATAATTGAAAAAGCCATAACTGCTTTGGATATGCAGCTTGGGTATGGCTATACCACGATCCCGGAGAGCGTGAATTAAACTGTAAAAGCGGTTGATCTGTTCATGTGTGAAAGCTACATCGTTGGCCTGTAAGCTGTCCGGACAGCACAGATGTGTATAGATCCCGCAGACCGTTATGTATTTCAGGGAAAATACTTTCTCAATATCGTTTATATCATGATTCGATATTCCCAATCTGTGCATACCCGTATCGATTTTGAGATGAGCTTTTATAGAAACGCCCTGCCTGTTTAGTGCGGTGGCATATTCATAGCTAATCAACGTCTGAATCAGGTTATATTTTTTCAGTTCAGCCGCCCGCCAGACAGCGGTATACCCAAGAATCAGGATTTCTCCACGAATGCCATACTTTCTTAATTGTATTCCTTCATCAATGGTAGCGACAGCAAAGGCTTTCACACCGTTTTTTTCAAGACAGGTAGAAATCTCGAAGGCCCTATGCCCGTATGCTTCCGCCTTGACAACCGCCATCAGTTGGCATTGAAGAGGCATGGCCTTTTTCAAGACTTTCGCGTTATGTACTAAATTTTTCAGATCAACCTCTATCCAGGCCCTGCCCATATTGGAAGCTGGTTTCCTGTTTTTGCGGCTGTATGTGTTCAAGAGTGCTGTTGCTGTTATGCTCCATGCGATGGATACAAAGCAGACCATCAAAAAATGCAGCAGACTGTTTTCGATCAACAAATTCTGCAAGTGAGTAACCTTGGCAAACAGACGTACTACGATAATCATCATAGGATGCAGGAGATAAATACAGAGTGACAGCGTCCTCATCCATACAAGGCGTTTCCCTTGAAAATGCAAAATCGCATGGAACAGAAAATACATACAGGGCAGCAAAAACATATACATACTATCGTGGCGTTGTAAGTCAAAATAATGTAACAACATAGCCTCCGCTAACATAAAAACGAAACTGATGCCAAACCCCAAAACACTATTTCGGAAAGAAATCTTATGATGTGTATCTGCGATCAACCCGCCCAAGATAAAAAACACAGGGGCAAAGAAAATGCCGTTCCTTGTATAGTCGGATACTTGAAAAACAAACTGATAAAAGTGGTTTAAGCCGGGGATTTTTTCTGCGATTTGATAATAACTGTCTCCAAACAGGCCAATCAGATAAAGGATGGATGACACAATCAGTGCTCTTTTATAATCAAGGCACCTGACAAGATGCCAGGCAATCCATGCTCCGAAAATAGATGCCGGCAGATACCATAGGTGATAAAGTGTTCCGTCAAAAAACAGATCTTTCAAAATATTTGGGATAAGATGATCGCGGTTAAAATAACCGTTGTATAGATTGACCGGTATGTAAATGAGTATAGCAAGCCCATAAATACACGCGGTCTTTTTTATAAATTTCTTGAGTTTGTCATTGTCTCGAGAATATCGTGAAATCAAAAAGAATCCAGATGTCATAAAGAAAAAAGGAACAGCAACGCGCGCCAGAACCCGAGTCAGGATAAAATCGCCCGTTGCGCTGAAAGAAGCTAATGGGGAGGTATGGACCGTTATAATCAAAGCAGCTGCAATCAGGCGAAAAAAATCAATGCCTGTATAACTTTTATATTGGCTCATTGATGTTCCTCCTGATCGTCACAATCAAGCCGTCAACATTATTGCCGGAAATTTGATAATCTGATTTTTCGGGAAGAGATATTGTCATTTTCTCTGTCAGAGCCGGAATATAGTACACTTCCATTGCGATATTCTTTTTTGGCAGGTACAACAGCCGGTTCGTATCTCGATAGGATTTGATCAAATTGACGTATTCCTCAAGCGTCAAATGACGTTCTTCCATGATTCTGGAATGGGGATACCCTACATACCGAAAATGCCACGGCTCATGCGCAATCCCGGTAATTGCTTCCTTTTCTCTGGGATAACGTTCCACAAATCCAAAATCAGGTGCTAATTTTCGAAAATCGCCGCAAATTCCCTCATAAGGGAAATTGGGACGGATAAAATCGATCTTTTTCTGATTCAGCCCCAAGTCGATTGCAAGTCCGGTTTGATGTTCGCTATGACCGGGCAAAGCAACAAACTGATTTGTAAATTCTTCTCCATGATCTCGAAGAGAATTCTGATAAATTGCAATCTGCTCTTCTATGGAGCGGTAACCGCTGACTGGAACAATCGCGTTGCCCGCCATAATGTCAGATAAAATCAATTGCAGGGCGCCAGCCGCTTCACGCTGTAGGAGAATATCTGGAAAATGTGGGTCTACGGTCATGAGATTCCCATTGCACATGCTTCGAAGGGGATATTGTTCGTTTACCAACAACAGATTTCCACAATAAATCTTTTCTTTATCAAATGTTATTTTCATAGCGTAATATATAATCCGATCAGCTTGTCCAGCATTTCGCCAAAAGACAAACCAATTCCTTTCATCATATTGGGGTAACGGCTATGGGAAGTCAGGCCGGGTATGGTATTTACTTCGTTAAAAACAATATCGCCGCTTGCAGTTAGAAACAAATCCACCCTGGCAAATCCAGAACAACCCAATGCCCTATAAATCGTTATGGCAGCTTCCTGAATTCTTTTTTCTGTACTGGCGTCAATTCTTGCCGGCATATGGATTTTAGAAGTTTTCAGTGTATATTTCTCTGTATAATCAAAGAAACCGTCTGACAGTTCTATTTCGTCCACCCTGCCCACCGTTAATACATTACCGCCGAGGACCGCGCAGCCTACCTCAAAACCATGAATGGCTTCTTCTACAATGACTTCTGTATCATGTTCAAACGCTAACTTTATCGCTGCAGGAAGTTTTTCTTTTTCCGTTACCTTTGTAATCCCAAAGGAAGAACCGGCTCTAACCGGCTTAACAAAAAGAGGATAGGTTAAGCATAATGCAATTTCTTTCCATGCGGTTTCTTGCTCAAAGCGGTTGAAGGTGACCGATCTGGGTACGGATATTCCCTCAAGGCTGACGAGCTTATGCGCTCTGCTTTTGTCCATACAAAGGGCGGAAGAAAGCGTGTTACAGCCGATAACAGGGATTCCTGTCAATTCAAATAATCCTTGTAATGTTCCATCTTCTCCATTCTTCCCATGTAATATTGGGAATACCAAATCCACTGGAATAAGCGTATATTGATTTTCGGAAATCTCTAAAAATCCCCTGGCAGAACGGTTCTGCGATACAACAACGGGAACGTTTTCTGTACTGTTTTCAAACCATGTGTTGTTGGCGATATGATCGTATTTCCCTATATAATGAAACCAGTCGCCCGCCTGGGTAATTCCAATAGGAAAGATATCGTATCTTTCTGTATTGATATTTTTAAGGACGGCGGTTGCCGATTGCAGGGAAACCTCGTACTCGGTGGAATGTCCGCCGAAAATCACGGCAATTTTTTCTTTATTCATTTTGCTGCCTCCCTTGTGTCTGTCCAATGTTATGTGCAAAACAAAAACACTCTTGCTTTGGCACTATCATTGTACCAATAACAAGAGTGTTATTTATCTGTTTGTCCACAAGGTATTCTACTGTTTTTCTACGGAATTTCTTACAATTTTCCTACGAGACAGGCAACGTAACGGTAAATTCAATCAAATCATTTTCGCTGCTTGCAGTAATCGTGCCATGATGAAGCTCGATGATTCGTTTGGCAATGGCAAGCCCTAACCCGGCTCCACCACTCCTTGTACTTCGGGATACATCCAGCCTATAGAATTGTTCAAAAATACGCTCCAGATTTTCCTTTGAAATCGTATCACCATGATTGATCAATTGAATCACCACATCATCACTTTGCCGAACAACTGTAACGTTGACTTCTGTATCCGGATAACTGTAAATGACAGCATTCCGCAGGAGATTATCGAATGCGCGCTGAATTTTATCGGCGTCACAACGCAATATCAGATCGTCGGGAATTTGAAGGTTGCAGGTCAGGCTTTTCTCTTTCAACATAGGCCTGAATTCATAGGCGAGCTGCTCCAGTAAACGTGTCAAATTAATTTTACTATATTGCAATGAAATGTCGGTCAAATTAAACCGAGCAATATCAAAAAATTCATTGATTAAATCTTCCAATCGCTCAGCTTTTTCTAAAGAAATCGAAAGATACCTCTCTTGCAAATCTTCCGAAATGTGCCGCTCGTCACGAAGTAAATTCAAGTATCCGATGACCGAAGCGAGCGGTGTTTTCAAATCATGGGCGAGATACAAAATCAGATCGTTCTTTCTGGCCGTTTCCTCCTTTAGAATTTGCTCGTGGCTTCTCATCTGCGCTTTTATTTCGGACATTTGTGTTGCGATATCTCCATAATTTTCTGGAAAGATATCTGCCGCGTCTTTGTCTGAAAGAATATAGTCATGCAGCATTTTCCCAATCTCTTTTGTGTTTTTTCTGACTCTGGACTTGGCATACAGATGAGATACGAAGATCACAACAAGCATTCCGATCAGGAGAATGCCTGTTACTACAACAAAAAGCAGCTGTTTTAACATATCCCAGTTTGGTCGTTGAATAATACCTACCTTTCCCACATTGGGGATATACTCCTCATATGTTGTCATATAGTTATTTTCAAACCAGTCCACAATCATTCCATTCAGAATGATATCAAAAAACCAAAAGATGATGAAGACCGCCAGAATGATGACAAGGGCAATTATGGTGATACGGAGCGGCCTTTTCCATTTACTACTCGATTTCATATCCGATCCCCCAGATCGTTTTAATAAATTACGATTTTTTTGCAGGTTCGTTCATTTTTTCTCTGATCCGTCCAATATGTGCCATCACTGTATTGTTGTTATTCAAATATTTTTCCTTCCATACAGCTTCAAACAATTCTTCTGACGGTACAACCTTTCCCTGATGCTCGCACAGATACCAAAGAATTGAAAACTCTATGGGTGTTAGCTGCAATTCTTTTCCAAATAAAAAACACTTATGGCTATTCTTGTTGATTATCAATCCTCTGATGTCGTATTCATTCTTTTCGGCAGGCTGAATCTGTGTGGGATTGTTGTATCGCTGGTAACGTCTTAACTGCGTTTTCACTCGCGCGACAACTTCTAAAGGATTAAAGGGCTTGGTCATGTAGTCATCCGCACCGATGGTAAGTCCCATTATTTTTTCTCCATCTTCCACCTTGGCTGTCAGCATAATAACCGGAAAATAGAATTTTTCCCGGATCTTCTGACAGATACGAAACCCGTCAATATCAGGAAGCATAATGTCCAGTATGGCTAAATCAATCTCTGTTTCTTCGACACATTGCAAAGCTTGGATGCCGTTATAGAATTTGTATACAGTATAATTTTCATTTGTTAAATAGACCTCGAGTAAATCGGCGATCTCTTTTTCATCATCTACCACTAAAATTTTTTCGCTCATCGTATGACTCCTTACTCAGGTACGGTTTCCATCATATCTCCAAAACCACATTGCAGAAATTCGCATATATCCAACAGAACAGAAAGTGTAATATTTTGATTTTTACTGAGTTTGACAAATGTACTTTTGCCGGTCCCAACGGCTTCTCATAATTGGCTTTTTTCATTCCTTTATTTATCAGCAGTTTCTAAAGCTTATGATAGCTGACCCTCATGTCCACACCTCCGCCCCATACAGTGATTGCATTATAGCACCTGACAGCCAATTTTGCAATCAATTAGTCTGTATTTTAAGCCTTTTGGTTTATAAATCCTGTCCCCCGCCGTATAAAAGAGGTCAGGTCAAATGGAATAAGCCGATCAGCTGGTACACGTACCCGTAAATTTCGTAATATCGGCCTGGGCAACAATTTCAAGAAATAAATAATGAACCCCCGATAAAGTCGGGGGTTTTTCATAGACGGGTAAAACCCTCTATTACTAGCCACGTGTCACGTCACGTTGGTACGATCTGGCTTTTGCGTAA
>CAJFUK010000053.1 GCA_904420125.1 Candidatus Falkowella caecavicola | reverse complement strand
TTCGTTATAAATCCTTATCAGCAGAGGAACAGAACCGGATAGTGGATATGATAGTTGGATATATTGAGAAAAAACAACTCTTATTGTCTCCAATAAGTGAAGAAGCTGTATTTATTTCGACCTACTATAGAGAAGCATGGGAAAAAGCAAAGAAATTGTGAGCAAAGAAAAATGCCGCCCCGCAAGTATACGGGACGGCACTTCATCAAACAGCCAATTTGCTCACACTTATCACACGCACTATATAAAAGTCTATTGTCACAATATTTGATATATCCCTCTTATATGGAGATATTGTTATAAATTTCCGAACCGTTTATAATAAAAGCGTGGCCACAAATAAAAGAAAGGAGCGATTTCTATGAAGTTTGATTTTGGAGATAATTTGAAAAAGCTGCGAAATTCTAAAGGTCTAACTCAAGAGCAGGTTGCAGAACTACTAAATGTATCCAAACAATCGATAAGCCGGTGGGAAAACAATATAACCTATCCAGATATTAGCTTTCTGCCCATTCTCGCTTCTTTTTACTGTGTCACGGTGGACAGCCTATTAGGTGCAGATTACGAATCCAATAAAGCGATCCTGAATGAATACAGTTTAAGAAGAAGTGAAGCACATCACCTTGGAAATATGCAAGACGCTTTTGAACTTTCGCAAGAATTATATGCTCAATTTCCAAACGATAAATCCGTTATCAACAATATTATGTCGGATTCCTACCTAATGGGTCTGCATGATATTAACGGAAAGAAAAAACATTATTTGGAAATGTCGATTGCCATAGCGGAAAGGTTTTTGAAAATGACCTCGGACATAGAAGAGCAATGCCGTTGTGTGAGCAATATCGCAACCTGCTATAAATTACTGAATCAGCAGGAAAAAGCCATTTTATGGGCAAACAAACTTCCCAGTATGTGGTTTGGAATAGAAAGTACAAGCATAGGTATATGGGAAGGTCAAGATAAAATCGACCATATACAATGCAGCCTGGATGCGGCATTGCATCTCGTCCACAGGCTACTGTTTGTCTATGCGGAGAAAGCGGAACTGACAACCGAAAATCGCATAAAGATACTGGAAAAAATTCCAAGAATTTTTGAAACCATGTTTGAAAATGGGGATTGTGGGTTTTATAATCTGTTTCTCTCCCGTGTCTATGTAGAAATAGCGAAGCTCTGTGCGGATGCTATGGATAAAAGTATAGAGTCCTTGAAAAAAGCTGCAAAATTTGCTAAAAATTATGATACATTAACGGCTGGAGAACACACGTCTTTGCTATTTAGAAATCAGAAGATCGCGCCCGAGGAGTTTACGAAAGCCCATAATGATACGCAATGCGAAAGAATACGGAAAGAGCTTTATAGTGAAAGTTTTCATTGTTTGCGCGATACATCTCCATTCAAGACCATCGTAGAACAACTAGAGACGGAATAAATGGCTTCGTAAAAGACAAAAGCAAGACTGCCATTTTTATGGTAGTCTTGCTTTTGTTGTCTAGAGAAAACCCCCGGCACAGCCGGGGGTCCCGGAAAAGCTTTAGCGATCCGTATGAAAGAAAAACTCCTTTTGGTAAGATGAAAGTGAGGCCTGACAACTGCACTGGAATACCAAAAGGAGGACATGCGGATGACGAATGACAACAATAGTTTGGCACATACAACATGGAACTGCAAATATCATGTCGTGTTCGCGCCAAAAGATCGGCGAAAGATATTCTACGGAGAACACAAAGCAGAAATAGGGAAAATCCTGCGGGAATTATGCGACTGGACATGTGAATTGCGGAGTGTTTCTTGTCAATAATTAAGATTAAGATAAGGAAAGAGCCAAAAAGACTACCAACCAGTTTTCTGGTCGGTAGTCTTTTTACTGTCTACTCAAAAGCATGCCCTGTGTGAAATCGTGTAAAAAATGTATAGGGCTGATGAAAATAGCAAAAGGCCCTTGAAAAATCAAGGGCCTTTTAGAATGTGGCAGGGGCAGAAGGAATAGGACGCACCGTTGAAAGAATTTCTTTCAGCGCAGAGTAGTACACACTTGCACACTTACACACTGCGGAATCGATTGTTGCTTTAACAGCAGAGGTATTTGGAAAGCACCGGTTTTCTGCGGGGGTGGCAGTACAGAGATCGAAAACAGACCGTCCCATCCAATATTTTCGCCTGAAGGAGACCGTTTCCCGTTTCAGTTGGCAAGAAAACGGGACAGTCCGGGTGTCCGGTGCTGTAGAAACATACAGCAGAAAAACAGCAAGCGCTGCTTGCCGGATGGACTGGCCAGCAGAGGAGGTTTCAGCCCGAGTCCCTGGATCCGATCCGGGTTCAGATGCCGAATGAAAATCAAACCCCCCATATCCCTGTACAAAGGCGGGGATATGGGGGAGGGGTGATCTATCAAGCGGTGTTTATGCGTTTGGGGAAATCGGATGCTGTTCCCCCTGGCTGTCGATCCGACTGGCATCAGCAGGATAGATTAAATCCCGCACCAGCACAAACGAATAGCCGTCCTTGGAAAAATCCTGCAGAATCTGGTCAAGCGCTTCCGGCGTACACCCCGGTTTGGCGTCTACATGAAACAACAGAATAGAGCCCGGCCTGGTATGTTTGCGTACATTGGAAACGATCCGGCTGACCGTCGTTTCTTCCTGCCAGTCCCGGCTGTCCACATCCCACTGGATTACCTGCATTCCAGCGCCCTCCAGCGCGGCCATCATTTCATTGTCATATTCTCCATAGGGCGCGCGGTACAGATCCGGCTGCATGCCCGTCAGTGCTTTGATTTTTTGGGAACAGGCATCTGTATCCGCCAGCAGAGAAGCTGTATCCATTTCTGCTACATGGGGATGCCGGTCCGAATGATTCTGGACATCGTGACCTGCATTAAAAAGGGATTTGGCATCTTCCGGATAGTCATCCAGCCAGCTTCCGGTACAGAAAAAAGTTGCTTTTGCCTGGTATTTGTCCAGGATTTCTGTAATTTCAGAAAGATCAGAATTGGTCCAGGCAACATCAAAAGTCAGGGCGATTCTTCGGTCCTCGTCGTCTGTGCAGGCGACCCGGTAGATCGGCAGTATCCGGCTGTCACCGGCAGACGCAAACTCGGCTGCTGCGTGAATCCCGAATAAAAGCCCCGATAAAAACATGATGCAGAAGGCAGATACAGCAAAAAACTGCTTTCTGGAAACAATCAAAACCCGCATAACTATTCCTCCGTATGTACAGCACGGCTTTTCAAACCGCCGCCAGATTTTCGGCCTGTACGAAATCTATGTTCATATTTATGCAAAAAAGGCTGTATCAATGCAGAAAAATGGATAAAATGCTTGCAATTTCTTCCTGTTTTATATAAGATAATAAGAGAATAAAAAATCGGGATGCTTGAATGGTTAACAAAATCTATGGGGAGATGGGGTTCAGAGAATCGGCCCCTGCCGTCTGTTCTGTTCAAATCTGATTTTGATGAAGGAGGATTTTTTGATGTCTAAATATACAATCGGCGTTGACTTTGGTACCCTTTCTGGACGCGCGGTGCTGGTAAATGTGGAAACCGGTGATGAGGTTGCCGTCAGCACCTACGAATATCCCCATGCGGTCATGGATACCACGCTGCCGGATGGCACGCGGTTGGGACAGGATTGGGCGCTGGAACATCCGCAGGATTATCTGGACGTTTTTGCACATACCATTCCGGACGTTTTAAAACAGTCGGGGATTTCTCCAGACGATGTTATTGGACTGGGAACAGATTTTACTGCCTGTACGGTACTGCCTGTCAAAGCGGACGGTACGCCGTTATGTTTTATGGAACAATACAAGTCCAATCCCCATGCCTATGTTAAGCTTTGGAAGCATCATGCAGCGCAGGATAAGGCGAACCGTCTCAATGAAATTGCAGAGAAAATGGGTGAGGACTGGTTAGCCAGATATGGCGGAAAGATTTCCTCTGAATGGATGTTCCCAAAACTTTGGCAGCTGCTGGAAGAAGCGCCGGAGATTTATGAAGAAATGGATTATTTTGTAGAGGCGGCCGACTGGGTGATCTGGCAACTGACCGGCGTGCAAACCCGGAACAGCTGTACGGCTGGCTACAAAGCCATATGGCATAAGCAGAAGGGGTATCCGTCGAAAGAATTTTTCGGCGCGTTAGATCCCCGGCTGGCCAATGTCGTGGAAGACAAGTTAAACTGTCCGATTTCTCCACTGGGGCAGAAGGCAGGCGAACTGACCGAAGCGGCCGCAAAATGGACCGGCCTGAAACCAGGTACAGCGGTTGCAGTCGGTAACGTTGACGCGCATGTCTGTGTACCGGCTGTCAAAATTGACGGGGCGGCAAAGATGCTGGCCATTATGGGAACTTCCACCTGTCATATGCTGCTTGGAACCGAGGAACATACGGTGCCGGGTATGTGCGGTGTAGTGGAGGATGGCATTTTGCCGGGATTTTTTGGTTATGAGGCTGGGCAGAGCTGCGTAGGAGACCACTTTGCCTGGTTTGTAGATAACTGCCTGCCTGCGTCTTACTATGAAGAAGCCAAGGCGCAGAATATGAATATTCACCGTTACCTTCGGGAGAAAGCCGAAAAGCTGGCTCCTGGTCAGAGCGGGCTGGTCGCTTTGGACTGGTGGAACGGAAACCGTTCGGTACTGGTTGATGTTGACCTGACCGGCATGATTCTGGGAATGACTTTGCAGACCAAACCAGAAGAAATTTATCGGGCGCTGATTGAGGCAACAGCTTACGGTACCCGCAAGATCATCGAAACATTCCGCTCCAGTGGCGTGCCGGTAGAAGAATTTTATGCGGCGGGCGGCATTGCGGAAAAAGATCCGATGACCATGCAGATTTATGCGGACGTAATCAATATGCCGATTCATATATCGGGGTCTTCTCAAGGCCCGGCGCTCGGTTCTGCGATTTTTGGGGCTGTCGCAGCAGGCAGTGCGCGCGGAGGCTATGATCATATCTTTGAAGCTTCCCATGCGATGGGAAAACTCAAAGATGTTGTATATTACCCGATTCCGGAGAATGTGGCGGTATATGATCAGCTTTATGCAGAATACAGCATCCTGCACGATTATTTTGGACGGGGCGCGAATGATGTCATGAAACGCTTAAAAGACATCAAAAAACAAGCTGCACAATAAAACGGAAACGAGGTGCATACCAATGCTGCAGGAGTTGAAACAGTTAAAACAGCAGGTTTTTGAAGCCAATATGCTGCTGCCTAAATACGGGCTTGTAGTATTTACCTGGGGAAACGTCAGCGGAATAGATCGGAACAGGGGGCTTGTGGTCATTAAGCCGTCCGGCGTGTCTTATGATACGATGCGGGCGGAGGATATGGTTGTCCTGGATCTGGCCGGCAATATTCTGGAAGGGGATTTGAATCCTTCTTCGGATACGCCGACCCATCTGGAACTTTACCGGCAATTCCCGCATATCGGCGGCATTGTACATACGCATTCCCGGCAGGCAACCGCTTGGGCGCAGGCAGGAAGGGGAATCCCGGCATACGGCACTACCCACGGTGATTATTTCTACGGGGAAATCCCCTGTACAAGAGGGATGACGCGGGAAGAGATTGAAACCGAATACGAACTGAATACCGGAAAGGTGATTGTAGAGACTTTTGCCGGTACCAATCCGGATGATATTCCCGGCGTTCTGGTGAAAAATCACGGGCCGTTTGCCTGGGGAAAAAATCCAGAGGAAGCAGTGCACAATGCAGTTGTAATGGAAGAAGTCGCTGCGATGGCTTTTCAGTGTGAACTGTTGTCCCAGGGGCCCCGTGGGATGAATCCCATGCCCCAGACGTTATTGGATAAGCATTTTCTGAGAAAGCATGGGGCAAATGCTTATTACGGACAGAAAAAATAGTGCGGATAGATCGGCGCCTACAGGTTTTCCTGCAGGCGCCGTATTGCGTATCAACAGAGACAATGGGCTGCCGGTCCGACATCAAAGGGGACAGGCATATTGCCGGTTTTACTTCCAGAAGATTATGCATGCGATAATAACGGGAACATGGCTTTGTGGGCGGTAAATATATTTTCTTTTCCATTCAGGATAAACAAGGTATCTTCCTGATCATGGATCGACAGACACGAACAGTTTTTGGGATCTTTTGGAGTAAAGCCCAAAACGGCCTGTTTGGTTTCAGCGGAAGCCATGGAAGACAGAAGGTTTTCCATGGGGCAACAACCATCGCCAAAGATATCATAGCAGTACAGCGTATTTTCCGTTTGTTCCGCAATACAGATCATATCATATTGGGAGAAATAGAAGACAGAGTTTTTCAGCAAAGCGCCACAATAAAACATCAGCAGGCCTTCATTGTTTTCCATGGACAGGGCAGAAAAAGGATTGGACTTTTGATAACAGCATCTGAGTATTTCCCGATCCGATGCGCGGTCCATATTCAGTTTTTTGAACCCAGCTTGTTCTGTCCCAGAGATTGACAGGGTGTGCTGATACTGGCTGGCCTGCTGAAAGCCAAATTTCGGATAAAAGTCCAGCACAGAAGAATTTGCGAACAGGTATATGCTGTCACTGCGGTCTTTCCAGTCCGCTATGATTTCCCGCAGCAGCATGCGGGAAAGACCTTTATTCCGATGGGCCGGATCGGTCATTACCGTCCCGATCTGTACATACTGTTTGGGAATACCCTGCCAAGACAGATCCATGACATTTACCGAAGCATTGGCAATCACAGTATCGCCGTCTGCCCATACATATGGGATATACCGGTCTGTCCAAAATCCGTTTTCGTACCATTCTTCAAAAGATAAATCAAAAACTTTACTCGCCAGTTCCATAAAACTATGGCGGAGAGAAGGGTGATCTTTGATCTGTTTGACCATTTTATATGCCATCATCAAGCTTCCTTTCTGCGGATTTCAAACTTAATTATATACATAAATCTTCTTTGTGGCAAGGCTTCTGTTACTTGTGGAGCAGAATAAAAAATAGTAGAATGACCTATATAGGACGGGGGCTTGCTCCCGCCTCGAACCTGCATAATTACTGGATTTCTTGAGTTTTTTATCCTAATTATCATTGAAAAATTTGACGCTCTGGTGCCCGATTGGTGCCCACATTTCGCGCGGACATGTAAAAATAGATAAAAAATAGTATTTAGGGGCGCCTAAAAATTCTGAACACATCACATCATGATAAACAATGATTTGCCGACTTTTTGCAAACTGACGGAGAAATTGAATTTCGGAAGGATGTGGGTTATAAAGCATAAAGGAACAATTTGGATACACCAGATCGGTTTCTTTTGAGAAAATTTGTTCCAGATGATATTTTTGCTCTTTTCCGTAATTGGACAAGCGAAACAAAAGGAATGAAGCATCTCAGATGGTCTACCGTGGAAATATTAGCATGACAGAACAAATCGTGAAGGGTTGGATTACCGGATATGATCAACCTGATTTTTATCAGGGGGCGATTGTCCCTGAAGAAATGAAGGAATCCATTGGGATAATATCGGTAGTGGATATGGATGAAAAAAACAGAGAAAACCTATATGGGATACTGGATTGGAAGTAAATGGCGGCATGCCGGTTCTACTCGTGAAGCCTTTTCAGCAATGCCCCCGTTTTTCTTTGAACCAGTCCGAATGTTCATATAGACACTCGGATTTTTTATTTGACAAAGTGTTGTTATACACATCCATACCAGTCGGAGTGAACAGCATGGAATCTCAACATGATCCTGATCATCTAAACGCAGGTGAGGTCATGAAAAAATGCGGCCTTATTGATGAGGGTGCTTTGAGAGAAAAGCCAATTGGAACAATACAGGCATTGTAGCTGCGTGTATGTATGGCATGCTGGCATCTGACTGCTTTAAAGACTGATACACTGATTTTCCGCTCATTGAGTCGATAGAATCAAAAAGTTGTGGAAATTCTCAACGGATATTCGGTAGACAGGGAAACGGGAGTGGGCACCCGTTTCCTATGCTTGTCACGGAACTTCTCACATTTTACAGGCAGAAATGGAACGGAGAAAAACGTGTGCATTCGTTTGTATTGCTCGCTTTTGTGGTGCCGAAATGGTGCCGGGCCTATAAACACACGGATATGCAGATGCAGCAAGTCCTGATTTTAAGCTGGTTCTGCAAGGATATTAGTAACACTTGTGTGGGCTTATGAGGAGAAATTTCTCTATTTCATCAAAAAATCATCGACGATCCATGAACCAAAAGGATCGTTGAGACGAATAGATAGTGAACCGGTTCAAAAAGCGGAGGAGGGAAAAGAGAATGCGGGCAGATGAGGCTGGAAAGCTTGCGGATTTGTATGGTACGGAAGTGTATCGTTTTTGCTTGCGTTTATCGGGAAGCCGGCCGGATGGAGAGGATTTATATCAGCAGACTTTTTTGCGGCTGCTGGAGATGCAGGCCGTTCCAGACTGGAACCGGAATCCAAGGGCGTTTTTGTTTTCCGTGGCGCATGGAATCTGGCGGAATCTTCGGCGCAAACAGATGCGGCGGGAAAGAATCGCGCCGGAGATCTCTGCAGAGGAACCTGGTTTTGTGATAAGCGCTTCTGTAGATACGGAAGAACAGGTACTGGTTCGGATGCGGGAAGCGGATATCCGGCATGCTGTGCAAAATCTGCCGGATCGGTACAGGCTTCCGGTCATTTTATTTTATACCTTTGGATTGAAAACAGAGGATATCGCGGTTGTATTAAAAGTGCCGTCCGGGACAGTGAAAAGCAGACTGCATAAAGGACGCGCGTTGATTCGGCAAAGATTGGAGGAGATCGGATATGAACAGCCAGAAAGAGTTTGATGAGATCATGCGCCAGGCGCTGCGGGCTGAAGAAGAACCGCCGGAAGCGCTTCGTCTGCAGTTACAGAAACAATTGGAGGCAGAAATTCCGCCGCGCCAGCGAAAAAATATATTTTTATGGTATGTTCCGTTTATATTGAATAGCTTGTTTTTCAGCACGCTGGGCCTTTGGTTTTTATATTTTTCAACCGGCTGGCTTCGTTGGGCGGCGGTCGGAATCTGTGGGCATCTGATCTTATGCTGCGGGGTGCTGACTGTGATTGGGCTACGCTTTGGCGACTTGAAAAAACAGCTTTGCGTAACGATAAAATGAGACAGCGACTATCTATGAAAGGAACGATGAAATGATGTCAATAGAATTTTTTCTTTTAGCTTTCATGCTGCCGGGCTTATTGTTTATTTTAGCTTTTTGGGTGATGATTGGCATATGGGTCTATCGAGACAGCAAGGCAAGAGGAGCAAACACGCTGCTTTGGACGCTGCTGGTTTTGCTTGTTTCTCAAGGAATCAGCCTGCTTCTCTATTTTATCATCGGCAGGAGAGCAACAACCATGGTATGTCCACGTTGCGGGCAGCGAGTGAATACAACAGACACTTTCTGCAGCCGGTGCGGAAACGACTTGACCGTTACAGAACGACCGGCACCGGTCAAAACTAAATGGGGTTTGTTTATTGCAGCGATGATCAGTTTTGCTATGGGGATTATTTGTATGATTTCCGGGATGATTGTTACATTTGCTCTGGATCGTGAGTCGTTTGCTTTGGATTCGGGATATGTCTATGGCAGTGTACAGAGCGCCTGGGGAGATACCTGGTCGATCAGCTTCCTCGGAGCCAGTGATGGCTACCGGCAGGATCAAACCATGCGGATGGAAGAGGGGGAAGCGCTTTACATCGAAGTGTCTTCTGAGAGCGGAGAACTGTTACTGTATATTTCGCAGGACGATACAGAGGAATGTCTGGATTTGACGGGGATGGACGGCGGGATGGTCTATATATTGGACCGTTTTTCTCCAGGAAAGATCAAGCTTTGCCTGGAATCCAATGGGGCCAGAAATGTCAAAGCGCATTTTGAAATCGTTCCAGAAGAGGAGATAACAGCAAAGGATTTAACGGTTTCGACCGAATTTTCACTTGCATCATGAATGTTTTGGCGATTGTACAAATACGCAATGCGTCCGGCATAAATGCATAAACACAAAAAGGGACTGCTGCAAAATAATTTGTTTTGCAGCAGTCCCTTGCATATTGAAAAAAATCAGATGTCTTTGATGCCCTCATTTTACCTCTTTCAGATGCAGCCTATATGTCTTTCAGCCGTCAGGCATATATTGGCGTTTTATGAAGCATCCTACCCGGACAAAGGAGTGTTTTATACCTTGATGTTCCACTGAGACGAGAATCAAACAGGCTGCAGTCAGCACCCTCCGATGATCGAACAGGAACCTTTCAAACGGCTTTCTCTATTTGTAGGATACCGGACTCAATCGGGTAAGTAAAAACGAGTGACATGGAAAGGCGCGGATATTGGCGGGGTGTCAAAGCTGCCGGCTTGCATTCAGGGCTTTTCGATTATACAGGTTTTACTTCCTGATAGACTTTCACATAGTCGACCAGCATCGAATCCGGCAGGGCCGCCTGCGTAATATCGCCGCCCCAGGTTCCCACCTCTGCCGAAATGATGATAAACAGTGGCGCTGTACAGATCCCATCTGCTGTGGTGCGCCAGGTTTCCTGTCCATCGACATAAAAGATATAGGCTTCTTCGTTCCATTCCAGCCCGAATGTATGATATCCGTCGAAAATACCCGGAACAGTGACATCGGTGCCGGTGGTCTGATGATGGACGCCATATCCGTCCCAGTGCAGGTTATGATGAATAACCGGATCTTCCCGTTTTAGCGCTTCCATAATATCAATTTCTACGCCGTCCTGACTGCCGTTCCCGACATTTCCAACCGTGTCTCCCATCAACCAGAACGCCGTCCAGAAACCCGGTTCAGACTGTAATTTACAACGGATTTCAAAATATCCATATGCCTGTTCAAATTTTCCCTGCGTCTGGATGGCCCCGGAACAATATCTGCCGTCCTGTTTGCGCACATTGATGACCAAATGCCCCTCTCCATCCAGCCAGGAACAGGAATCAGACCAATACGCGCCCAGATCAGACCGTTCCTGTTCCGGGCAGCGCTCCCATTTGGAGTCGTCCAGCGTATCACCGTCAAAATCATCAGAAAACGTTAACGCCCAGGTCTTATGATTCAGTTCGATTGTTTCTGTGTTGGACAGTTTTTCTTCTTCGATCATCTGCCGGACCACGTCATAGACATAATCGGGCAGGGTCAACGCCTGATCTGCGGCCTGACAGACCGGTAAAGAGCCAAGCATCAGCAAGCTTGTCAGTATAGCTGTCAATGATTTTTTCATGTACATACAGGCTGTATGTGAGGCGATATTACCCCAGGGACAGCCTTACACCTCCTGTTCTATAATCAAAAATAGTAGAAGAACAATTCTGAATGCCGGTGTGTAGAATGGCATAAAGCCGCGTGATTGCTATGTTTTCAGCACTTTATCGCCGCGGGAATAATCCGAAGTTTCGACGCCCTGGTGCCGAAATGGTGCCCGAATTTCCTATGATGATATAAAACCATACGGGCAGATATAAGAGAATACCATATACTATACGAGAAGAAAAGCATTTGTTGTTTTTTGTTCTCGTTAGTCTTCTATATTGAAAAAAGCAGGAAATGGTAGAAAAATTGATATCTGAGCGCTATAATGTAATTGTTAAAGAAATCTGCAATTCATTGTTTAGCGAGGTGGATGATGAACGATGAACATAGATAGTAATTTTAGAGGGAATATATATGTTGTTCAAGATAGCAAGGTCGTAATAGAACATGTGTCCGGACTGGCTGATTGGGCAAATGAAATCCCCAATACAATAGAAACAAAATTTGCTAGTGCATCAGCGGGAAAAGTATTTGTTGCTGTAGCCATCTTACAGTTAATTGAGCAAGGAAAACTGAATTTTGAGAATACATTAGGAAAACTGCTTGATATTGATTTATACGATATAGATGTTGATGTGACAATAGAACAATTATTAAATCATACTTCGGGAGTACCAGATTATTTTGATGAAAGCATGATGGACGAATACGAGGAATTATGGATTGAGTATCCTAACTACAAGATCAGACATAATCATGATCTGTTCCCGTTGTTCATAGATAAGCCTATGATGTATCCGAAAGGTCAAAAATTTCAATACAACAATTCGGGTTATGTGTTGCTGGCAGAGATCATTGAAAAAGTAACGGGAATGTATTTTGATCAGTATCTGCAAACAAATATTTTTGATGTATGCGATATGAATGGGACAGGTTACTATGAACTGGATAGATTACCGCCAAAATGTGCAAATAATTATATTTATTGTGCTGATACAAAGGATTTCCGTACCAATATTTTTTCTGTTGATGCAAAAGGAACGGGGGCAGGGGGAGCTTTTATAACAGTAAAAGATGTAGTCAATTTTTGGACGAACTTATTAAATGAAAAATTAATTTCAAAAGAGTTGCTCTCAAAGATGTTTACTAAACAAAGTGGAGACGGTGCCGACCCTGAAGAAGGCTACTATGGTTATGGCGTATGGATTATTGACAATCCATGTGGTAAAGATTTGGTTTATTTTCAAGGTTGTGACCCTGGTGTAAGTTTTATTTCTGAATACAATCCCAATAATGGAATGATTTCTGTTTTGGTGAGTAATTATGGGGATAATGTTTGGAAAGAAATGAGAAAGATCAGAAGAAAGTTTTATCAGTAGTATTTCATAACTTCCAGTTTGCTAAAGGGGTTGGGATATTCCAAATAAGCAAAAATCAAATTGATGGTCGAAGACTTTACGGAAAGGGTACCCTTTTCCTATATTTGCTACGGAACTTTTATAGTCCTTTTCTTTCTTGATTGCTCTGTGCCATATTTTTTTCTGGAGGATTTATGGAAAAGAAGGGGATGACATCGCGACAATCATCTTGATGTTGTTTGAAATGTTACCCAGTGAAAGAGTGATTTTGAAGAAAAAGGTATCCATTCTTTGCCACTGAATCATCACACCTCTAAAGCCTCTATTTCAACGCTTATTCTGTCTCTAATTGGTAACACAATGAGAAAAGCGAGATGACAAATCTTATATTGTACGCGTGTTAACGCTATATGGTGTTGCAGATACATTTTTCTGTGGTGCCAAAATGATGCCCAACCTTACAAACCCATTATATATGGAGATACATTAAGACATATGGAAATATGCCAAAAACCTTTATTTAAAGCGGTTTTTACGGGGGTATCAACACCTGCGGGAAGTTAAAAAGAGTTTTTCAGCTATAAAATCAATAAAAATAGTGCCAATACGAATAGTGGACAAACGGGAAGCTGAAGCTTAAAACTCATACCTGGTTCCAGGTGAGAGCAACAGTCCACTTGTTCATTCTACGCATAAAATGATCAAATGTCGTTTAAAGCGCGGAAAAAATCTATCAGCCGGTCAGACAGTCTGCCGAAGTGTGCGAATCAGGCAAGCGGCGGATAGTTCATCTAATGCAATCTGATGGGTGGGATCCGGCATATGTTCTAGATGGTGTGCATCCGAACTGGTGATCAAGCGCAGTTGATTTAATACAGGATGCTGTTCGATCAATTTCTGCCGGTTTCCCAAAGGGCTGATTTCCGCCGCAGAGAAACATAAATGTTCCGGAAAGACACCCAGGCTCGATATAATACTATAGGAAGCGCGATCAATATGCGCTGGATAGCAGATACCTCCATATGCCGGCATCAGGTCGGGAAGGTCCTCGATACTGATGGAGGAGGCAGTGACTAAAAGCAGTTCTTCTTCACCGAGGACCCGGTCTTCTGCATCCATCAGAAGCTGTGCCCCAAATACTTCGGGCCGGTTTGAAACCGGGGGAATCCGCTCCCGAACAAATGCGCCAAACTGTTCCGCACTTTCCAGCGCTTCAAACAGGCAGATCATATGGATTTCTTCCGCTGTACAAAGTTCCATTCCAGGGATCACTGTCATGCCGGATGCCTTTCCGACTTCCAGCGCAGCCCGACAGTTTCGGGTGGTGTTATGGTCCGTAAGCGCAATCAGATCATACCCCAGCAATTGGGCCATATGGACCAGATTATACGGCGTCATATCCTGATCGCCGCAGGGAGACAGACAGGAATGCAGATGCAGATCATAGAAGAAATTCATATCATTTACCTCCCGCCTGTTGATCTGGCGCAACATGATAAAAATTTGTACAAAAAATATTATAACACAGATCATATTTTTTTGCAAATCAAAGAAAATGAAAAAAATCTTATTTGTTCACAAAAAGTTCATAATTATGGGTTATAATACATATAAAGATCAAAGAAAGTCAAAGTTTAATTTGATATACATTGAAATGCAAAGATCCGTCTTTGCAGGGATAGAGGAGGAAAACATATGGATGCTCAAAAATTTACAAAAAAATCGCTGGAGGCAATTCAAGAGGCGCAGAACACAGCGATTGAATATCATCATATGCAAATTGAACAGCAGCATTTGCTGTATGCACTGCTGAGTCAACAGGATGGTCTGATTCCACAGCTGCTGGTGAAAATGGGGATGGATGTTTCCGCTTTTCTTCACGCTGTAGAGGAAAAGTTGCAGAAGATTCCGGGCGTAACCGGTCCGGGTCGGGAAAGTGGCAAGATTTATATTGCGCAGGATGTGGATACTGTACTGAATGCAGCTGAAAAAGAGGCTGCCCGAATGAAGGATGAGTATGTATCGGTTGAACATCTGATGATCGCGCTGCTTGATCAGGCCAATTCTGTACTCAAAGAAATCTTCAGACAGTTTGGCGTAGATAAAAACAAGTTCCTTTCCGTCCTTTCGACGGTCCGGGGAAATGTCCGAATCACCAGTGATACACCCGAAGAAACCTATGATGCGCTTTCCAAATACGGGCAGGATCTGGTTGAATTGGCGCGGAATCACAAGCTGGATCCTGTCATTGGACGGGACACGGAAATCCGAAATGTGATCAGGATTCTTTCCAGGAAAACCAAAAATAATCCTGTCCTGATTGGTGAACCGGGTGTTGGTAAAACAGCAATTGCAGAAGGACTGGCACTGCGGATTGTCCGGGGAGATGTGCCGAATAATCTGAAAGACCGTAAGCTGTTTTCACTGGATATGGGTTCTTTAATCGCCGGCGCGAAGTTTCGGGGAGAATTTGAAGAGCGGCTGAAGGCGGTTTTAAATGAAGTCAAAAAAAGTGAAGGAAAAATTATTCTGTTTATTGATGAGCTGCATACCATTGTGGGAGCCGGAAAGACCGAAGGCGCAATGGATGCAGGCAACCTTTTAAAACCCCTTCTGGCTCGCGGCGAGCTGCATTGTATCGGCGCTACCACCCTCAACGAATACCATCAGTACATTGAGAAGGACGCGGCACTGGAACGCCGGTTCCAACCGGTTATGGTCGATGAGCCGACAGTGGCGGATACGATTTCGATTCTGCGTGGTTTGAAGGAACGCTATGAGGTTTTCCATGGGGTAAAAATTCAGGACCAGGCGCTGATTGCGGCAGCAGTCCTTTCCAACCGGTATATTTCCGACCGATTCCTGCCGGATAAGGCCATTGATCTGGTTGACGAGGCATGCGCAATGGTCAGAACAGAGATTGACTCGATGCCCACCGAGCTGGATGAAATTTCCCGCCAGATTATGCAGCATGAAATTGAAGAGGCGGCGCTGAAAAAAGAGACGGATGCGTTGTCTCAGGAGCACCTGCAGGAAATCCAGAAAGAATTGGCAGACCAGCGCGCCCGTTTTAAAGAGATGAAGGCCAAATGGGAAAACGAGAAACAGGCGATTTCCAAAGTACAGAAACTGCGGGAAGAGATCGAACAGGTCAACGCTGAAATTGAAAAGGCACAGGCCCGGTATGATCTGGAAAAAGCGGCCGAGTATAAATATGGCCGTCTGCCCCAGTTGACCAAAGAATTAGCGGAGGAAGAACGGATTGCAGAAGAAAGTCAGGGACATGATTCCCTGCTTCGGGACCGTGTCACAGATGAAGAGATTGCCCGGATTATTGCACGCTGGACCGGTATCCCGGTTGCCAAACTCATGGAGGGAGAACGGGAAAAACTGCTGAAACTGGATACAATCCTGCATGAACGGGTCATTGGACAAGACGAGGCAGTCGAAAAAGTCAGTCAGGCGATTCTTCGTTCCCGTGCGGGTATTCAGGACCCGAACCGGCCAATCGGTTCCTTCCTTTTCCTTGGCCCAACCGGTGTCGGTAAGACGGAACTGGCGAAAGCGCTGGCACAGACATTATTTGATGATGAACATAATATGGTCCGGATTGACATGACCGAATATATGGAGAAATATTCAGTCTCCCGGCTGATCGGAGCGCCTCCCGGATATGTGGGCTACGAGGAGGGCGGACAGCTGACAGAAGCAGTGCGCCGCAAACCTTATTCCGTTGTTTTGTTCGATGAGGTAGAAAAAGCACACCCGGATGTCTTTAATATTCTGTTACAGGTGCTGGATGACGGGCGGATCACTGATTCCCAGGGACGCACGGTGGATTTCAAAAATACCATTATTATTTTGACTTCCAATTTGGGATCCAGCTATATTCTGGAGGGCATTCAGGATAATGGGGAAATCAGTCAGCAGGCACGTCAGCAGGTAGAGGATTTGTTGAAACAACAGTTCCGACCGGAATTTTTGAACCGTCTGGATGAAATCGTTTTCTATAAGCCCTTAAGACGAGATGAAATTGACCGGATTGTAGACCTGCTTCTGCAGGATCTCCAACGGCGGCTGGAGGAAAAACAGCTTTCTGTCACATTAACCAGTGCGGCAAAAGAATATATTGTAGAACAGGGTTATGATCCGGTTTACGGAGCACGTCCCCTGAAACGTTTTCTCCAGAGCAGGGTAGAAACCTTAATCGCTAAAATGATCATCGGCGGGACATTAAAACCGCGTACAACCCTGGTTGTAGATTATAACGGTACAGACCTGATCATAACGGCACAGGAAAACAGCTAAACACGGACACAAAAATGGATGGAGCATTTGCTCCATCCATTTTTGTGTCTAGGGCCTAGCGGTATGCGGGATATCCATATGAGGAATGATAACGGTCGGATCTACACCCATACCAGCAGGGATATGAATGACATGGTTTGACCGGAAGTTTTTTGCAAAAAGCCGCTGTGCGACATGCCGGTCGAAAAAATACAAAGTGGAGGAACCCATGCCATCGGATCAGAGGCATCGGTGAACCCATTTTGAAACATGGAATATTTCCATATATCCAAGATGATTATCTTGGATATGTATTTTATCCCCATGATTTGGAAAACTATGAAAGCATACTCCGTCATGGCCATCCGGCCATTTTTCTGAACCAGCCGATGCCTGGGGATGACCTGGAGATGCACATGCTGTTCCATAAGGACGCAAACACCGCAGAACAGTCAGAAGACGGACTGGCTTTTTGCAGAATTGCGTGCAATCAACAAAAGAGAGGGATGCTATGATGAACCGTGAAAAGATTCGGGTAGTACAATATGGATGCGGAAAGATGGCCAAGTATACACTTCGCTATCTCTATGAAAAGGGTGCTGAAATCGTGGGTGCGATCGATATCAATCCGGATATTCTCGGCATGGATGTGGGAGACTATGCTGAGCTGGGTGTGAAACTGCAGGTACCGATCCGCAGTGATGCGGATGCCGTTCTGGATGCGTGCGACGCAGATATTGCAGTGGTCACGCTCTTCAGCTTTATGCCGGATATGCTGGAGTGCCTGGAACGATGCCTGTCCCGCGGAATCAGCGTTGTGACAACATGCGAGGAAGCGATTTATCCCTGGACGACCAGTGCGGCGATTACGAATCGTTTGGACAGGCTGGCAAAAGAAAATAACTGCACGATTACCGGCACCGGTATGCAGGATGTATTTTGGATTAACTGGATTGGCGCTGTGGCTGGCGCCGTACACCGGATCGATCGGATTGAGGGTGCGGTCAGTTATAATGTCGAAGATTATGGGCTCGCTTTAGCCAATGCACACGGCGTTGGTTTGACCCCAGAGGAATTTGAGGAGAAAATTGCGCATCCTACTACCCTGGAACCCGCTTATGTATGGAATTCTAATGAAGCGCTCTGTAACCGGATGGGCTGGACCATCAAGAAAACCAGTCAGAAATGTATTCCGTATTTCTATGATCAGGATTTATACTCTGCCACCCTGGGTAAGACGATTCCAAAAGGTAACTGTATTGGTATGAGCGCAGTGGTTACCACGGAAACCTTCCAGGGACCCGTCATCGAGACACAGTGCATTGGCAAAGTATATGGACCGGATGATGGGGATATGTGTGACTGGAAAATAATAGGCGAGCCGGATACGACTTTTTATGTGACCAAACCGGCAACCGTGGAACACACCTGTGCCTCTGTTGTCAATCGGATCCCGACAATTTTAAATGCGCCCACTGGATATATTACGGCAGAAAAGCTGGATCAGCTGGAATATCTGTCCTGGCCCATGCATTTATATATAGATCAAAATGATTAAGCCCCAAAAAGGCCGTTGCTTTATCCCAAGCAACGGCCTTTTGTATTAAAAGCAGTATGATATCAGCGGACGGGCTGTGTGGTATGGAAACTGTCAAATACCGCTTCTGTATTTTCCGCAAACATGCCGATATAGGTACCGGTAAAGGTATTGAAATAAAGGCCCTCCGTACACAGACCAGCAGTCATCGCCGAATCAAGCGGAATAAATTCTCCGTCGTCCAGCCGGTAGCTGAATTGGTAAAAATCTTTGGCGGCCTGTATTTTCAGCTCAATTTTTCCATTATAAGCAATCGGGGTGCAGGCGGTGACAAGATCCAGATCGTGCAGCCTTCTGCGAACGGCAACCTGATAGACGCCGTCTTTTTTCTGTAAGCAGATATCATAATGATAACAGTGGGTATAATAAGCGGACAGGCCGGCGGCGCCGCCCTCCGCCAGTTCCCCGGTCAGCACCGATGTAACGCAGGTGTTATGATCCTGTTGGCGCACGCCCATAAATGTGGGATTGGTAGACGAATCTGACAATCGCTTTTCTGTACCCTGCAGATGCAGGCAGTGATTCTGCGTGTCCAGTCTATAATTTTCACGCTGTGGATTGCGCAGAAAATTAAACGCGACGTTCCAACTGCTTCCATCAAAATTTTCCTCCAGATCCAGGCAAACCGGCCGCACTGTTTCCGGATAGGGCAAAGGCGCGTCGATTTCCAGACCCAAAGGTTCATTGTTGACGACAACCGGCCAGCCGTTTTCCCAAATAACCGGCACCAGGAAGGTTTCGCGGCCCAGATTGTGGAGCTGCGCGCCGATTGGGCGAATTCCCAGGCAGACCATCCACCAGTTTCCATTCCCGTCTTCAATGATATCGGCATGCCCGGTGGCCTGAATAGGGGTACCGCAGGTATTGCGCTGGGTGATAATTGGATTATGCGGACAGGACTCATAAGGTCCATAGGGATTTTTGGCTCGGAAGATGGTTTCCATATGTCCGTATTCTGTGCCGCCTTCGGCCATCATCAGATAATAATAGCCATTGATCTTATAAATATGCGGTGCTTCCGGGCATTTTCCGCCGGTACCGTGGGAAAGGAGGATGGAATCGGACAGCAGTTCTCCGGTCATGGGGTTGAGTTCGCAGATTCGGATCCCCGAACCGTTTTCATCTTCGCCGGTCGAGGTGAAGTATACTTTGCCGTCATCGTCGAAGAAAAGGGAAGGGTCGATGCCGCCCTGTCCGTGCACCCAGGCCGGTTCCGACCAGCCTTTGGCCGGGTCTTCGGTATGTACAATAAAGTTGCCGCCGCCGCTGACATTGGTGGTGGTCATATAAAACATGCCCTCATGATAACGGATCGTCGGTGCATAAATACCGGCTGAAGGCCAGCAGCCCTGCAGGGGCAGTTGGGAATCCCGATCCAGGCAATATCCAATATGCTCCCAGTTTACCAGGTTTTTGCTGTGATATACCGGCACACCCGGAAAAAACTCAAAGGTCGAGGTGACCAGATAAAAGTCGTCTCCTTTACGACAGATGCTCGGATCAGGGTTGAACCCTGGAATAATTGGATTGCGGTAAAGCATGATTTCTCCTCCCTTTGTTTACTTTAAAAATCCGTCAATGATTTTTGCTTCAGCTTCTTCTTCGGTTAGTCCAAGCGTCATTAATTTAATCAGCTGTTCTCCGGCAATTTTTCCAATTGCGGCTTCATGGATCAGGGCAGCGTCTACATGGTTGGCCGTCAGTTCCGGAATCGCGCTGACAATCCCGCTGTCCATAATAATGGCATCGCAGGCAGAATGTCCTGTGCAGCGGGTATTTCCGTTGATTTTAGAACGGAAAACCTGTTTAGAGTGATCCCGCGCGACAGAACGGGAAATCAGATCTACGCCGCAGTCTTCTCCGTTAGCGTCTACTTCAAAATTGGTTTCCGCGTACTGGTCTCCATGGGTCATCAGTTTTTCCTTGATGATTAATTTGGCCCCGCCTTTCAGAAGCGCTTTGGATTCTCTGACTGTGGAATCCACCCCACGGATTTGCATGGTATCCATTTCCATATAGGCGTTTTCGTCCAGCTCGACATAGGTTTGTGGATTAATAATCCGCTTGCCGGTCCCATTGCCGGTTCCGATATGTTTTTCCAGATAGACGACCCGCGCATTTTTTCCGACAAAGAAGCGATGAATACCGTTGTGCTGAGAATCCTCTTCTCCCTCATTATGCACGCCGCATCCCGCCACGATTGTTACGTCCGCATTCTCTCCGATAAAAAAGTCGTTATAGACCAGGTCGTTGACATTGCCATGGGTGATACATGCGGGAATATAGATTTTTTCACCCGGCGTCCCCGCCTTAACAATGATATCAATTCCGGATTGATCCGCTTTCGGATTAATCTGTACATTTTCTGTGGACTGGCGGCCTGCACAGCTCCCGTCCTCCCGAATATTATAGGCGCCTTCCGGGGTGCCGAACAGATCCGAAACCATTTCAAGCAGTTTTTGCGTTGCGTTTTTCATGCTGTTTATTCCTTTCCGAAAACAGGGTTTGCGTTCGTTCTCTCAAGATCCGGGCAGAAACGGCAACTGCCGCCGCCACTAAGTAATTCCGGTAAAATTTCATCTCTTTTACCGTGCGCAGACACGGTTCCAGCCGACAGGACAATAATCTCATCCGCAATATCCAGAATCCGTTCCTGATGAGAAATGATCAGAATGGATCCGTGAATCTGCTGATGCAGGGTTTTAAACACATTGATCAGATTATTGAAGCTCCAAAGATCAATCCCTGCTTCCGGTTCGTCAAAAATCGTAAGCTGCGCTTTGCGCGCAAGCGCCATGGCAATTTCGATTCGTTTGATTTCCCCGCCGGACAGGCTGGCATTGACCTCCCGATGGATATAATCCCGCGCGCAAAGCCCGACATCCCGGAGATAATGGCACAACTCCATTTCCTGCATGGGCTTTCCGGCCGCCAGTTCGACCAGATCCTGTACGGTAAGCCCTTTAAACCGCACTGGCTGCTGAAAAGCAAATCCAATGCCAAGGCGGGCGCGTTCTGTGATACTCATATCCGTAATGTCCCGGCCGTTAAAAAAGATTTTTCCCTCATTCGGGTGTTCAATACCGGCAATGACTTTGGCAAGCGTTGATTTTCCGCCGCCGTTTGGACCGGTGATGACAACAAATTTTGCATCATCAATTGTCAGATTAATATTTTTTAAAATTTCTTTATGATTTTCCACCTGCATGGAAATATTTTTGAGTTCTAACATGTTTGTTCCTCTCTATTTTTTCTCATTCTGTCTTTTTATGATATTCTCCGCCTGATTTCATCCCAGCGCAACATCCAGAATCATCATCACCAGAAATCCGGCCATAACGCCACAAGTACCAGCATGGGAATGCTCATCCAGGTGCGCTTCCGGTATCAGCTCCTCTGCGACGACAAAAATCATGGCGCCTGCGGCAAAGGAAAGCAGCCAGGGCATTAACGGTGCGATAGAACCTGCGATCAGTACAGCCAACACACCGCCGATCGGCTCTACAACGCCGGATAAAGCACCATATGCAAAAGCGCGCGTTTTGGAAAGCCCTTCCTGCCGGAGGGGCAGGGAAATCGCTGTTCCTTCCGGAAAGTTTTGCAGCCCCATACCAATGGCCAGCGCAACAGCAGAAGCCAGCGGGACGGATCCACCGCTTTGTGTTACCATGGCAAAAGACAGTCCAACCGCCATCCCTTCCGGGATATTATGCAGTGTCACCGCCAGTACGAGCATGGTCGTGCGCTTCAGGGAAGACGGCATGCCTTCCGGGTCGCGGGATCCGGGATGCAAATGGGGAAGGATATGATCCAAAGTACGTAAGAATAAACCGCCTAATATAAAGCCTCCTGCCGCGGGCAGCCAGGCGACAGTGCCCTGCTCATCGGCCATTTCCATCGCTGGTATCAGAAGAGACCAGACAGATGCCGCAATCATGACACCTGCCGCAAAGCCCAGAAAGGCTCGTTGAAAAAACGGTTTGATTTCTCCATGGAAGAAAAATACCAGGGCTGCCCCCGCAGCTGTCATCAGGAATGTAAAACCGGTGCCGATCAGAGAAGAGACCAGCGGATGAAGTCCGTCCATAAGCCGCTCCTTTATCTTTATAGAAAAATATGGATATCACGAATATTTGCAGGATTAAAAGTATGCCTGTAAAACATGGACTTTATCCAGAAAAAATTTGTCTTCTGCAACTCTAATCATAAGCGTTTTCTAAATTTTTGTCAAGATAAAACAAGCTATAATCAGCGATTTTTCCAAAATACAGGAATGAATCTTAAAAATTCAAATCGAATTATATACTGCATATATGTTAGGATGTAAACCCTGTGATTCGGCCTTGTTGGCTTTGGTAAAAAACAACCTGACGGCAGGTTGGGATAGGGTATGCCGGCCTGAATATTTTCTGTCATGATAAAAAAGGATGATCATTTTACGCATAAAAATGCCGGGAGCTGTTAAGCTCCCGGCAACGGCGTATTACTGATTTAAAACGACAAAGGTTGTTGGCATTTCCAGCGGATTCCAATTTGTATTTAAAAATTTTCTGTCAACCAGAATACTGATGGGAATGCAGGCGGCATGAACGAATCTGTCCGCACCAGCGATTCCAGGCACTTGCTTTTGCAAATATTTAGGCGTGTGCTCGTTTAATATTTTGATGGATAACTGATCCAGTTCCTGGATGACCTCTCCGAGTTTTTCAGAAACAAATTTCCTGGCAAGTTGTACCGCTTCAGCATATTGTTCCATTGTAAATACCGGCATAGTCACTTGATAGGTGTTGTTTTCTTTCACAACATAACCTTTTCTGATCATCTCTGCAACTGCCTCAAGCTCGTATTCGCTGACATTGTCCAAATGACCGCGCGCGATATCACAAAGAATGTTAACATACCGTGTATTACCGTAAAAATCGTGATGATCGCCTTTAGGATGCGGGAGATAATCGAAGAAATGGATGCGGTCGCCCTGACGGCTGTTTTCCTGTGAAAAATTAAATATACGGTTATTTAATCCGCTGTCTTTTTCAACAAGCCATAGATATGCGTGATCGCCCCAGGCAGTTTCAGGAAATTCAGACGCGTCGTTTGTGTCGAGCACATTGGTCTGAAAAAGAGTGATTGCTGCCAATACAAAAGTCATCAATTGCCAATGCAGCGTATTGTCCGAAAAATCAGCACCGGTAAAACTAATTTGCTTGAAATTTTCAAGATTTGTTTCAATAAAATGACGGATGCTATCAGCAATTTTATGATGATACGATGCCGCGTTTCGGTTGATTTCATCAGTACATTCCGATGTGATAATAATGATATTCGCCTTGTAGTGGGTCCCGTCCTTTATGAGGATTTGTTTGGCTACAAGGGCCTTGATGTCATCATCCAGATAGGGGAGCGGTATGCCTGTTTCAAGACTGATTTGCTCAGCTGTTAAAGAATCGTTATAACAGGCGCTTACAATATTCTGCCTGATTTTACTTTGCATGAAGTCCCAAAAATGATTGGGGCCGGAACCCATGTAAAGCGGGACAAAGATTTTAGGGTTATAACTCAGACTGCCAAGCTTGCGTTCCATACTCATTCCTTCTTTCAATATTTTTCTGGATTTGAAAAGCAGATATTTCACCATGCTTTCGCTGATTGCAAGGATGTGTGCAATTTCAGCGCATGACTTGCGGTCAATGTAATACAGAATCGTTGCGCGGCGATATTTTTCAGAAAGTAAAGATAACTCTCTTCTGAGAAAATAAATATCGGTATTTTCATCATCGTTTATGATGACTTCTGCCGGGATATCATCCGTCAACTCACAGGTTCGGATTTTGGCTCTTTTTCTGCACCATTGTCTGTATACATTGCCGGCAACAGTCCACATAAATCCATAAAATGCATCCTGGTTTCGAATGTTTTTGGATGATTTTACGAGCTCGTAAAGGATATCCTGGCATAAATCCTCCGCTTCCTCGCGTGTCGGGGTTTTTGCCATACAATATGAAAAAATTGTTTTTGATACTTCAACGATTTTCTCATTAAATTGAGCGCCGTTCATTGTCACACCTCCTCTGATTTTTTAGAAGCTTCTACCTTAATAGTGAAAGAAATTTGAAATGGTTAAATTTTTTTAAAAATTTTCATCTATTTTTCATGTCTTTTTTATCATCTGATCCCTTGTCCCTTTCTATCTGCACAATCCGCGGGAACCCCAATCTGTGTTTACAGTTTCCGGCATCGTATGACAGGCATTCCTGATTGCGACGGACCACTCCCTCAGGCTTTCTGTTTTGATTTTTTTCTGGGGCATCTCCCTGTTCCGCCGTCTGTTTTACCAGCGGACAAACGGACGGCGGGATTGGGCAGCCTTTCAGCTTGCCGCCTGTCGGCAGAATGCTTTGGCAAAAATCAAAAGAAAAGTTTGCAGAAAAAAGGAAAATCATGTATAATAAAAACACAAAAATATCATCGCTGTCATAAACAGAAGCGAATCGTGGAAAGAATGGTGCTGGTCTTGCGTCTTTTTACAGTTCAAAAATTATTGCATGGAATGGAGCCATGCGGGGCACTGCCCGAAGAAAGAGAACTGCTGAAAACAGTCGTTCATATCGCCTGGCCCTCTGTGCTGGAGTCCTTTCTGGTGAGCTTGGTCGGTGTGATTGATACCATGATGGTAGGCGGCCTGGGATCCTATGCCATTTCGGCCGTGGGTCTGACAACCCAGCCGAAATTTATTGGGCTTGCTGTATTTCTTTCCCTGAATGTAGCGGTTTCTGCTATTGTTGCCCGCCGCAAGGGAGAAGAGGACAGGGAAAGCGCCAATAAGGTTTTGCAGCAGGCACTGGTAATTACGGGACTGCTCACCCTGATTGTCAGCGTAGTTTGCGTTGTGTATGCCGATCCGATTATCTGGTTTGCGGGGGCAAAAGAGGATACACATGCCTATGCGGCAGATTATTTCCGGATCATTATGGGCGGAATGGTTTTTAATGTGATCACCATGGTGATTAATGCGGCGCAGCGGGGTGCGGGAAACACGAAAATTGCTATGCGGACCAATATGGTCTCCAACGGGGTCAATATTGTGTTTAATTACCTGTTGATTGAAGGGCATTTCGGATTTCCTGCACTGGGGGTACAGGGCGCGGCGATTGCTACGGTCATCGGAACCATAGCTGCCTGTGGGATGAGCATTATGTCGGTGCTGCATAAAGATCAGTTTATCAGTTTGCGAAAGATTGGCCGCCTGCGGTTTGATCGCCGTACCATCGGGGCAATCTGTAATATTGGTTCCAGCACGCTGGCAGAGCAGATTTTTCTGCGGATTGGTTTTCTGATTTATGCCATCATTGTTGCCAATTTGGGGACAACGGCCTTTGCCGCTCATCAAATTGGTATGAATCTGATGAGTATCTCCTTTTCTTTCGGAGATGGGCTGTCCGTTGCTTCTGTGGCGCTGGTTGGCCAGAGCCTGGGAGAGCATAGACCGGATCTTGCAAAGGTATATGGGGGCGCCTGTCAACGATTTGGTATTGTGTTTGCGTGCGGATTATCAGTGGTTTTCTTTACCCTGGGCAGATGGATTTTCGGCTTGTTTGCGGAAGAACAGGCTGTTTTGGATTACAGTATGATGATTATGTCACTGTTGGCAGTGATCGTTTTCCTTCAGATTGCACAGGTGATTTATTCAGGCTGCCTGCGGGGAGCGGGGGATACCAAATATACGGCATTTGTTTCCCTGATCAGTGTGGCGATCATCCGCCCGCTGTTTGGATGGCTGTTCTGCGAGCCGCTGGGACTGGGGCTGACCGGTGCCTGGATCGGGTTGACTTTGGACCAGTTTGCCCGTTTTGTGCTGACGGGAATCCGCTTTAAAAGCGGCCGCTGGACAGAAATCCGGATTTAAAAGCAGGCGTTTTTGCCGGAGAGATTCTGAAGACAAAAAAGGAAGACCGTTTTTATGGCGGCCTTCCTTTTGCTGTTTTTCTCAAAGTTTTGGGTTTACATGGGAAACAGGACTTTTTGCTGCAACCTTTTTATTTCCGCACCCAAACGGTCATTTCGCCCAGAGAACGGTTTGCCCAGGCATAATACGGCACCCATTTTAAAGAAATATCCTCATACTGGTCCGGTGTGTCAAACGCATATAGGGCATTCTCCCATCCACCGGTTTTCATCCGTCGGCCGTTAGAAGTAATGGAAACGACGCCGTCCAGTAAATCCGGCTCATAAACAGCCTTGAATTCCGGTTTCTCCGCCATATGTACCAGATGCAGGTTATTTCCGTTGTCCGCTTCTTCCAGACAATAGACGATCGGTCCCCGCATGACGGCAACTTTGTCTGCATCATCCCGTACAGCAGGATTGGAACGGATCATTTCCACCGGCATATCCAGCGTCAGGCGAAGAAGGTCACCGTTTTTCCATGTCCGGTTCAAATAGAGATAACCATCCGTCACTTCACCAGAAATGGGCTGCCCGTTCAGGGAAACCGTATATTTTCTGCACCAGCCCGGGATCCGGAGTGCAAGGGTGCAGGGAATATCCTGGGTAGAAGAAACCGAAAAGGCAATATCACCTTCCCAGGGGTATGCAGTCTCCACGTCCAGATGCAGATTTTTGCCGTCTGTCTGCATATCGTAGGAACCGTTCATATAAAGATGGACAAAGAGAGAGTCCCCGGCTGCTGTATACGCATAACTTGGGATCGCGCAGAGGAGACGGGCGATATTCGGCGGACAGCAGGCACAGCCAAACCATTTTTGCCGCTGCGGCGCGATATGGCGGTGGGGCTGTGCTTTGGCAACCAGTTCCGGAACAACTTCCAGCGGATTGACATAAAAGAATTTCGTACCGTCCAGCGAAATTCCGCTGAGGATTCCGTTATAAAGCGTTTTTTCCAGCACGTCTGCATATTCTGCTTTGATATCCAGCTCCAACATCCTGCGGGCAAAAAAAGCCAGGCCGATGGACGCACAGCTTTCTGCGTAGACTGTATCATTCGGCAGATCATAGTCACAGGAGAAAGACTCACCGTATGCCTGCGATCCGATTCCACCTGTAATATACATCCGGCGGCGTGTAATACTGTTCCACAGGTTCTGGCACGCCTGTTTTAAACTCTCATCCTGCGTTTCTCTGGCGACATCCGCCATACCGGAATAAAGGTAGGTTGCCCGTACGGCATGGCCTTCCGCGTCATGCTGGTCCCGAACCGGCTTGCCGGCCTGATAATACTGCAGGCCGAATGCGCTACCCTCCCAGCATTTGGCGAGATGGTGCTCCTGCTGTTCTTTTTCAAAATACAGAGGGGATTGTCCCCGCTCATCAATAAAATATTTCGCCAGATTGAGATATTTCTTTTCCCCAGTGACCTGCCAGAGTTTTACTAGGGCCATTTCCAGCACCTCATGTCCGGGATAACCGTGGATTTTGCCCTCCTCATGGCCGAACATCCGGTCAATCAGATCCATATACCGCATCATGGTTTTGAGCAGTTTGTCTTTTCCAGTCGCCAGATAATAAGCGATGGCTCCCTCCAGCATATGACCGGCACAGTACAGTTCGTGATCGTCCCGGAGGTTGTTGAAATAATTCCAATTGTTGATGATATAACAGGTGTCCAGGTATCCGTCTGGCTTCTGCGCTTTACAGATGATATCAATTGCCTCGTCAGCGGTTTTCTCCAGCTCCGGGTCCGGATGCCAGAGCAGGGAATTACCTACGGCTTCAATCCATTTGGCAACATCGCTGTCCTGAAAGATACATCCCTGAAATTTTCCCTCCGCCAGTCCGGCCGCAATCTTAAAATTCTGCATACAATAACTGGGAGCAGCATCCGGAATTTGATCGTTCAAGGCCAGCCACTGATAGGGAATCACCTTTTCCCGCGCAAGATTCATCCGCTTTTCCCAGAAACCGCCGGTTACTTTGGATGCCGGATCCAGTACCGGAACAGGAAATGTTTTGAATTTCATGTCATCTCTCCTTTATCTCTGACACACGGTCAGTCATGGTCAGCTCTTTATGATTCGCTGCAGTTTATATCGTCAGACTGCTTGCAAAAGTATCAATTGCTTTTTGTATTATACAGGAATTAGTTGTGCAAAGTCAATAGAATCCCCGCCTGTTTCAGACGAAATTTAATAAAAAGTAATATTCGGGGACTATATCTGTCAATCCAAAACGCTGACCGGCAGCATGATGGCAACAGGTAAAGCTTTGGCAGGATCTCCCCCTTTTCTCCCTGCTCCATACCGTATATGGAAGTTTCCCTTCATACGGCGTTCTGGCTTGGTTTCATGTCATTTCAGATACATACTTGAATATGTGTTTATGTGTCTATGTGTTTTTGAAAGATTTACTTTACGAGATCAAGAAATCTTTGAACCTTATCAATGTAAGCAGATTGTATATCCGTCAGCGCACCATTTGCCCAGGAAGGAAACGAAGTTTTTTGACAGGCAAAATGTAGGGTAATCAGTATAGAAACGACATCATCTATCATGGCTTCCAATGTGTCATATTTCCCATATTCCTCACAAAAGGCTTTTTGGGCTTCTTCTGACAATGAAGAGCACACATTCCTTATATCTGCATAAGCATATCCTTTTCCAAGCAGATTGTAATCAAACATCATGGCTGACGTGCTGTCTTTTGAAACGGTCAGATTGGAATAGTAAAAATCATTATAGGTTAAGGTCCGTTTCACTTTGCTTAGAACATTTTGGATCAAATCAAGATTGCGTTCTATCAGTTTCCAGACAGGCAATGCGGACGTATTGGTTTTTCGTTTTATTTCTTCTATATTTTTTGCAGTGATCAAATCATTTTCATCATACAGCGATACATCATGGTTTTGCCTGATATATTCATACCCTTTATGATGCAGCAACTTATACCATTTCGCTATCAAAACAGCGATTTCAGGGTTATTTAAATCCTGCTCCGTTCCGAACCTGTATATTGTACTGTCACGAATGTCTTCCATCAATAGGGCGCGCTCTGTAGCAGAGATGATATGCAACGTCGGAATATTCAGCGATGATAGAATCCTGTAATTTTCAATTTCTCTGGCAAACGCCTGCCGTTGAAAAAATTTTATGATCAAAGATCTGTCTTCACAGACAACACGTGCGACAACAATGCCATCTTTATGCTGGATTATATCAAGAGACTGAAAATCTATATTCATTTTTGCAAGTTCAGACATGAAACCATCCATATAATTCCTCCGATTTTCAATGTATGAGTGCAAATCCGACAATTGTACAGTTGGATATGGGTGACAAGACTCCTGCATTGGGGACAAATCCGACTGCCGGCTGTACGGACAGCGTGTCGGATTTGACTGGCAGTCCTCCTGCTTTAGCGACAAATCCAATATCGAATTTCGCGGACAATGCTCCAGTTATGGAACCCAAATCCAAGTCGGATTTTACGGGCATACCTCAAAGTATAAAATATATAGATTTGATGGATCTATTATTTTAAGATTATATCACATTTTCCGCTGTGTTTGTACATTGATTGGATCACCGGATTTTCAGCAGGCACCTGGGAAATTTATTCCAGATCAAATCAGAGATATTGCTCAAAGTGAATTGACTTTCCGTTTTTTCCATGCCATAATAAGGGCAGGAAAGACAGAGAGGAAGTGTTTGGATGCCTTATTATCAGAAACAGTCTATGAATCTGATCCGGGAAGCATTTGACAGACTTTGGAACGCGCAATATCAGAAAATCGCGGATCTTGCGATCGAGGCTTATATCACAAAAGAACCGCTGCCTTATTCACAGCGGCTGGAAGGAGAACGCCATTTATTTCAGCCAGGCGATGTATGGGGAGAGCTTTGGGACTGCGGTTGGTTTCATTTTACGGGCAGGGTACCGGATACAGCCTGCGGAGCAAATGTGGCGGTTATGCTGGATCTGTCCGGAGAAGGACTTGTGGTCGACCAGGACGGGAATCCGCTGCTCGGCATTACAACCCGGGCTACCTCGGATTTTGACGTCGCTAAAGACAGCAAGCGGCTGGTACCGGTTGCCGACTGTGCGCAGGGCGGGGAAGTGGTTGACCTCTGGGTAGACGGCGGCTGTAATGACCTGTTCGGCAATTATCGGGGGCGCGGGAGAATTTTGCAGGCGGAAATCGTCATCTGCCATCCCGAATTTACCAAACTGTATTATGATATGGAAGTCCTTTTGAACCTGGCGGAGCATTTACCGGAAGATTCGGCGCGGCGTGCGGAGATTCTATATGGCCTCAATGAGGCTGCCGGCCTGTTGATTCGAACCGATCCGGATACCCTGCGGAAAGCCGGGGAGATTTTTGACGCACTGCTGGCCAAACGCGGCGGGGACCCTTCTCTGAAAATCATTGCAACCGGGCATTCTCATATCGATTTGGCCTGGCTTTGGCCGATCCGGGAAACCAAACGGAAAGGCGCACGGACTTTTTCGACCGTGCTCGCTAATTTTGAAAAGTATCCGGATTATTATTTCGGCGCCAGCCAGATGCAGCTGTATCAATGGATGAAAGAAGGTTATCCGGCGCTGTATCAGCGCGTCAAAGATAAAATCGCCGAAGGACGCTGGGAAGTACAGGGGAATATGTGGGTGGAAAACGACACCAATCTCACCGGCGGCGAAGCCTTCGTCCGGCAGTTTTTATATGGCCGGCGTTTTGCAGAAAAAGAGTTCGGAAAAATATCCAGAATGTGCTGGCTGCCCGATACCTTTGGCTATACGGGAAGTCTGCCGCAAATCATGAAAAAGGCCGGACTGGAATATTTTATGACGCAGAAACTGTCCTGGGATTATCACAACGATTTTCCACATCATACCTTCCGTTGGGCAGGCATTGACGGCACCGAAGTGCTGGCGCATATGCCGCCGGAAAATACATATAACAGTGCGATTTTGCCGGAATCTGTTTTGTTCACTGAACACAATGATAAGGATAAAGGGGTTTGTCCGGAAGCAATCATGCTGTTTGGGATTGGGGACGGCGGAGGCGGCCCGGGAACAGAACATTTGGAACGGATCAGCCGTATGCAGAATCTGAGCGGGTTGCCCCCGGTCGAACAGGGAAGCATCGAAGCTTTTTTCGAGCGGATCGACCAGTACAGAGACCGGTATAAACAATGGAAAGGTGAGCTGTATCTTTCCCGGCATCAGGGGACTTATACAACCCAGGCACGGAATAAATGGTATAATCGGAAAATGGAAAGCGCGCTGCGGGAGGCAGAGTATGCCTGCTCGCTGGCCATGCAGAAGGGGTTTCCCTATCCGCAGGAAGAACTGGAACAGATCTGGAAAGAAGTCCTGTTGTATCAGTTCCATGATATTATCCCCGGTTCTTCCATTAAACGGGTCTACGATGAATCTCTGGCGCGGTATGAACTCCTGCTCAAACATACCCGGGCCATCATGCAGGAAGCATATGCCGCCCTTTCTGTTTCGGTTGGGGAAGACACACCTGCGCTGGTTTATAATTCTCTGGCGTTTGACCGGCAAGCCTATATCCAATTGGATGGGCAGGAATATAAAGTCAAGGTGCCGGCATTCGGCTATACGGCTGTATCAGCGGAGAATCTGCAAAAGGATTTCCATGTGCGGGCAGAGAAAAACCGGATTTCTAACGGCAAGCTGACCCTGACGTTTGCAGAGGATGGGGCTGTGTCTTCGCTGTATGATGAAGAAAACCGGCGGGAATGCCTGCGTGCGCCTTCTAACCGGTTCCCGGTGTATTATGACAACGGGAATGCCTGGGATATTGATATTTATTACAGTGAAAAAGCACCGGAATATATGAAGCTTGTTTCCAGCCGGGCTTATGTCGAAGGTTCCTGCGCGGTGATGGAACAGGAATACCGGCATGGAGCATCGGTTCTGCGACAGAAAATCCGGTTGCAGGAAGACAGCAGAAAAGCGGTATTTGAGACGGAAGCAGACTGGAACGAATACGCGCGGATGCTGCGCGCAGAATTTAATTTTGACCTGCTCTGCAACGAAGTAACCTGCGGCATTCAGTTTGGGCATTTGAAGCGTCCGACCCATCAGAACACGACCTGGGATATGGCAAAGTATGAAATCTGTGCGCAGAAATGGGCAGATTTATCCCAGCCGGATTATGGCGTCACCCTGATGACGGACTCCAAATATGGACACAACGCGGTCGGTTCCATGTTGGGACTCAATCTGCTCCGTTCGACCGGCTGGCCGGGCGCTTATGCCGATCAGGCCCATCACCGGTTTACCTATGCGATTTATCCCCATACTGGGGACCAGGTGGATGCGCAGGTCTGGGAAGCGGCAGAGGATATGGCACATCCACTCACGGTCTCCGGTACCCGGGTAACAAAAGAAGCGCTTTCCGGACAGTTTATGTGTCTGCACTGTCCGCATATCATGGTCGAAGCGCTGAAAAAGCAGGAGGATGGGAACGGGCTGATTCTTCGTTTATATGAAGCAGCAGGCGGCAGCAGTCAGGGCAGTCTTTCTTTTAATCTGCCGGTTCGTTCCGTTAAACAGGTCAATTTGTTGGAACGGCTGGACGGCGCGGATTGCGAGACCGGAGAACTGGCGTTGGAGGAAAACAGCGTAGCGTTGTCTTTTAAACCCTTTGAGATCAAGACACTGCTGATTGAATGGTAGGGGCTGGTTTTAAAAACATGGGATTTTCTGTTGAAAAAGTTATGTAATATGATATGATATAATTACTGTCTCATGTAAGGAGGAAGAAAAATGAAAAAAGTTGCTGTTAACGTGAATCAAGTGATAGAAAACAACAGAGAGCATATTGATTTCTGCGTCGGAGGCGGCCGCGCATATGAGACGCTGGTTGCGGAGAATCAGCGTCAGCTGAAAACTGCAGTGGATGAGTGCGGTTTTACCCATCTGCGTTTTCACGGTATTTTTAATGAGGATATGGCAGTCTGTATTTACGACAGAGAAGGGAAACTGGTCTACAACTGGCAATATGTTGATCTGTTGTACGATTATATGATGAGCATCGGAGTCCGTCCGATTGTGGAACTTGGGTTTATGCCTTATCCCTTGGCGAGCGGTGGGAACACCATCTTTTTCTGGCGGGGAAATGTAACGCCGCCGCGTGATTACAACCAGTGGTATGACTTTATTCAGGCTTTTGTCCAGCACCTGACGGACCGGTATGGCGCAGAAGAGCTGGAGAAAAACTGGATGTTTGAAATCTGGAACGAACCGAATCTGAAAGGATTCTGGGCAGCAGAATATGAAGATTATATCAAGCTGTATGATACAACGGCCAAGGCGGTTAAATCTGTGAATGAGAAGTATGCGGTGGGCGGACCGGTATCGGCCGGAATCGCATGGATTCCGGAGTTTATCCAGCACTGTTATGACAATCAGGTTCCGCTGGACTTTATTACGGCGCATACATATGGCGTGGAGGGCTGCCTGGACGAATTCGGTAAAGATGCACAGATCATGTTCCATGATGAAAACAGCGTGACGTATGATGTGAAGCTGGCACATCAGCAGATCAGTGAGTCACCGATGCCCCACCTGCCGCTTTATATTACGGAATGGGGACCCAGTTATTCCTCCCGTGACAATGTGCATGATGCATACCATGCGGCGTCCTTTATTCTGACCCGCCTCCATGACTGTGCAGGCTATACAAAAGCGATGTCCCATTGGACTTTTTCGGATATTTTTGAAGAAGCAGGCCCTGGTCCGAAGCATTTCCATGGCGGCTTTGGCTTGATGAATATTCAGGGGCTGAAAAAGCCGTCCTTCTTTGCCTATAAATATCTGCATATGCTGGGAGACACCTGTCTTGCCTGTGAGGACAAATATACCTTTGCGGCCAAAAACGATCAGGGCGTGCAGGTGTTAACCTGGGACTATACCATGCCGGATCAGAATGGCTGTTCCAATCAGGATTACTATATCAAAGACCTTCCGGCCCCGGATAAGGGCACTGTTTCCGTGCAGGTATCCGGCCTGGAAGACGGTGTATACACAGTGACAACATATGGCATTGGTTACCGGATGAATGACGTATATACCGAGTATCTGTCCATGCCGCAGCAGGGAACGCTGTCCGCTGCACAGATTGATACGCTGAAAGCAAAATGCAGCGGTGCACCGATCGCGATTGCCACGGCTGAAGCAAAAGACGGCGTTTTGACGGTGGAACGGCCGATCCGCGAAAACGATGTATTCCTGTTTACCATCGAAAAGAAAGCCTAGATGTGTATGCATGTTTTCCGCCACGAATAAAAGTGGGGGCAACGGTATAGGATTTGCCGCACAGACCCATACTGCCGTTGTTACAAATGTTACGGAGGAAAAGAATGAAACAACGATTTTGCAATATTTTTAATCCGCAGAGACGGCAAAACGGTTTAATTGCCTTGACCGCTGTTCTTTTTTGCGTGGCATTCACAGGCATACTGGTTGCCTGCACACCGGAAAAAGAAGATAACGGCCATTATACGGTAACCGTACAGGAAAACGGTGATGTACAGGTAGCTTTTACAGATATGGGCCAGTTTCCCGCTTTGACGGAGGAAAACGAAGGAGCTGCTTATTGGGAAAGAGAGACAAACAGTCTCCATGTGGAGATTATTACCGGCCTGGGACAGCCCTCTTCTGATGAGGCAGAGGGTCCGGTTGGTTCGCTGGCGGGGGCACAGGCTAAGTTTGACGCGGAGATGCCGTCGGGAGAGATCACCCAGTCCGAGTTGATCCCTGCCCCGGATGGGGAGACGATCCTGGATCTGGATGAAGCACAGATGAAAGAAATAGCACTGTATCTGTTTAAAAAGATACAGAACGAAATCCCCAAAGAATCGTATACGTTAACCATCTTAAAAGAGGATTGGCAGCTTTCTTTTACCAATCTGGGGTGGGTTCCGGAATTTTCCCTGTATAATGAAGGAACCGGCTATTGGGAAAAAGGGAAAAAACACCTTTCGTGTGCATATGGCTGCAGGGAATGGGCAGGCTTCTTCCAGCGGGACATCGGAACCAGATGGTGCTCTGACCGGCGCTGAGGTGGAATTTGAGGTGGATCTGACGGCTAATACCGTGCTGGATTCTGCATTCACCCCCGCACAGGGAGAAGAGATTTCCCTGGATGAGGCGAGGATGCTGGAAATTGCCACCCGGCTGTTTGAAAAAGCCCAAGAACTGTCAGACAAAGTTGGAGCAAAATAAATAGCATGTTTTATTGCTTATCCTGTGCAGAAATACTCTGCACAGGATTTTTTGTATAACGAAAACCACTCGCTGGGGGAGAGGATTAAAAGAAGGCTGATGGCGATGATGCAGACAAAGAAACTCCCTTTGCTTAGAATCAGGGTGCGGTCTGGCAACTGCAGGGAAGAAAGCAAAGGGAGGTCATTGAGATGAATGAGATAAATAGTTTATCGCATACGAAATGGAATGGCAAGTACCACATTAGTGTTTGCCCCGAAATACCGGAGGAAGGAGTTCAATGGAGAAAAGAGAAGAGAGACAGAGGAAATTCTGCGGACGCTGTGTGAGAGGAAAAGGGTTCAAATAATAGAGACAGAAGTATGCCCGGACCATGTACACATGCTGGTGGAGATTGCACCGAAGGCAGCGGTATCGAGTTTCATGGGGTATCTGAAGGGGAAGAGTAGCCTGATGATGTACGGGAAGTACCCGGAATGGCGGAAAAAATACCGAAACGGGGCATTCAGGAGCAGAGGGAACTACGTGGGCACAGGGGGAAAGAATGGGAAAAAGAAAGCAGAGTATATCCAAGACCAGTTGGAAGAGGAGAAGGGAGGAGAAGAATTGACAAAGGGAAACTTCTAAGCCGGTTTACGGGCGGCAGGCAGCAGAACTCTCGGGGCAGTCAGACCGTACAAGCGCGACGAGACGCGCTTGCTGGTATCATAAAGATTTGCCCGTTTTTGAAGTACCACCGGCTTTTCCGGTGGGTACCTATTTATATGTTCGCTTGTTTGCAAACTGGCAGGCAGGTGGAAAATATCTAAAAACAGCGAAAATTTTCAGTAAAAAGGCCACTTGTTTTCTAAAGAAAAAACTGATACGATAAGAATGTCCAATTTGGTATTTTGTGAGGTGCTGATTGATGCAGGCAGAAAAGCGGAATGATGTTGTGTACCGCTGTATCGGAGATGATTTTTCCAATGGGATTCTTTCCTGTGGTTATATGGCCAAAGAAACGGCTGCGCGGTCTCAATATGACTGCTGTATTGACTATTACAGCTGTTTTGTGCTTCTAAGCGGGACCGGGTTTTATATTGACGGAGAGGGGAATCGCACCATGCTTTCTGCCGGCAGTTTCGTGCAGCGGCGGCCGGGAGAGCTCCATTCCATCGAAGTGGTACCCGATGGCCGGTGGTCCGAATTTTATATCAGTTTTGGAAAAAATACCTATATATCCATGCGGGAACTTGGTATTTTACAGATTGAGCAGCCGGTTTCCTATCTGTCTGTCACCAGGGATTTTCATGCACGGTTTGAGAGTCTTTTGCGACACTTGCGCAGTGCACAGACGGATACGCTGTATCAGGTTTTGCAGCAGGCGCAGGATCTGACGGTGTCCATGCACCATGCGGCTGGAAAAGGGCAGGACGTGGTTCGGGCGGCGATGGCCGAAGCTTGCAGCTTATTGGGAAGCGATCTTTCCCGCAATATTCAGCCGGAAGAGATTGCCGACAGGCTTTGTCTGGGCTATGAAAATTTCCGCAAGCAATTTAAAAAGGAGATCGGGCTTTCTCCTGCAGAATACCGGCTGAAAGAAAAAATAAAGGTTGCACGTTTGATGCTGCTGGATGGAAATTCGGTAGGACAGGTTGCCAGGCAGCTGGGTTACAGTGAGGCATCCGCGTTTTCAAAACAGTTCAAAAAAAATATGGGGGTTTCTCCGGCACGATATAAAAATACCTACAGACAGTAAAAGGGTTACACCATGCAAAATTGGTCAGCTGGGGAGAAGAATCAACCTGCCGACTGTTTTTGGGCAAGTGGATAGGGCCATAGGTCCGCACGGCTGGGTAGGTGAGGTTGCGTAAGCTGTCTAATCTGTGTATAATAAAAAGTATTATAATGAAAAGGACTTATCGGATATGATGAAATATCAAGAATTACCTGTTTCGCCAGAGATTCTCCAGGCTGTAGAACAAATGGGGTTTTCGGAGATGACAGAAATACAGGAAAAGGCTATCCCCATTCTTTTAGAAGGCAAAGAACTGATTGCCAAGGCGCCAACCGGAACAGGAAAAACCTGCGCTTTCGGAATTCCGCTGATTGAACAGCTTGACCTGTCTGCAGACTATCCGCAGGCGTTGATTTTGGCGCCGACACGGGAACTGGCCACTCAGATTGCAGATGATCTCCGGCAGCTGGCAGCCTTTAAACCCCAAATCCGGATTGCGGTGGTATACGGCGGCCATTCTATCAAAGCAGAGATTGCAGAATTGCAAAAAAAGCCGCAGATCATTGTTGCAACCCCAGGCCGGCTGCTGGATCATGCAAAACGAAAAAATATCCGGATTAACAAGGTATTGTCCGTTGTTTTGGATGAGGCGGATGAGATGCTCAATATGGGTTTTTTTAAAGATGTACGGTATATCCTGGATCAACTGCCAAAAGAAAAAAAGCTCTCCATGTTTTCGGCAACCATTTCGCGCGAGGTGATGGATATTGGATGGCTGTATCAGCGGAATGCGGAGGAGATTATTGTCCGCCCTGTTGAAGAAAGCCGCCCTCAAATTCAGCAATATGCCTTGGAATGCGACGGCAGACGAAAATTGATCGCGCTCATGCATATTATCAGCAAGATGGGATACCGCAGAGCGATGGTGTTCTGCAATACAAAATATATGACATCCAGCCTTTGCGGACAGTTAATCAAATATGGATTTGCAGCAGAATGCCTTCACGGCGATATGGATCAGCGCGCCAGAAATAAAATCATGGCCGCTTATAAAGCGGGGCAGATTCATATTCTTGTTTCGACCAATGTAGCTGCGCGAGGGATCGATGTATGTGACGTCGAGGCCGTATTCAACTATGAACTGCCGGAAGAAAATGAATATTACCTGCATAGGATTGGAAGAACCGGCCGCGCCAAACGGGAAGGAGTCGCTTATACTTTTTTTGCGCCGGAAGAAAGAACCCGGCTGCGGGATATTGCCCGTCATACCCGTTCAGACATTTATCTGCTGACCTTTGACAAGGAGCAAAATCCTGTATCTTCCGGTGAGAAATTATAGTGTTGGCATCCATGCGGTTTGTATGAAAAGGACAGGCAATTTGTGCACGGAAAGGAGTCAGGGTATGAAAATTTTAAATTTTGGGTCTTTAAATATTGACAATGTTTATACGGTTTCTCATTTTGTCCGCCCAGGAGAGACGCTGGCCACAGAACAACTGGATTTATTCTGCGGCGGAAAAGGGCTCAACCAGTCGATCGCCCTTTCCAAGGCAGGCGCCACGGTTTATCATGCGGGAAAAATCGGGGAGGACGGAAAGATCCTGCTGGATATTCTCCAGGAACATGGCGTTAACACCCAGTGGGTGGAACAAGCCGCCGGCAGAAGCGGGCATGCGGTCATTCAGGTGGATGCCAGCGGACAGAACTGTATTTTGTTATATGGCGGCACTAACCAGCAGATCACAGAAGAGCAGATAGATCGAACACTCTCTGATTTTGGCCCCGGGGATCTTCTCCTGCTCCAGAATGAGATCAATGGACTGGATCTTCTTTTGATTAAAGCAGCACAAAAGGAAATGCAGATTGCCCTGAACCCATCTCCGGTTAGCCCTAAACTGCTGGAAATGCCGTTGGAAAATGTCACGTTATTTGTTTTTAATGAGATTGAAGGAGAGATGCTCAGCGGGGTATTGGAACCGGACCAGATGTTGGCGGCTATCCGAAAAAAATATCCGTCGGCAGTTCTTCTTCTGACTCTTGGCAAACACGGTGCGGTATATGATGACGGCATCCGCCGTCTGCGGCATGGGATCTATGACGTTCCCAGAGTGGATACCACTGGTGCTGGGGATACCTTTACCGGATATTTTCTGGCGCGGACGGCGGCGGGGGATTCCCCGGAACTTGCGTTGGAGCTTGCTTCTGTTGCTTCTTCGATTGCGGTTTCCCGTTCCGGTGCGGCAGCTTCCATCCCGAAGCTGGATGAGGTTTTAAGGGCGAGGGAAGTTTTAAAGCCCGTTATCGTATAGAGTTGGCGATAAAGGAGATAAGATGATGCGGTGGATTGCAGCTGAGAATCCTTCTGATCAGGGCTGTATGGCGGCAGAGATTATCTGCCGCTGTCTGCAGAAAAAGCCCGATGCATTAATTGCTTTTCCAACAGGAAGCACTCCGTTGCCGATGTATGCTTCTTTAGTTGCATGCTATCAGTCCGGACAAGTAGATTTTTCCAGAATGCGCGGCTTTAATTTGGACGAATATGCCGGGCTGCCTCCGGAGCATCCGCAGAGTTATGCTTTCTTTCTCTGGGAAAATTTTTACCGGCATGTCAATGTACAACAGCAGAATATTTTTGTGCTGGATGCGCTGGCAGACCCGGTTCAAGCAGCGGCGGATTATGAAGAGAAATTGAAACAAGCCGGTTATCCGGATCTGGCGATTTTGGGGATTGGCATCAATGGGCATATTGGGTTTAACGAACCCGCATCTGTACAGGAAGCGTTCTGTCACCCCGTTCAGCTGGCGCCGGAGACGCTGGCTGCAAACGCCCGTTTTTTCTCCCCGGGAGAAAAAACTCCGCAAAGTGCTGTCACAATGGGAATGGGAAGTATTTTGAAAAGCCGGAAAATTATTTTGTTGGCTTCGGGAAAAGGCAAGGCCAAAGTGATGGCGCGGTTAAAACAGATGACCCAGATTGATCCAATGTTCCCGGCGTCTTTTTTATTCCTGCATCGGGACGTAACTGTGATTGCAGACAGGGATGCCTGGCCACAGGGCGAAATGATGACGGCTGAATCTTGACAAGGCAGGCGGAAGTAAGGAGAATTTAAAAACAATCTTACGGATTAGTAAAAAATTCAAACAATAATACTTGCAAAAATTTTTTAATTATGCTATACTATAATACATGTTTGAGGAGAAAACCTTTTAATCAGGTATTCGGAGTCTCAGACGCAGTTTGGGAGAACAAAATCATTCAGCCTGCGATTTCCCGGCAGACATTTTAAAAGGTGAATTGTCTGAAAAATCGGCCGGATACAGATTTCCGGGTAAGATAGGGATATGCTGAGCTGGAAACAGAAGTAATCAGGCATATGACTTTTTGACAAAAGAAAAACTGAAAAGTGAATCATCCGGAAATCCGGTAAAATCAGGGCTTTCCGGTAACATGGGGGTATAGCTCAGCTGGGAGAGCGCTTGAATGGCATTCAAGAGGCCAGCGGTTCGATCCCGCTTATCTCCACCACAACGAATAAATCCGAACCTTGTGCCGGTTGGCGATGGGTTCGGATTTTGCTTTATACGTTCCACCAAAATGATCGCTGGTCGAATCTCTGATGCGAAAATTTTTATTTTCGCATCAGAGATTCGGACTTGGCATTCAATTGGATAACCGGTATTAGAAACGAACAGGTTCGACCAGCGCGCCTTTTACTCCACCAAAATTATCACTGCACGAACCCTTAAGAGGAAAATTACTGTTTTCCCGCAGGGGCTTGTGTTGTGCATAGAATGGAAGTGAGCCTGGGAAAATCTAACGGGTTCGACCAGCGCGAGCATGTCTCCACCAAAAGGCCTGAAATCCAATGGTTTCAGGCCTTTTTGTTTGGATGACCCTTGTTAAAGGAGCTCGGTAACTGCTGTCGCTCTGTTGGACGTAGAGCTGCTCCCGGAACATGCAGGGGATGAATGATTTTTTGCCAAAAATATAATATACATACGGCAGTTATTGAACGAATCTTTGAGCGATACTGTTAGCCTGGTTAAACAAATGTTGCGATATAAGGAGGAAAATGATGGGCCTGTTGGATCAATTTAAAAAAAGGAATGCCGCATAACAACGAAATAAAAAAATTCTTGGGAATTGATATCCGGGATGTTTGGAACATACAAAATAAAGAAGATTTTTTAATAGCAGTCAACAGCTGGTTATGCAGAAAAAGTGATAACGGATCTAACCTTCCTATTCTTTCCACTCCGGAACGAACGGTTTATCTGACGCTGCAACTGGAAGCGGAAGTGAACAATGGAGGATTTATCCAATACTTTTATAATGCTTACGGCGATATTTCCGCCGACCTGGTTGCCTCCTTTAAAGCAATCGGCGCAGAAAAAACAGCCGCTATTTGCCGGAAAGCGATTTGTGCTTTGAATGAAAAGATACCTGTTGACAAAATACAGCGTGAGGAATTTCTTGATCATGTGATGACTGACCAGGCCGATCAAATTCTTTCTGCATGCGACCGGGAATTTTACAGGCAACCGGATGATTTGGAAGAACTCAATTATCATTTTATTATCAAGCATAAATCCTGGTTCTGTTAGGAAAATGGGCGGTTTTCCTGGACGGTAACGCCCCGGGTTTCATGTACTTGGGACATCGGATATTCAGGAAGGAAACAACAGAAATAGGGATGGGGTACCATATGAAAGAAAAAGGGACGGGAAGAAGCGGCTTGCGGGCGGATCCTTGAAAAAATAAAGCGGGTATGATATGATTTTGATAATATTGATGCTGTCTGCTGTCATGCAGAACAGACGGGACGGGGGAGAGGCTGGTGGCATTCAGCGAACTGATCAAAGACCATGAGCGCATTCGGGATTATATGCGGCAGTTCTATGTATATGGTTTTAAAAGCCGCGAGGAGTATGATGCCAAAAGCGCCCGCAGCTATGATAATGAACGCCGCAGAATTGAAAGCTGGCTGGGAGATTATATGTCGTTTTGGCAGGACGCCAACGGAAAAAGGCTTTTTCTTTCAGTCGACAGCCGGGCAATCCGGTACAATCCGCTCTATCAGTCTTTCAAGGCTAAGAGCTTTACGGACAAGGATATCGCGCTCCACTTTTTTATTTTGGATATTGTGGCGGATCCATGTTCCCTGACAGTCCGCGAAATTGTGGAACGGATTGAAAATAACTATCTCTCTCATTTTGACGACGCATTCAGCCTGGATGAATCAACAGTACGAAAAAAACTGAAAGAATATGAAAATCTTGGCCTTTTAACCGCGGAGAGAAATGGGCGGGAAGTTCGTTATCATTTGTCCGCGGACACTGTGAACCTTGACTCATGGATGGACGCAGTCGCTTTCTTTTCGGAAGAAAATCCGGCAGGTGTGATCGGGTCTTTCCTGCTGGATAAGGCTGATGTTCCTCCATCGTATTTCGGATTTAAACACCATTATATCCTTCACGCACTGGATAGTCAGGTGCTGCTTGACCTCTTGACAGCTATGCGGGAGCATCGTGCAGTAACGCTTGTACTCCGAAGCCAGCACAGCCATAAGGAGCTGCGGCGGGTGGTATATCCATTGAAAATTTATGCAAGCGTACAGGGCGGGCGGCGTTATTTGCTTGGTTGGCATTATGGCAGAAAATCTATCACCTTTTACCGGCTGGACGCAATCTGCCAGGTAACGCCCGGCGCGGTGGATGGCGAGCACGATGATTATATGGCGTGTTATACCCGTTTCAGAAAGTACCTTTGGGGCGTATCCACCAGTACGGTGCACGGGGTGGAACATATAGAGATGACTGTTTGTGTGGGGGAAGGGGAAGCGCACATCCCACAGCGCCTGCAGCGGGAGAAAAGAAATGGAACGGTTACACAGCTCGATGCGCATACCTGGCAGTTTGCGGCGGATGTGTACGACGCTGCGGAACTGCTGCCCTGGATCCGGACTTTTATCGGACGGATTACAGAGCTTCGGTGCAGTAATCAGATGGTTGTAGACAGATTTTACGCGGATCTGGAGCGTTTGCGGCAGATGTACGGAGGTGAGGACGACGCTGTTTAGCGAGATATACAGCAGTTATTTTAACACTGTGGCGGCTATCCTGAAGGAGGCGGCGGAACATACGCTGACCGGTGATAAGCTCGATCAAATCATTCGGGAAAAAGCTTTTGCCGAAAGCAGTCTTTCGATCCCTGCTGCGCTCCGGAAAAAATGGCCGCTTCTGAAAAACGACCTTACGACGCCTATACAACATCCACCGTCCATGCCGCTGACTTCTCTCCAGAAGCGCTGGTTGAAAACACTGTTGCAGGATGCCAGAATCGCACTGTTTGCGCCTGATATGAACGGGCTTGAGGATACAGAGCCGCTTTTTAACCTGGATGATATCGTATACTTTGACCAGTATCTGGACGGAGATCCCTATGGGGATGCAGTCTACAGGGAAGTATTCCGGTTTGTGTTGCAGGCTGTAAAGGAACGGCGCAGCATACGTCTGCGTTATCAGGGCAGGACAGCCCCCTGCTGCGTCGTCTGCATGCCTTACCGGCTGGAATATTCGGAAAAGGACGATAAATTCCGTATACTGGCCGTGGGCAAAGGGAAACGGTATATCATCAACATGGCCCGTATTCAGCATTGCGATTTACTGGAACAGACAGATATGGGCGGATTCCATGAGCCGCAGCCGAGGTGTAGAACACTGACGTTTATTTTACAGGATGAACGAAATACGCTGGAACGCGCGCTGCTTCATTTTTCCCATTTTGAAAAAGAAACTGTCCGGCTGAGCGAGTATGAATACCGGGTTACGCTGCGCTATGAGAAGGATGACGAAACCGAACTGTTGATTCGCGTCCTTTCATTTGGCCCCATGATTCAGGTGATATCCCCGGATCATTTTATTGAATTGTTACGGGAACGTTTAAAAAAACAGTCAAGTTGCGAACTCTGAAAAAGAGTTCGCAACTTTTTTTCCGTGAATATAGAGGAAAGATTTGCTATGATCTATTTGCAGGGTCCAAAATGCTTGTGACTGACATTTTTCACAGCGGTGCGCGAGGAGTTTCCAGAGCGTATGCCAAAGGACACTGCATGAAGCTGCACAATGCAGCCCAGGGCAATCGCAGGTACGCGACGGGGTTCGACTCCCCAAATAATCGCAGGTTCGAATCCTGCCCACATGCTACATGTGGCCAAGTGGATTTGGTATTGCCGGAAACGGCTAAACCGCGGTTCATATTCTGAACTGCTCATCATCTGCATTTTCCCGCTCGCTTGACCCTTTGTGCGACGGGTACGGCGGAATGCCGGTCCTGAAGCGTCGGTAAAGCAATGATCGCCGCACCCTGCCCGATGCAGGATACCGTGTATGCATACGGCCGGCCAGAAGTATGGACTTTCCGCCGCCCGAACTGCTGCACTAAACGTATCGGCCGTGCGCCGTTCATTTGGGAAAGTGCTACCGACAATTTACCTTGAAGGAGGATTATACATATGAAAACCATTACAATCAACGAAAATCAGAAGGGACTGCTGTTTCAAAACGGCCGTTTTGTCAAGCTGCTCGGCACTGGGAAATACTATTGTTTTGGCGGGCGCGAGATTGAGGTCCTTGCCGTAGAGGAACCGTTGTATTCCAGTAGAGCGTCGCTGGATATCCTGCTCAAAAAAACAGAAATTGCACGGCAGACCACCGTTGTGGAAGTGGCAGACCAGCAGCTGGCGCTGCATTTTGTCGACGGTAAGTTCTGCAGCGCACTGAGCAAGGGCAAATATGCCTTCTGGAACGGATTACAGCAACACCGTTTTCAACTGGTCGATATCTCCAGCCCGCTGGTTTCTCCGGAGGTTCCTGATTACATTTTCGAGATGCTGCCCGCCAGTTTCTATACCAAGGTCCAGGTGGCGGAATATCAGAAAGCCAGGCTTTATTTTAATCAGAAGCTGGAACGGGTGCTGGATGCCGGAACCTATTATTTCTGGAAAAACAACATCCGGATTGACGTCAGTTTTGTGGATATCCGACTGACGCAGATGAACATCACCGGTCAGGAGATCCTGATCAGAGACAAAGTCAGCCTGCGCATAAACTTTGTATGCACCTACCGGATTACCGATTATGTGAAGGTGCTGACAGAAATCGACGATTACGCAGAGCAGCTGCATGTTGCCGTGCAACTTGCCATGCGGGAGTATGTCGGCAAGCAGACGCTGGATGAAATTCTGGAAAATAAAGAGCAGATCTCCGCATATGTACTGGCACGGTGCAGAGAGAAAGCAGCTGCGTTTTATCTGGAGATTGCCGATGGAGGCGTTAAAGATATTATCCTGCCAGGTGAGATCCGTGATATCATGAATACGGTCCTTGTAGCTGAAAAAAGAGCGCAGGCCAACGTGATTACCCGCCGCGAAGAGGTGGCCTCTACCCGGAGTCTGCTGAATACGGCAAAACTGATGGATGAAAACCAGACGCTTTTGCGCCTGAAAGAGATGGAATACATCGAAAGGATCTGTGAAAATGTCGGGAACATCAGTTTAAACGGTACAGGCGACATACTGACACAGCTCAGTAGCCTTTTAAAAGGCCGGGCATCCTGAAAAGGATGAGACATACAGAGTATACAGAACATTCGGTTTTTCAAGGGGGAATTTCAGATGATCCAGATTGAAGGTTTATACAACACCGCCAAGTGCTTCTGCGAGACACTGGAAGATGCTGCTGCGCAGCAGATTCAGGATGTATGTGACCAGGAGGCATTTGCCGGTTCCAGAATCCGTATTATGCCGGACGTACATGCCGGCAAGGGATGCACCATTGGTACTACAATGACCATTAAAGACAAAATCGTGCCCGGCATGGTAGGAGTGGACATTGGCTGCGGCATGGAGACAGTCCTGCTGGAAGAGAAAACGATTGACTTTGAAGCATTGGACCGGGTAATCCGCGAAAACGTCCCTTCCGGACGGAATGTACGCACAGAGATACATCCGCTGAACCAGGAGATCGATCTGCCTGCGCTGCGCTGTGCGGATCAGATCAATCTGGACCGGGCCAGGCACAGCATCGGCACGTTGGGCGGCGGCAACCATTTTATTGAAGTGGATCGGGACGACGACGGCATGCTTTATCTGATTATTCACTCCGGCAGCCGTCATCTCGGCACGGAAGTGGCAAATTTTTATCAGGATGAGGGAAGGCGTGCGCTTTGGGGCGGTGCCAGCCATCAGATCCAGAAGGTGATTCAGACGCTTAAAGAGCAGGGCCGTTTTCAGGAGATCCAGCCCACGATCCAAAAGCTGAAAAAGGAACACCGGATTGAGATTCCAAAGGATTTGGCCTATGTGGAGGGACAACTGTTTGAAGACTATATTCACGACATGAAGATCATCCAGCATTTTGCCGTGCTTAATCGGAAGGCCATGACCGATGTGATCCTGACAAAGCTGGGGCTTGGACGCAGAGAAGAATTTACGACCATTCATAACTATATAGATACCGAGACGATGATCCTGCGCAAAGGAAGCGTTTCGGCCGGGAAAGGAGAAAAGCTGCTGATTCCCATCAACATGCGCGATGGCAGCCTGATTTGTCTGGGAAAGGGCAATGAAGATTGGAATTATTCCGCGCCGCATGGCGCAGGCCGGCTAATGAGCCGCAGGATGGCGTTCCAATCCCTGACGATGGATGCGTTCAAAGCGGAGATGGAGGGTATTTATACAACCTGTGTACTGCCCGATACCCTGGACGAGTCGCCTATGGCTTATAAACGGATGGATGAAATTGTCCGTCAGATCGGACCGACCGCCGAAATTGTCAAACATATTCGACCCGTTTACAATTACAAGGCGGCAGACTAAAACGGGGTGGGGACAGGCAGACATATGGCGTCGTCATCTTACTAACAAGAAAGAAGGGGAAACATGAAAGCAGAAATTCAAAAAAAGCTGTGTGAAATTGAAAGAAAGGAAAACTGCCGCATCCTTCTTGCTGTAGAATCCGGCAGCCGCGCATGGGGATTCGCTTCTCCTGACAGCGACTACGATGTGCGTTTTATCTATGTTCGTCCGCGGGAATACTATCTCAAGCTGGAAAAATCCAGGGATGTCCTCGAATATCCCATCCATGACCTGCTTGATATCAACGGCTGGGATCTTAACAAAACCCTGCGGCTGCTGCACAAATCAAACCCGACTGTTTTTGAATGGTTTTCTTCGCCGATCATCTATCAGACCAGCCCGTTTGCCAGCCGGTTTAAGTCTTTGATGCAGGAGTATTTTTCTTCCAAAAACAGCTTATGGCATTACATCAGCATGGCGGAAAACAATAACCGGGAATATCTGCACGGCGATCGGGTCAAGGCAAAGAAATACTTTTACGTACTACGGCCCGTTCTGGCCTGCCGTTGGATTCTGGAGAAGGGCACGCCGCCGCCCATGCTGTTTACGGAATTAATGGACAGCCAGCTGGATGGCAGGCTGCGGGTGATTGTGGAAGATCTGCTGGAAATGAAAATCCATGCGCCGGAGGTACAGCAAATTGACCGGATCGATTCTCTCAATCGGTATCTGGATACAAGCATTGCCGACATCAAGCAGCGCATCGCTGTACTCCCTGCGGAAGCACCCCGTGATTGGGCAAAACTCGACGCTTTGTTCCTGTCGGAGTTGGGATAGGGTCCGGATGATCCCGCCTTCCGGGAAAAATAAACGGCGGACGTGTGTGACAACTGCATAAAAATTGTTGGACAGGCGTATACTGAAAGAAAAGAGACAGGACATGCAAAGGAGGGGGCTTATGTCCCAGTTAATCAACGGCCGTCCATATTTCACCAGTATACAGACAGCGCCCTGTATTTACCCATGGCTTTCCTATGATGAGAGCTGCGACGTACTCATTATTGGAAACGGATTCTCAGCCGCGCTGCTGGCTTATCGCTTTGCGGATGCCGGTGTCAGCGTGGTTTTGGCTGGAACCGATCCGGCGGGTTATGGGGGAACTGCTTTATCGGGTGGGATACTGCTTTATGAGACGGAAAACAATCTTTCCGGACTGATGAAACAGATTGGCCGGGAAAATGCGGTGCAGGTCTACAAAATGCAACAGGAAGCCATCGGGAATCTGGAAAACCTCGCGCTTTCTTTTCCGGCTGCGGGTTTTACCAGACGGGACGGATTTTATTATACCAACAAACCGGAACAGGCAGACCAGTTTCATACAGAATACCTGATGCGCCGGCATAACGGATTTGACGTAACCTACATTGACCGGGATACGGCGATGGACCGCTTCTCCTTTCCGGTGCAGGCGGGGATTTTATCTAAGGGCTTAGCCGGAGAGATAGACAGCTATCTGTTTATGCATGCACTGCTCGCGGCGGCGGAAAAACGAGGCGCTCGGATTTATGAAAACACGCCGGTACAGACGCTATTTGAAGAGGGAGACGGTGTGTTTGCAGAAACCACGGCTTTCCGAAAAATACGGGCTAAAAAAGCTATATTGGCTACCGGGCTGGCACCCAATAAAAATGTCTGGGGAATTTCTTCAAAACGAACCAGCTTTTATCTGGTTACTAAGCCGGTTGAGGCATTCCCAGGCTATACAGACTGCCCTGTGATCCGTGCGGAAACCCAAACGCCTTATTATCTCCGCTCTACTCGTGATAAGCGGCTTTTTATCTGCGGCGGTGAAAGCCTGCTGGCGTCAGAGAGAGGAAGAATCTCCAGGGTTTTGCATATGAACAGGCTGTTTGATATACGATATCAGGAAATGGAACAGAAACTTTCCGAAATGTTCTGCGGCATTCCCAAACTGGAAGCTGAATACCGGTATGCAGGTTATCTGCCGAAAACTGGAGATACGCTGCCTGTTTTCGGCTATGCGCCGGGTCGCAAAAATATTTATCTGCATTATACGGCTGGAGTCAATCGTGCGGTACAGGCAGAAATCGGAAGCCGGTTGCTGCTGCAGCTTTACCTGGAAGGCCGGTGTCCGGATCTGGCGCTTTTTTCTGCGGAGCGGGAAACGGTATAAAAACAAGCTGTTTTCAATATAAAACTTGCGTGATACACACAATCGTGGTAAAATATCAAAAGGGCGGAACCGGGATCCCGGTTCCGCTTTGTAATAAATGATCAATCAGAAAAAGAGGACCGCTTATGCAGAAACTATGGACACTTTATCAAAAATATCGGGAACCGTTTTTGTACCTGTTGTTCGGCGGGCTGACCACGTTGGTGAATATCGTATTTTTCTGGGTTTCCCGGAACTTATTTCTCTGGGATCTTGTGGTTTCTACCATTCTGGCGTGGTTTGTGTCCGTGATCTTTGCCTATGTGACAAACAAACTGTTTGTCTTTGAAAGCCGTTCCTTTGCCCCAAAGGTGATGTTTCCTGAAATCGGCGCTTTTTTTGCTGCGCGGCTTTTTTCAGGGTTGTTGGATCTGGGGATCATGTATCTGTTTGTGGATATCCTTCACTGGCATGAAATGCTGATGAAAATTTTATCCAATGTTCTGGTAATCATCTTAAACTATCTGTTTAGCAAACTCTTTATTTTTAAAAAGCCTTCCTCAAAGGCTAAATGAGGATGCTGAGCAGCATCATTTCAAATAACCGGGCATAGATTGGCTCCAGGTCCTGGACAGGCAGCGGGTTTTCTCCTTTGCCGATTTCAATCGTAAACCCTGGACGTCCAAATTTTTCAATAAACCAGTCTTTAAACCCTCCATGTGAAGCGAGACCGTCGGGTACACATACGCGATATCCGGAGGATGCGGCCATCGCGTCGGCAATGATTTTAGCATTTTCCGGCGTACGGTCGCCATAGGAATAGTAGATTTCTTCTCCCTGGGAGTGAAATGCCAGGACACGCCGGATCCCAAAACCCATACAGAGACTGGCAACTGCACGGGTTTCCGGTTCAGAGTGTGGACGGGGACCTCCGTATTGCCGGGGAGATGGTCCGTGAATACCGGCTTCCTCTTCCATTTGGCGCAGAATAGAAAATCCAGCGTCAAAATTATGGTTGAGATCAACGCCACAGGCATTTGCCTGCCAGCTTCGCGGATCCTTTCGCATGATGGCTTCGACCTGCTTTTTCAGGCGTTTGGCACTGGCTGCACCGTGTAGGGCGATTTCAACGCCGTCCGGGTTAACCATCGGCAGGACGATCAGCCCCCGGCCATCAAATATATGCTCCGGTTGGATACCAAACAATGGCTGTTTATTTTGCAGTGCACGGCAAAGTTCTTCGACAAAACGGACACAAAGCAGGGTGGTCAGCCATTCCTGGCCGTGAAACGCAGCAGCAAACAGTACGGCGTTGCGTAAATCGCCTAATCCGAGCGCATAGATTTTTCGTCCCAGAACGCTTCGGCCGATGCTGAAGCTTTTTAAAGCGGCATATTGGCTGGACAAGGACAAAATTTTCTGCTGTAGTTTGTTAAACGCAGGCGGATGTTGATAAAATGACGGATCTGGCAGGGAAGCGGCAGTATGCAGAACGGACTCCATGGAATTTCCCCCTTGATTGTACCATAATCATAATTCTTAGATATGTATATGGAGCCTGATGCAAATTTATGAAACGATCTAAAGTATAGAAAGGCAGATGGATATGCAGCATTTTGAAAAGAAAATTTCCAGTGAACAGTTTTACAAAGGCCGGATTATTTCCATGTATCGGGATCAGGTAGAACTGGAAAATGGTAAACACACATACCGGGAATATGTAACCCATCCGGGCGGCGTTTGTATTGCGGCATTGACAGAGGATCAATGTATTTATATGGTACGTCAATTTCGCTATCCATATGGGGAAATGGTGTTGGAACTGCCGGCGGGCAAGCGGGAACCGGGTGAAGATCCGCTTGTTTGCGGAAAAAGAGAATTGACTGAGGAAACGGGGATGCAAGCGGCAGAGTACATATCTCTGGGTGAATTATATCCTTCTCCGGGTTATACCGATGAGGTCATTTATATGTATCTGGCAGTAAAGCTGGAACAGGCGGTCCAGCGGTTGGATGAAGATGAATTTTTAGATGTGGAAAAAATACCGCTTGACCAGGCCGTGCAGATGATTCTGCGCGGGGAAATCAAGGATGCCAAGACACAGGCTGCCATTTTAAAGGTGAAATATCTATTGGAACAACAAAAGCAGGAGGTGCTTTGATCAGATGGCGGAAAGTCGGGGGAAAACAGTAGAGCGAGTCGGGTTCCTGGATGAGGTGCGGGGGTTTGCTATCCTGTGCATGGTGGTTTATCATGCAGCATATGATCTGGTGAGTCTGTTCCATATCAATATTCCTGTTTTCTATAGCCCCTGGTTAAATGCTGTACGGGATATTTTTGCCGGGGTATTTATTCTGATTTCCGGGATGGTCAGCCGTTTTTCCCGCAGCAATATCCGTCGTGGATTTTGGTGCTTGTGTTTGGGACTGCTTCTAACCGCAGTGACTTGGCTCGTACTTCCTGCAGAACGGATCATTTTTGGAATCCTGCATCTGTTGGGAATCTGTATGCTTCTTTTTGGTCTGCTTCAGAAATGGATGGACAGGATCCCGGCCGGGGTGGGAGTGGGGGTCTTTGGCTTGCTGTTTATTGCCGGGTACGGTCTGCCGCATGGATATATCGGTGTGTTGGGAGTTCCGCTCATTTCTCTGCCGGCGTCCTGGTATGAGACAGATTGGCTGTTCTGGCTGGGGCTGCATGGGGAAAGCTTTTTTTCATCTGATTATTTTCCACTGATCCCGTGGGGACTTTTGTTTATGGCGGGAACCTATATTGGGATTTATCTGCGCCGGAAATGTCTGCCGACATTTTTTTACCGTACGCATTGCAGATTTTTAGCGGCCTGCGGGCGGCATACCTTGTGGATTTATCTGATCCATCAGCCAGTGCTGCTGGGAATTTTCTGGCTGATCGGGGAGGTGTTTATGTGACGGCCCAAACGGAAACTGTTTTGGATGGGCGCCTGTGTTCGGAAAAAGATGTGGATTATCTGCGTCAGGCCATGGATTTTGCCGGAATTCCCTCTTTTGGTGTTTGTTCGCTGCCGTCCAGCACTTCCTTTCTTCCCTGCCGCGCACGGCAGCGGATCCCCAAAGATGCCGTGCGGCTGATCGTTTGTCTGTTCCCTTATTATGTTGGAGAAATGCCGCATAATATCTCACGGTATGCCATCGTGGCAGACTATCATTTAGTCGTCCGTGACATGCTGGAAAAAGCTTGCAGATTTTTGCAGGAACGCTATCCGGAGGCTCAGTTTGCCTGGTTCACTGACAGCTCTCCGTTCCCTGAGGTGACGGCGGCAGTCCAGGCTGGATTGGGTGTTCGCGGAAAAAACGGATTGTTGATCACCAAGGCGTTTGGAACCTATCAGTTCATCGGAGAAATTGCAACAGATTTTCCGTTTACCTGCAACACGCCATCGCAAGGCGGCTGCATCGGATGCGGAAAATGCATACAGGCATGTCCGTCCGGCTGTCTGTCGGCAAACGGGCGGACCGATGCGGTATGTTTATCCGCTGTGACCCAGAAAAAGGGGGAGTTGTCCCAGGAAGAAGAAGCTTTGGTGCGTCGGGGCGGGCTGCTCTGGGGGTGTGATATTTGTCAGGAAGTCTGTCCGCATAATCATATGCTGCAGAAAACATCGATCCGGGCTTTTTCTGAAGACTGTATTCCGATTCTGCGGTATGAGGATATTCCTGCACTGGTCAAAACGCGCGCATTTGGATTCCGCGGCGCCGGCGTATTGCAGCGGAATTACCGCATAATCTATGGAGAACCGTAAAAAATAACAGGGATGAAGCAATTCATCCCTGTTATTTTTCTATCTGTCAATAGGAGAGGAGTAAAACCATGCTTGTAAAAGATGTAATGACGTCACATGTTGTGACAGTGAAAGAAGATGCCACTGTAACAGAAGCCGCAAAATTAATGCAACGGTATGATATCGGTGTCATCCCGGTTGTAAATGGAACAACGGTGAGCGGAATGGTGACAGACCGTGATATCGTTCTGCGTTGTGTAGCTGGAGGAAAAAGTCCGGCTGAATGCCGGATTGGAGATTTAATGACAGAGTCGGCCGCGTGTGTCGCACCGAATCAGTCGTTAGAAGACTGTATCCATGTGATGTCCCAGGAACAGGTCCGCCGCCTTCCGGTTTTAGAAAACGGAAGGCTGGAGGGAATTGTCAGCTTAGCAGATATTGCACGAGTGCGCACATCCGCAGAAATTGCCGAAGCGCTTGCTGAAATTTGTATGCCGTAGAAAGTGTCATGCAGCACAAATCCCCCTGCCGGTTACACGGGTGCTCATAAGAAAATAATCCGAAAAATTACGATGATGGCATCTGTCAGGTGAGGTTGGTAAACGAGATAACGGGTATTCGGTATTAAAGCCGGGTACCCGTTATTTTTTGCCCATAGCTGAAAGCAATAATTTATGCTATTATTTTCTTGAAAAGTGTAACCGATCCACCCTAAACAGTGCTTATTAGGGTGAAGGCCTTTCAATACGAAAAGAAAGGAGATGAAAACCTTGGATGATAACAGAATCGTCGAATTATATTTGTTGCGTGACGAAACAGCAATCAAGCAGACTACCGAAAAATTTGGAAGCCGTTTGCATTCTCTGGCTTATGGAATAGTCAATGATCAGCAGACAGCCGAAGAATGTGAAAACGATACTTACATGGAAGCATGGAACACCATCCCACCCCATGAGCCAAGAAGCTATTTGTATGCGTTTCTTGCCCGGATTACTCGTCATATTTCTTTGAACTGCTGCCGTAATCGCAGCCGACTGAAACGCAGCGCATTTATATGTGAACTCAGCTCAGAGATTGAGCAATGTATTCCTGCTCCCGATGATGTTGAATGTCGTATAGATGATATGACGTTACGTAAAGCAATCAATGGATTTCTTAGTAAGCTGGATGAAGAGAAAAGGAATATTTTCATTCGACGGTATTGGTATCTGGATTCCATAGACGACATTTCCAATCGCTTTACTTTGTCTGAAAGCAAAGTAAAAACTACGCTCTACCGATGCCGTAATCAGCTTCGGGAGTATCTTGAAAAGGAGGGTTACGTTCTATGAGAGGAAATGAATTTTTGGATAAGATGGAGCTGATCGATCCCGCCTATGTGGAAGCGGCAGATGCCAAGCCGAACCGAAAGAAATATTCTTGGATTAAGTGGGGAGCCGTTGCTGCCTGTTTTGCAGTCATGGTTCTTGCGGGAACAAGGCTTTTGCTGCAAGATGAATCAGGATTAAATTCTGATCTGCCTATGTTGTCGATTTCTGAAAACACATCAGCAATGGGATATGAGGGATATATGGCGTATGACATTTCAGAACTTGTAAATGCAAATCCTTGGAATGAAGATTCTAAAATATCCACACTGCCCGTTTATCAAAATTCTTTGACCTATGATGCAAACTTTATTGCATCGGGGGCTGATTTTGATAAGATGCAGGCATTTATATTGGATGTTGCCGGAAGATTAGGGCTTGATACAAATAGTCTGCTCATTACCGACAATGCACCGGACAGAGAATCCCAGCAGAAGATTATCGAGAAATTCCAAAGCGTAGGATGTCCCGTTCCCGATGGTTACTTTGCACCAACGAAACTGATCATTGAGGCAGATGGGGTGGAAATCGAAGTAGACCAAACCATGACGGCAAAAGTATCTTTCGATCCCCCAATATCTCTACCGGAAAAATATAACTTCACCCACCATGCCGCCTACGATGATAAGGTTGCCGTGGCTGATTATTTGAAAAGCGAATATTGCGAATTGATTGGCCTTGACGATCCGCAGGTGAACATTTACGGTGGAGATTACAATATCTATAACCAACAGAGCTATTCCATTGAGTTTTTTGACGCCGGTGAGAGTGATGTTGAGCAAATCATAAACTACAATTTTAATCGGGTAGCATTTTACTGCGATGACAACGGGGAACTGTTCATAGCAAGGATATATCAGCCCAATTTATCCAAGAAACTCGGAGATTATCCAATTATCAGTTCGGAGCAGGCAAAAGAGTTGTTGCTAAACGGTAATTATATTACGACTGTCCCCTATGCAATTTCTGGAGCAGAGTTTATCAAAAAAGTGGAACTCATCTACCGGACAGGCAAATACGAAGAATACTACATGCCATACTATTGTTTCTATGTTGAGTTACCTGAAGAAGAACGAGAGAACGGATTAAAAACCTACGGAGCATATTATGTTCCTGCGGTGGAAAGTTCCTATATTTCCAATATGCCCACATGGGACGGAAGTTTCAATTACTAAAGAGAACCTGAAAAATCCCTTTGGAACAAAGGGCGCACTTCTATACAGGGGGTAATCCCTGTATAGAAGTGCGCCCTGCGAGGCAGACAGCCCGGACATCCGAATGTCCGGGCTGTTTTACGTCACTTCGTTCCATACAAGTAGCTGGTCTTACCTGCCGGCTCGGCCAGCGCTTCAAAGCGTGAAACGCTTTGAAATCTCCACCAGAGACCTGCGTCTTCTTGCGCCGCTTTGTGGCTATCTCTACAGGCTTTGTGGTTGGCACAATTCCGCATTTCCTATGACCTTGTAAACTTTATTCCGGTGAATGCACTGATGAAACAGAAAACATGATATCACTTTCTTACGATCCCCGGCCATTGGCAGGGGGATTTGTAAAATCAGATCAGTCATTATCACGGTATTCGATCAGGTCGGCAGGCTGGCAATCCAGCGCTTTACATAACGCTTCCAGTGTGGAGAAACGGATTGCTTTGGCTTTATTATTTTTTAAGATGGATAGGTTTGCCATGGTAATCCCGACTTTTTCAGACAGTTCTGTCACGCTCATCTTGCGTTTTGCAAGCATCACATCAATATTAATGATAATCGGCATGATACTCCTCCTCTTAAATGGTGAGGTTGTGTTCGTCCTGTAAATCGGCTGCATTGCTGATCAATTGGGACAGGACAGCGCAGAGTGTGGAGAAGCCGGCAGCAGCAACAATCACCACAAGGCCGGCCAGAATAAAGCCCGGATACAGCATACGACAGATCAGAAGCATAATTCCACCAAGAAGGAACCAGATCATTTCAAACAGCGCACAACGGCTGATCACAGTCAGTGCCCGCGCATTTTCCAAACAGAAGGCATTTTCGTTAATGACTCGCCAGCAAATACAAATTGCTTTAAAAACAGCAAACAGAAAAGGCAGCACAGCTATATAGAGAAATATCAGGCATGGGATCCGCATAAAACTGATTTCCGGAAACATTTGGGCACAATCTTCGGCAAAAGCGGGAACAATACAAATACATAGAAAAAGCGTGATGCCGGCAACGGCAATCAGCACGCCCAATAAGAAACGAGCAGTTTGACTTGTTTTCATGATTGCACGACCTTTCAAAAGATTGGTTTTATTTTACCAAAAAAATTATCGAATGTCAATAAATAAATTTTATTATTCAATAAAAATATAAATAATGTGTTTGATTCTTATAAACTTATAAAAATAAAAGACCTGTTTGTCTGTCATAAAAAACGGCAGACAAGCAGGTTATTTAAATTCGATTTATTTGCAGAAGAGAGGCAGAAGGTCTGTCAACTGTTTAAGACGGATCACATGTTCCGGAGTTGGCGCATCGCTGCGGTCCAGCCAGTATGGCCGTAATCCTGCCGAAAGCGAACCCTCTATATCGTTGAGCGGATTATCTCCGACATAAGCCGTTTGAGACGGATCCAGACCCATCTGTTGACAGCAAAGCCAAAAGATCCGGGAATCCGGTTTTCGCATGCCAACCTCGCCGGAAACGATAATCGTTGAAAAATAATGTCGGATTCCTGCACGGTCAATTTTAGACTGCTGCAGGTTAGAGGATCCATTGGTAATCATGCCCAGCGGATACCGGGCTGCAAGCGACTCCAACACTTCATGCATGCCCGGCATCGGGGTGGTGAATTCCGGAAAGACAGCAAACCGCTCTTCCATCATTTGCTCCGGATTGGTTTTAAATCCCCACCGGTCAATGATTTCATTAAAAAAACGGTCTGCACCCCGATAACCCCGTCCGTCAGCCGCAATCATATGCGCGATGATTTCTGTCCGAGGCGCCGGCAGAGACGGCAGATATTTGTCAATCAGATATTCACAGAATTTTTCAAAGGCAATCTGACGACTGACCAGTGTGTCATCCAGATCAAACAGGATGGCTTTCACTATACAAATCCTCCTTACTGAACAGCTGCTGCAAAGGTCCGCGCGTATTCCCGAATTTTTTCCGTTTCTTCTTCAGACGGTACAAACAGGGCAGTGACGCCGTCCCCTACAACATTCAGTTTTAAACCTTTAAAACGTTCTACGATCATCGGCACCCCTTCACCGCTCCATCCGTATGAACCGAAGACACCGGCGGCTTTTCCCTTATTGGTAATGGCGTCAATCATAGACGATGCTTGCCAGATTGGAGCCAGCGCATCCCGGTTGATCGTGGGGGTTCCGAACAGCAGGCCATGACAGCTGTTTATTTTTGCTGCCAGTCCGTCAAAAGACTGTTCGACCAGATTGATGGTTTCTACTTCAATGCCGAATTCCCCGGTCAGGGTTTGGGCCAATATTTCAGCTATTTTTTTGGTGCATCCGTAAGCAGACACATAGACAATCAGCACCTTTTTAACAGCACTGTCCGAAACAGGTGTGCTCCATTCCCGGTACAGCGCCTGTGCGCTTTGGATCCGTTCCATGAGGATGGGACCATGACTGGGGCAGACACATTCTAGCGGCAAGTCCTTAATTTTATCCAGACCGGCCAGCACATAGGGCTTAAACGGGGAAAAGATCGCCTCATAATAGTTTTTAAATTCACCCAGATATTGATCCGGATAGGTGATTTTTGTATCCAACAGACGGGGTTCACAGTAATGCGCTCCGAGAAAATCGCAGGAAAAGAGCGTTTTTTGTTCTGGGCACCAGGTAAACATGGAATCCGGCCAGTGCAGCATGGGTGCTGGGATAAATTCTAATTTTATGCCGCCCAAATCAATGAAACTGCCTGGTTTAGCTGCTTGCTGTTGATAAGATATATTGGTAATGTTGGCCAGATATTTATGTGCTGCAGTGGTTGCGATGACAGTAATATCAGGATTCAGTTCCAGAAGCCGACGGACACTGCCGCTGTGGTCAGGTTCTGTGTGGTTGAGAATCAGATAATCAATCTTATGGATATCGCAGACAGCCTGTAGATTTTCCAGATATTCCTCAAAATATGTGAGATGAACAGTTTCAATCAGGGCAGTTTTTTCTTTGCCTGCCACCAGATATGCATTGTAGGATGTGCCGTATTTGGTCGCCATGATAATATCAAAAACACGTAAGCTGGGATTTTGTACACCGACGGAGTAAATACCTTCTTTTAACTGTACCACATTCATTTTCATTCCTCTTTCTATTTAGATTGTTTACGGATGGACAGCTAAACTGTGAATCCATGCGGCAATATCCGCGATCACCTGCGGGTCCACCTGGTTTGCTGTGTCGTAATCGCTGACATCCCGTTTGCCCGAAGAAGGCATAAAAAGATGATTCAGATGATCGTAAAACTGAAATGACACATTGTTGCGATCCTGCAAAGTTTCCTGCCATAAAAGATAATCTGGATCCGGATAGACCTGGAAGTCCATACCGCCCTGCATAATCAGCATGGGAATAGACAGGGACTGCACAAGCGCCTGACTGTCAATGGCGTTCAGGCTTAGCCAGTACGGGGAATAAGCGCCCATCAGCAGTTCCGGCTCCTGGCCAGGCTGGAGATTTTTGATTTTTTGCACCTGTTCTTCTACCTGTTGCAGAACCGTTTGACGTTCTTCCTCTGACAGATTGTCCATCGAGGCCAATGCTTCCCTATTTTGATCTAACATCAGATCTTCCAGTTTGCGCAGAGTACCGGCCATTGAGATAATCCCCTGGATTTCCGGGTGATCGGCAGCAATTTTGGGAGCAAGCATGCCGCCCATACTATGTCCTAATAAATAGATCCGATCCGCATCGACCCGCCCGTCTTCTGCTGCAAAACGCACAGCATCTCCCGCATCTTCCAGCACTTCATCTTCAATCGTCAGGGACAGGCCGCCATCTGGGACCAGTTCGGGAAAAGCAAAATATCGTTTGTCATAACGAATCGTCGCGATCCCCTGAGCAGCCAGTCCATGTGCCAGGTCACGAAACGGCGCGTTGCCGGCTGCACCGACAGTCTCATTCCGGTCAGATTGTCCGGATCCCTGTATTAAAATAATAACAGGAGGCTTTTCTATTCCATTGGGCAGTGTCAGAAAACCGCCCAGTTTGATTTCACCTGTACCGATTTCAATGGGATATTCCGTAAAGATTTCTGTGCTTTCCGGTCCGTCGGAAATGGTTGTATAGCCAAACCATAATCCCTGTATTTGCCCGGCTTGATCAAATGTATAAGAAATACGGATCCCTGTCTTTTCATATCGTAAAATATTCTGTACTGTAGAGAGTCCGTTATTCTCCAGTATTTCATCAGAGACAATCTCCTGAAAATCTCCCTGTCCGGCGATCGTCTGCTCCCAAGCGCTTTGAAGTGCCTCTGTTGACAGCTGCAACTTTAATAAGGAACCAAAATACTCATATACCGTGGTAAATTCTGCGTCTAACAAGGCGTCCGTACAGTTCTTTGCTATCGTCTGCAGATCTTGTTCGGACAGGCTCTGTGTTTGAGATGTCTCTGATTCTTCTGATTGACCGGCACCATCTGTTGCAGGATCTTCAGAGTTTGAAGTTTCCTCCTGAGAACTCGTGGAAGAAGAAATGGACGGTTCGTCTGCGGGGGAGCAGGAAACCGAAAATACCATGATACAGGCAACCATGAATATAGATATTATTTTTTTACATTTCATTGATACACATCTCCCTGAAAATGGACCGACCCACAGCCATGAAGATCTTTGATAGATGTATGTGGATTTTATGCCGGTAAGACTGTCCCGATTTTTGTATTTACCGGTTGGTCCTATTGTACCATGCAAACCCTCTATTTGTCCAGATATAATAGTTAAATTTTTAACAAGTAGATGATTTGTTTTTTGTGCAATAAAACCGTGATATTTCTCAAAAATAAAGCCGATCCAAATATGCCCATCATTGCATGCTTGCACTTTCCATTAGAACCCGCAGATAAAATGACGAAAATAGTTTTGGGAGGAAATATATTGATCAGCTTGATCAGCGGACGATACCTTTAAATGCGGGCTTTTCATCATGGCCCACCTATCAATGCAGGGGATTTATTCCGCAGCGTCTGCTTTTCGCAGCGCCTGTACCAACCATTGGCGAAACGCTGGTGTATTCACTGCCATACAGGCCCGCGCATTAGGATGGTCATGAAACCGCATGCGGAAGTCCCCGATCACCGTACCAGCGCCCGGACCGTCTAAGATAACTTCAGCAAATACATTTTGTATAGTAAACAGCTCTGGCTTCACTAAAGCGGCAACCGCGCAGGAATCGTGCATTTCCAATCCGTCCCGGCAAGACGCACGATAATGGGCAAATAAGGCACAGAGCATTTGTCCGGTCGGCCCTGTACTTTGTATCTGTTCAACATCTTCAGGTTCCAGCAGCGCTTTCATGGTAACATCAAGTCCGACCAGCAGAATGGGTACACCGGACTGCAGGACGATTTGAGCGGCATGTGGATCCGCATAAATATTGAATTCTGCACCTGAGGTGACGTTTCCACCGGAGAAGCTGCCGCCCATGGTAATAATTTCCCGCACACGGGGTTTAATCTCCGGATAAAGGGTCAGCAGTGCTGCAATATTCGTTAAGGCTCCAAGGGTAATCAGTGTCATCGGCTCAGATGACTCCAACAGGACATGATGGATCGCTTCTACGGCATGTACTGGAACCGGAGATGACGATGGAGGAGGGAATATATAACCATCCAGGCCGGTTTCCCCATGCACATCATCGGCATAAAAGGGAGACCGAAGCAGGGGAAATGCACAGCCGCGGGCAACCGGGATGTCTTTTTTGAAAAATTCGAGAAGCTTTAAGGCGTTTGCAGTTGTTTTTTCACAGCTGACGTTTCCGGAAACGGTTGTAATTAAACGAATATCCAACTGATCGCAAAAGCAGGCTGCAGCCAATGCGGCAGCGTCGTCTACGCCCGGATCCGTGTCGATAATAACAGGAATTCGACTCATGGTGTGCCTCCTATGTGTAGATTTTTCTTTATCTTACACCACAAAAATAAAAAAAACAAGTTGTTTTGGCTTGCCCGCATGTGTGCAGCCGGAAAGATTGAAGCTGGCAGGCCTGTGCAAAAAAATCCCGACTCTATTTTAAAGTCGGGATTTTTCGTGCAGAAATAAGAAGTGCGGCAATACGGCCATGAATGAAAAGCGGGTTACTCAGTTTATCTGGAGCGGAACCCGCATACCGGATACATGCCGTTTGGTCGTCTGCTTAAATGGGAGAATATTCCAATTATGAAGACTTCTTTTTTGATATATATTTATCTACCTGATAGAAAATTTCTCCCAATACCAGGCAGGCGGCGGAAAACAGGATCATTTGAACCGGCTCAAAATCAGGCAATAACAGGTAGCCTAATCCGCCTCCCATGGCTAAGGCCAGAGTCAACAGCAATAGCCTTTGAAAATGCTTCATATTTTGGGTTTTCGCTCCTTTCCATTCTGCATATCCACTGGCCAATACCGGCTGATGGACAGCACCTTACTTTAAAAGGGCGGACAGGCGGATCGCCAGTTCATATGCGGGCAGGGAAGAACGGACAATAAAAATCCCTTCTTCATCTGCTTTTGTCCGGGCATCCGCATCCAACTCTGCATCCTCGCAAAGTATAATACAGGAGACATCCCGCAGAAGGGCAACAGCTACAGCATTACGGTTTCCCATTACCGTTATCCAGGCATCTCCTTCCTTACAGCGTCCCATGACCCAGCTGAGCAGGTCACCAATATACCCTCCGGTTACTTCTTTGTTCTTTCCTTCCATTCCAGCAAGCGGAATCAGATTTAACATTTCGCAAAGTGCGGCGGCAGTCATCCCATATGCTCCTTCCTATTGTATAACGAAATCCAGGGCTATACGGACTAGCCAATGGACACGCCCTGTTTTTTCAGTTCTTCCCGCAGAACGAAAATACAATCGTATTTTCCGGCTTTTCCGCAAATTACATCTTCTGCCAGTGCGCGGCAGGACGGCGCCCCACAAGAACCGCAGTCCAGCTTGGGCAGGCTTTCGTAAAGCAAGTCGATCTGTTCCATCATTTCCATAGCTTCACCCAGGTCATCAGAAAGCCTTAAAACATCGGCGGATTCTAACGGTTCCTGCCAACACATCTGGTTGGGAATTGAAGAAGCGCCGGTTTCCAGGTGATTTAAAGATACAGGCAGATATTTGCGAAGCTGTTGGATGCGGGCACGCGCGACAAAAGGGTTTTCCACCGTTAATACACCGCCGACGCATCCGCCCGGACAGGCATTGAGCTCAATAAATTCCAGCTCTCGCAATCGGCCGTCTTCCAGTGCTTCCAGAATTCCCATGACATTTTCTATCCCGTCCGCTGCCAGATACTTTTTCTGAATCAGCGCGGAGGCTTCTCCTCCGCTGCTGCCCCAACTCACACCGATCAGCCCAGAATGGCTTAAAAGGGAAGGTTCTTCTTTTTTTGTCATCGTTTCTAAAAGTTTCGGGTAAATTTCATTCATGGAAAATACGCCGTCTACCCAGGAATCCTGTATACCGATCGGCGCACGGATATCGGTCACTTTTGCAGGGCATGGAGAAATAAAAAAAGCGCCGATTTCTTCAACAGGCAATCCCAATCTGTTTGCAGCCTGGCGTTTTGCAGTACGGGCGGCGATCTCCATGGGAGACAGCAGGGGAAGTACATAGCCGCATAAATCCGGAAATTTCAGCCGAATCAGCCGGACAACCGCCGGACAGGCCGAACTGATCACCGGCGTTTGCAGCTTGCCCCGCTCCATCAGATTGCGTGTAGCATCCGAGACAAGCTCTGCGGCTGCGGATACTTCATATACTTCATCAAATCCCAGCTTTAGCAGGCCAGCCAACACATAATCGATATCGTCCAGATTATTAAACTGCCCATACAGAGAAGGCGCAGGCAGGACAATTTTATAAGTAAAACGGCTGATGATCGACAGTTTGTCTGATTTGGCGCTTTTCGCATGATGCGGGCAGACACGGATACATTCTCCGCAGTCAATACACCGTTCAGAAGTAATGACCGCCTTTCCGTTTCGCACCCGGATAGCTTCCGTAGGACAGCGCTTGATACAGGTCGTACAGCCGTGGCATAATTCTTCATTCAAAGTAACACTATGAAAAAATTGAGGCAAATACGCCGCCTCCTTTCAAAACTTATGGCAGCGGATCAGGGGTGGACACGGATCGTCATATACATTTGGGTACCCACGCCAATTTTGGTATCAATCCGCATTTCATCGGTATATTTTTTGATGTTCGGCAATCCCATACCAGCACCGAACCCCAGAGAGCGCACATCGTCCGGCGCAGTGGAATAACCCTCCTGCATGGCCAGTTCCACATTCGGGATTCCCGGACCATGATCAGACAGAATAATTTCTACCCGGTCTGGATAAATCGATACGTCCGCTTCCCCGCCGCCTGCATGGATGACCATATTAATCTCACCTTCGTACATGGCAATGGCAACACGGCGGATGACATCACTGTTATATCCCAGCTGTTTCAGCGTCCCTTTGACCTTTCCAGACGCCTCTCCAGCCCGTGTAAAATCATCGCCAGGAACAATATAATGTTTTTTTAAGGCATTCATGTTTCATCGCAGCCTCCTCCCAGACCTTCATGGTACAGGCGGCCGCAGGCTGTAAACATTCGATAACGTGTCTTTAAAAGCATAATATCCAATTTCTGTGCCAATGCAGTCATTTCCTCTGTGGGGGTTTTACCGCGGACAAAAACAATACACCGCATGTCCATCATATCTGCAGTCCGAATAACCTGCGGATTAACCAGCCCTGTCAGCAACAGCGACTGGTCTTTCACAAAAGCCAGAACATCGCTCATCATATCGCTTCCGCAAGCAGTATTTACATGAAAATCCAGATTTTCTCCACATACAATCTCTGCATCCAAAATCCGGACAACTTCCTTAATATTCATAAAAACCCCTTTCTGCCGCAACTGTTATATACGATTCGACGCGGCGCGGAATCCAATGTTTGTGGCTTCCAGCATGTTGTTTTTTCTTTGTTGAATTTGCTGTATTTTTATTATATCAGACTTTTCCATCGGAATCAACTATAGACAGAGAAGATTGTGAAATAAACTTATGAAATATGATGGATTTTGTTGTGCTATGCCAGAAAGAAACAGCAAGGCAGGCAGCAGATAGGCGGAAATTTCTTTTCAGGCAATAAAACCCCCGTCCGGTTTGACACCGCACGGGGGTTTTATTTTTTTATTTTACTGACGGGTTTCCGGCTCTTCACGTAATAACTGTTGGATAATTACTTGTTTGGCTTCCTGAAAGCTGGTGCAGGGTACGTCATCTCCGCAAATATAACAAACTGCATCCTGACAATCAGATAATGTGAAATGGTTATCTTCCAGCTGACGGAGTTGATCAGCTTGCCCGTGAGTAATTTTAATGTAATGTAGATCTGACATATACTGACAATGCAGGATGGACGAAATGGATTCTAACAAGTCCATAAAACTTCCCCTTTTAGGATTTTTTCCTAAAACATATTTTTATACCATTTACATGATTACTATAATTTTACCATAATATTCGGCAAAAATCAATACTTATAGCTATTTTTATAGTTATAAGTATCTGTAAATTTCGAGTTTTTATTTATACAATAAAGTTGGTGATAGGAATGAAGGTGAATTACAAGGTCATTGGGCAGAGGATTAAAGAAAAAAGGAAAAAAAGCCGAAAAACACAGGATGATCTTGCAGAAGCTTTGTGTGTATCCGTGGGGTATATCAGCCAGATTGAACGCGGAGCAACCAAGATTAGCCTGGATACTCTTTCCAGTATTGCAGTCCTGCTGGAGTGCGATCTTTCGGAACTGATCACTGGTTCTGTTCCGAAACAGCCTCAGTACCTGCGGGAAGAAATCGAAACGATCTACTGTCGAATGAACGAAACACAAAAAACAATGCTGTTGGAAATCGCAAACGCTATTGTGAAATATTAAGGAAAATCCGGCAAATATGAGCGCACAGGCCAAGTGACTCCTGTGTGCTCATATTTATTGCCGGACAAACATAGAATGGGAAAGAAAATATGATATCCGGATATTATTTTAACCCGCGGGGAGCCAGGTATACAGAACGCAATGGGGGTTCAGGAAAGAGAAAACAGGAGAAATCATAAGAAACAATAAGAATTTACGGGAAAACGCAATAAAAAATAAAAAATTTTGGAAAGAAATAAAAAACGGTAGATTTATGAAAAAATCTATGCTATAATATCTAAGATATATGTGATATTTGCATAAGAATCGTGAATAAATTATTAAGTTTGACTAAAAAAAGACAATATTTTACCGCTTTTCTCGAAAAATGTCGGTAGGATTAAAATTTGTTTGTTTTTTTGCAAATGATTGATAAATAATTCACACTCATATGCAAGGGAACATACAGCTGATTTTGATCCGATTCCATTGGAGAGACAACACCGGGTCAGGGGGATACCTTTTTGTCTGTAGATGCTATTGCCGGCAGAAGATACCCAGTCTTTGCAGAGCGTATTTTCCGGGCTGGTGTTTTGGGCTGGGGATGCTCCGATGAGGTGTGGCACTTTGGAATGGGATTCATTTTCGTTTGTGTTTATCTCGGACGGAAGATCAGCTGCTGCATCAATTATTTGAGCAAAACAATCAAGGGTTTAAGGAGGAACAGCCATGCGTAAATCCATCAGCAATCTGCCGTTTAAGGGGACTGCGGAACAGGAGCAGAAACTCAAACAAGTCATTGAGGCGCATAAAGACCAGCGGGGTGCGGTTATGCCGGTTTTGCAGGAAGCGCAAGCTATTTACGGGTATCTGCCGATTGAGGTGCAGTCTATGATTGCAGAGGGTCTGAATGTACCGATTGAAGAGGTATATGGAGTATCCACGTTCTACTCTCAGTTCTCACTGTCTGCCAAGGGAGAGTACAACATTTCTGTCTGTCTTGGAACGGCCTGTTATGTCAAAGGGTCAGGAGATATCCTGAACAAACTGACAGAACTGCTACATATTAATCCCGAAGAGACAACAGAGGACGGCAAATTTTCTCTGACGGCATGCCGCTGTATCGGCGCCTGCGGGCTTGCACCGGTACTGACGGTCAACGATGATGTATACGGACGTCTGACCGTAGATGACGTGGAAGATATTCTGAAAAAATATCAATAATTTTTTGTACAAACTGCAGGGGGAAAGAAAATGCGGGAGCTGTCGCTTAACGTATTGGACGTTGTGCAGAATTCGATTTCAGCAGGAGCCAGCCTGATCGCTGTCCGGCTTCGGGAGAACCGGGCCCAACACAGCCTGTCGATCTCCATCGAGGATGACGGCTGCGGGATGACGCCGGAACAGGTCAATGCAGTGACAGATCCTTTTTACACGACCCGTACCACACGGAAGGTCGGTCTTGGCATCCCGCTGTTTAAAATGGCAGCGGAAATGACCGGAGGAAGTTTTTCTATTCAATCCGTGCCTGGAGAGGGTACCCAGATCTGCGCTTGTTTTAACAGTGACAGTATTGATTTTACACCGGTTGGGGATATCTGCGGTACAATGACCATGCTGATATCCTGTAATCCGGAGATTGATTTCATATATGAATATACTCTGGACGGCAGACAGTTTGTTTTAGATACCCGGACACTCCGGGAGACGCTGGAAGGAGTGCCCCTGAATATGCCGGAAGTGACAGAATGGATTCGGGGATTTTTACAGGAAAATACAGAGGAGCTGCAGGGAGACACCCCGGCGGCGGCTCCAGATTCAGAAGGAGGAGCAGTATGAAAACGTTAGCTGAATTGCAGGCGATTCGGGATAAGGCCCGCAAAGAAATTGAAATGCGTGCGGAAACAGAGGACGGCATCCGCGTGGTTGTCGGTATGGCAACCTGCGGCATTGCGGCCGGTGCGCGCCCAGTCCTCAACGCTTTGGTGGAAGAGGTTTCCAAAGAAAACCTGTCCGGCGTCACCATTACCCAGACAGGATGTATCGGTATCTGTCAATATGAACCGGTTGTAGAAATTTTCGAACCGGGCAAAGAAAAAGTTACTTATGTAAAGATGACTCCGGAAAAGGCGCTCCGTGTTGTACACAGCCACTTGATGAACGGGGAAGTTGTTACAGAATATACCATCGGTGCGTCTGCTGTATAAGCCGTCAAACACCGTTAACAGAAAAATCAAAGGGGGAAACCATTCATGTTTCGTTCTCAGGTTCTGGTTTGCGGCGGTACCGGATGTACATCCTCAAACAGTACTAAAATTATTGAAGCGTTAAAAGAACAAATCCGTGAACACGGTTTGGAAAATGAAGTCAACGTTGTGCGGACAGGCTGTTTCGGCCTCTGCGCGCTTGGCCCGATTATGATTGTTTATCCGGAAGGATCCTTCTACAGTATGGTAAAAGTGGAAGATGTTCCGGAAATCGTAGAAGAGCACCTGCTTAAGGGACGTGTTGTCACCCGGCTGCTCTATGATGAGACGGTCGAAAAGGATACCGTCAAGTCCCTGAATGAAACCCAGTTTTATGCCAAACAACAGCGTGTTGCCCTGCGTAACTGCGGCGTGATTAACCCGGAGAATATCGACGAATATATCGCTTTTGACGGATATCAGGCTTTGGCAAAATGTCTGACTGAATACACACCGCAGCAGGTTGTTGATGTGGTGAAAGAATCCGGCCTGCGCGGACGGGGCGGCGGCGGCTTCCCGACCGGCGTCAAATGGAGCCTTGCGGCAGCCAACCAGGCGGACCAGAAATATGTCTGCTGCAATGCCGATGAAGGCGACCCGGGCGCATTCATGGACCGTTCTGTACTCGAAGGCGACCCGCATTCAGTCATTGAAGCCATGGCGATTGCAGGCTATGCGATCGGCGCCAGCCAGGGTTACATATATGTCCGCGCGGAATATCCGATTGCCGTACATCGTCTGGAAATTGCGATTCAGCAGGCAAGAGAATACGGATTGCTGGGTAAAAATATTTTCGGCACCGGGTTTGATTTTGATCTGGATATTCGTTTGGGCGCAGGCGCATTTGTCTGCGGCGAGGAAACCGCTCTGATGACTTCGATCGAGGGACACCGCGGTGAACCCCGTCCCCGTCCTCCGTATCCGGCAGTCAAGGGATTGTTTGAAAAACCGACCATTCTCAATAACGTTGAGACCTATGCCAATATCCCGCAGATTATCTTAAACGGAGCGGAATGGTTTGCTTCCATTGGTACAGAAAAGTCTAAGGGTACCAAAGTTTTTGCGCTTGGCGGAAAAATTAAACACACCGGTCTGGTGGAGGTTCCAATGGGAACGACGCTCCGCACGATTGTCGAGGAGATCGGCGGCGGCATTCCAAACGGCAAGAAGTTTAAAGCCGCACAGATGGGCGGACCTTCCGGCGGATGCGTTCCGGCACAGTGCTATGACGTAAAAATCGACTATGACAGCCTGATTCAGATCGGCGCAATGATGGGTTCCGGCGGACTGATTGTTATGGACGAAGACACCTGTATGGTGGATATTGCGAAGTTCTTCCTTGAATTTACCGTCGATGAATCCTGCGGCAAATGTACGCCCTGCCGGATCGGGATCAAGCGCCTGTATGAACTGCTTGATAAGATTACCCGCGGAAACGGTACCATGGAAGATCTGGATACCATCGAACAGCTCTGCTATTATATCAAGGACTCCGCGCTCTGCGGCCTTGGTCAGACAGCGCCCAACCCGGTGTTGTCCACACTCCGGTTCTTCCGCGATGAATATGTCGCGCATGTCAAGGACAAGACCTGTCCGGCCGGCGTTTGTAAGCATCTGATCCATTATGAGATTCAGGAAGACAAATGTAAGGGATGTACCCTTTGTTCAAGAGTCTGTCCGGCCGAAGCCATCTCCGGCACGGTTAAGAATCCGCACACCATTGATCAATCAAAATGCTTAAAGTGCGGCGCCTGCATGGAAAAATGTAAGTTCGGCGCAATCATTAAGAAATAGGAAAGGTGTATGCTTTATGAAAACTGTTAATATTACCATCAACGGCATGCCCTTGACCGTTCCGAATACTTACACGATTCTGGAGGCGGCAAGAGAGGCCGGATTCAATATCCCGACACTCTGTTATTTGAAAGAAATGAATGAAATCGGCGCCTGCCGTATCTGCGTTGTTGAGGTCAAAGGCGCACGCAGTCTCGTAGCTTCCTGCGTATATCCGGTGGCGGAAGGAATGGAGATCTATACCAATTCCAAACGGGTACAGGATTCCAGAAGAATGACGCTCGAACTCATTCTGTCCAACCATCAGCGCAAATGTCTCTCCTGCTCCCGCAGTGGACACTGCGAACTCCAAAATCTTTGCCGGGAATACGGCGTGGAAGACGAGGGCCGGTATGACGGTGCTGTCACTCAAACGGTTAAAGATGAATCAACGGCCTATCTGGTACGGGATAACAGCAAATGCGTGCTCTGCCGCCGCTGTGTCGCTGCCTGCCAGGCACAGGAGGTCGCTGTCATCGGCGCAAATGCCCGTGGATTTGACACCAGCATCGGCTGCGCGTTTGAGCGGCCGCTGAATAACACGCCTTGTATCGGATGCGGTCAGTGTATTGTGAACTGCCCGACCGGCGCTTTGCAGGAGCGGGATAACACCGCGAAAGTATGGGAGGCGCTTGGAGACCCGAATAAGCATGTGGTTGTGCAGACTGCGCCCGCTGTTCGGGCTGCGCTTGGCGAGAGCTTTGGTCTGCCGATCGGTACGAATGTAGAAGGAAAAATGGTTGCGGCACTCCGCCGTCTTGGTTTTGACAAGGTTTTTGATACCAACTTTGGTGCGGACCTCACCATTATGGAGGAGGCCAACGAGTTCGTAGAGCGTTTCACAAAGGGCGGCGTGCTGCCGATGATTACTTCCTGTTCCCCCGGCTGGGTGAAATACTGCGAACATTATTACCCGGAATTTATTCCCAACCTTTCAACCTGTAAATCGCCTCAGCAGATGACCGGCGCGATGATCAAAACATGGTATGCAAAGAAAAACAACCTCAATCCGGAGGATATTGTTGTTGTTTCCATCATGCCCTGTACCGCAAAGAAATTTGAGATCGGCCGGGAAGACGAATCGGCATCCGGCTATCCGGATGTGGACGTGGCGCTCACCACCCGTGAACTGGCACGCATGATTGAACGCGCGCATATCCAGTTCACCAGCCTGAAAGACGAAGCTTTTGACCAGATCATGGGAGAATTTACCGGTGCGGCTGTTATCTTCGGCGCAACCGGCGGCGTGATGGAGGCTGCACTCCGTACGGCGGCTGACTGGGTGACCGGTCAGGATCTGCAGGAAGTGGAATATCAGGAGGTTCGCGGAACGGAAGGCGTCAAAGTTGCCACCTATAAAATTGGAGATGCAACGGTGAAGGTCGGCGTTGCCAGCGGTACCGGAAATGCCAAAAAACTTCTCGAACGGGTAAAGGCCGGAGAGAAATTTGACTTTATTGAAATCATGGGATGTCCGGGCGGATGTGTTAACGGCGGAGGACAGCCGCTGCAGCCGGCTTCTGTACGGAATTTTGAGGATTTGAAAGGGATGCGTGCCAAAGCGCTCTATGAGGAAGATAAAAATCTGCCGCTTCGGAAATCGCATCAGAGCCCGCTGATGAAGCTGGTTTATGAGGAGTATCTGGAGAAACCGGGCAGCCATATTGCGCATGAGACGCTCCATACCTCCTATGTGAAGCGGGGAAAAGAAGTCCGTTAGTTTGATTTGCCAACTCCGATCATTCAAGCATAAAAAAATCAGGTCAGTCTTTTTAGACTGGCCTGATTTTTTAGAGATTGGATGGGCGTCAGTCTTTTCCGGGTCCTTATATCTGTGATGGTGCCAGGAGAAAACAGTTTACAATCAGGTCAGTCTTTTTAAACTGGCCTGATTTTTTTAGAGACTGGATGGGCATCAGCCTTTTCCGGGTCCTTATATCTGTGATGGCA
>CAJFUK010000052.1 GCA_904420125.1 Candidatus Falkowella caecavicola | reverse complement strand
TTCTTTCGGTTCTATCTTTGTGCTGCTGGCTTGTGTCTGCTGGGGATTTGAAAACAACTGCACCCGCATGATTTCTAACAAAGACCCGTTGCAAATTGTGGTAATTAAAGGGTTTGGTTCCGGCATAGGTTCTTTGGTAATTGCTTTGGTTCTGGGAGAACATATTTCAAATGGGGGTTATATTGTATGCGCCCTGCTGCTCGGTTTTGTTGCGTATGGATTGAGCATATTCTTTTACATTTACGCTCAACGCTATCTGGGTGCAGCAAAAACAAGCGCTTACTATGCTCTTGCGCCATTTATCGGTGTTGCCCTGTCCTTGATTATTTTCAGAGAAGTACCGACCGTATCTTTTGTGATCGCCCTGTTGATTATGATTGCAGGCACCTATCTTGCGTCAACCGATACTACGGATAGCTAAACAGAGGTCGAGATTCAGAACGAAAAATTGCAGTGTAAAAGTAAATCCGGATTTTTAGCAAGTATCTTTTTGGTAGCACGAACCCAGAGTTGAAAGAAGTCGATGGCTATAAAGCAGTTGATTTCTTTTCTTTTATATGGTAGTTTTAAAATAGATTTATTGATCATAGGAGGTGTGGTTATGTATGATATCTTCCGGTGTCCTAAATGCCATCAGCCTATGTCGTTGCCTTCCTGTTCATGTAATTATAAAGCGGTGTATCATAAGGGGGTATATCAGTTAACCGACGATCCCTATATGGTTAAGGATGATTCTGCGGAAATAAAATATATTGGTTATGAAAATATTGGCGAGAATTATTCTGGAGATTCTTTATTTAAGAAAATTACAATGGATAAAAAGTACATGAAAGTTCGTGATATCATTGGTGACGGAATATTACTTGACCTGGCTTGTGGTGATGGACTGTATACAGTACCGCTTATAAAATCAGGCGTAAAAGTTATTTCAATGGATATATCGGATAAGATGTTGTCGCTATTATATAAACGGGCAGAAACAGAAGAGATAGATACATCGAAATTGTTAGTCTGTCGTGCAAATGCATTGGCTGTTCCACTGATTGACGGTTGCGTTGATGCTGTCATAGCCAATAGTGTATTACATCTTATTTCCAGGCCGGAAATCGTGATTGGCGAAATATATCGTGTACTGAAGAATAAAGGAAAGTATATCGCTTTTCAGGAAAAACCCAATGATAGATATGTGAATGAAAACGGTTTGACAACCGAAGAAAAAGCAGAGAACAAAAAATATTATGAATTATTAAACTATGTGCATAACAGGTATTTTGAAATTTTGGGAAATCAATACAATATTCGTGTAACACGATATAGTTGGAATTTTGATCGGGATAAAATTTGTAGTAAGCTTTTTCATGACAAGAAAACATATACCATTTCCGCAAACCGTAAAATAGCCGATAGTTTCCAACAGTTATTCTTAAAACGCATGAGCGGTAAGGGATTTTCGGACCAGTCGGACGTGCCACAAGATATACATCAAAAAGTATTTCATAAAGTAATGGATGAATTTACAGATAAGTTTGGCCAAAACGCTGTAAACACTATGTTTACAGGATATGAAAATAATTTTGAAATAAGCGTATACACTAAATTAAATTGAAAAGAGGTCGAAATTTGGGACGCAAAAATCATACATTCCCAATTCCAACCTTTTTTCTGTACTGTAAGCCTTATATGGAAGCCATTTTTAGAGCTTTGCTTCTTTTGACGGAAATGGACCATCAAAAAACAAAAAGTATCCATTCTGAACCAGGAATCCGAGACTTCCTGGTTCAGAATGGATACTTTTTGTCGTTTAAACTCATAACTCGAAAAGTCGACTGATATAGCAGTCCTTTGGCAATACGTGCAGTCGGTTTCTTTTTGTTTCTGTATAGGATACCGTTGATTCTTGACTTTTACCGCAACCCATGTAAAGTTGATTCGGATGAAAATAAGTATACTTAAAATCAGAAGGAGGTGAGGAGTATATATGAGCGGAATTACGAAGTGCAAAAAATAATTGGCTTTATCGGGGATCATATACAGGAAAAACCTGCTCTTGATGACCAGTCCCAGTTTATGCTTGATTCCAAGTTTTACTGTTCCTGCTAGTTTCGCCTGATCGTTGGGATGCCACTGAAGCAATATATGGCAGAAAGACGTCTGGATGGTGCAATAATTGAGGATCGAGACGCAAATCAGCCAAACATTGATCTCGCCCTGGAATACGGTTATTCGTCACATGTGGTCCTGACGAGGTTTTTCGGCATCCGTGCGGATGTATACCGGCCGTATACAGAAAATATCCTTTTGCAGGTACGCAACGCATCATGGGATATGGACTTTTTGGCCGTCATACGTCCCTGTCCTTGCCTCAGTCATGACCTATAGTTTTTTCTGGATTTTGTTTTGATCATAGCTCCATGCCCGATTTATTCTGTCTAAAAAAGGATAGTTTATACTTATAGTATAAACTATCCTTTTTTACTTATAAATATCTCATGCTTTTCCGCCCAAAAGATCAAAGAGATGGAAAAACAGCAACTTGCCCGGGTAATACGGTGTAACCCGTCTGCATGTGTCCGTATAGCGGGCACGTCCAATCAGGACAACAATGCCGATAGGTACAAGAATTAAACGACCTTATAATGCGGAAGTCATGTGATACCAGGCATTATAACGAAATTTTTACTAATTTACGTAAATACGTATTGACAAACATTTTAAATAATGTTAGTATGATATTGCGTAAATACGCGATATCATACTAAGGAGAGGATAGGCATGGAGTACAATTACCAGGCAGAAATTGAAAAACTTAAAAAGGAAATGCTGGAATTAAAATCATGGTTGATGCAAAAGGCAGGCAGTCCCGCCCCAAATGAAGAGAAACCGTTAAACAACGTTCATCCAATCGAAAACATGCATCCTGATCCCAAGTTAAATAGTATTATGAGTTCGCTTTGTCAATTAACTGATAAAGAAAATCGCACAGGAAGCATAACTTATCTTGGTGTTTTCACTTCTGGCGGCAGGCAATCAAATTGGATTCAAAATGGAATCAACACAGACGATCTGCTTTCTTTAATCGAAAACAAGTCAGCCGCTACCGTATTACAGTGTATAGGAAACAACGACAGGCTAACGTTGCTTCTTGCGCTGTTACGTACACCGATGACTGTAGCGGCTATGGTTGAAAAATGCGGGTTTAACACGACTGGACAGGTATACCATCATCTGAAACCCTTAATCGCCGCGGATTTGGTTTTTGAAGTGGAACAGGCAGAAAGAGGTGTATATGCTGTTAAACCTCATCGTGTCCAAGGGATTATCATGCTTCTTGCCGGTATCTCTGATTTGATGGATACAAAATTTTCTCAAGGGAATTGGTCAGTGGAACAAATGGAGCAAATAGAGCAAATAAAGCAACATGAAAAATAAAATTTTGCCCGGCTAAAAAGCGGATGGATTGTTAAAAGCAATCCATCCGCTTTTTATAGCCGGCACAAAACCAGTGGCTATCCCAGCTACCCTGAATATCCTATGGCGGTTTTGTTTTTGCCTGTTACTACAAAGAACTCAACCCGGATATTTCGATCAGCTGAACTGCCAACTGTCAAATTCCCAGTCGCTGCCGCCGAATACAAAGTATACATCATGCACGCCGGTTATTTCTTCCACACTGCCGGAAATATCGGTGAATTCTTCTGTGTCAAATTCTAATGTACCAATCACTGTATCGTTGACATCATCCAGCCGGACCTCGATCACGCCCTGGCCCTTAACCTTCACCGTCAGCTGATCCGCACCTTCTCCGAAGTCTGCGCCTTTGACATGCACAAAGTCACCTTCTTCAATACCGGTGACAATCGTCTTTCCAGCTTCGCTGCCGCTGGATACGACCGTGATGCCTGCCTGTGAACACATGGTTGCCGCACGGTTCCAGGCAAAAGGATCCAGGCTTTTGACCTGAGAAACGCCTGTTGTCGTGGCATGGAACGGTTCTATGCTGCCGTCTTCGTGGATTGTGACTTCATCCACCATGACGCACCGGTATCCCTGACTCAATCCCTTTGCCTGTTCGAGCATGCTCGTGTGATAAAACATGTACCAGGTATCGTTAAATTCCTGCAGGTGGGAATGGTTGCTGCCCCAATAGAAGCCCGCTTCTCCCGGATTGAGGAAGTAATACCCCTGATAGGTATACGGGCCGGTCGGATGATCTGCGGTCATATATTCAATAGCACAGATCGGAGACGGTTCATAGCCTTCCACTGGTGTGTCTCTGGGCTCCCAATTGGAGTTATAGCTGTAGACATATTTTCCGTTAATTTTATTGAGCTCACTGGATTCAAAATAGTAAGGCGCGTTGATGGTATATGGTCCCCCGACAATATTGAGGTCATCGTCCAACTCGAATACAGCGCTGGCCATAGGCTCTGACAACGTATTGGGCACACCGCCTCCGCAGGCAAGGTAAATGGTCCCGTCCTCTTCACAGTATGCACCTGGGTCAAAACAGTTGACCATGGTCCCATTAGTGACCGGATCAAGCGGTGTGACGACCGGTTTGCCCAACGGATCAGTCCAGGGACCGAGCGGATCGGTTGCCGTCAGCACGGCGGTCGCCCATCCGTCTACCGCATAGAACAGATAGAAATGGGTCAGTCCGTCATCCTCCACGCGTTTGACAATACTCGGCGCCCAAGAGGTCTTGATCCAGGGGGCTGCTGCTTTCACATCAATACAACCATGATCTGTCCAGTTCACCATATCGTCTGATGAGAAGACATTCAGCGTGTTGATATCTGCAAATGTATTGGTTTCCGTTCCTGTCTGGTATTGCTGATCGTCATTGGTTGAATAGACATACACCCGGCCATTGTGCTCAATAGAAGTCGGATCTGCCGAATATTTCTGGGAGACCAACGGGTTCATCTGTCCTTTGAGTTTGAAGGACAGATTCGGACGGATCGCATTATCTTCCATAGTACTGACATCCTCTCCTGATAATTCACTTGAATTGCCATTCTCTTCTGATGATACACTGCTGTCCTCCGGCACGGACGATTCTTCTCCGGGCCCGCCGCACGCAGTCAGACCTGTGATCGCCAGCATGGATGCCAACAGGGCAGCAATTATCTTTTTATATTTCACTGTTTGGTTCCCTCCCGAAATATTTAAATTCACCATAATATTTTCTTCTGTTTTTCGTTAAGGTCATACGATATGCTCGAATCAAATTTCTCTTAGTATGATTGCTGAAACTGACAGGGATGGGAACAAACCCATCCCGTATGCCGCCTTTTATTAGTAAATAAGGGGAGCTTTTGCTCCCCTTATACTGATTTGCTGCATATATCTCTTTCGGCTATTAGCTGAACTGCCAGCTGTCAAATTCCCAGTCGCTGCCGCCGAATACAAAAAATACATCATGCACGCCAGTAATGGTGTCGATGCTGTTAACAACGTTTACCTCTTCCTCCGAGTTAAAGTCAACGCTGCCGACAGTTGCCGAATTGATATCGTCCAACCGGATGTCTATGATTCCTTCACCTTTCACAGTCGCTGTGAACTGGCTTGCTCCGTCTCCGAAGTCTACTCCCTTCACTCGAATCCAGTCGCCTTCCTGGATATCGGTTACAACTGTGGTTCCGCTTTCCGCTCCTTCTTTTGCCAGCGTCATGATTCCTGCCTGCGAGCAGATCGTTGCCGCACGGTGTTTGTCAAACGCGTTCTGCGTCTTAACCTGTTCCACACCTGTCTTGGTTGCTTTTTTCGGCGTGATGGTGCAGTCTTCCGAGATCGTCATTTCTTCTGCCATCACACAACGGAATCCTTTTTCAATTCCGTTGGCCTGCTCCAGCATTCTCGACTGATAGAACAGATACCATTTCCCGTTGAATTCCTGCAAATGTGTATGGTTATTTCCCCAGTAAAATCCTGCTTCACCCGGATTCGGGAAGTAGTAGCCCTTGTAGGTATACGGACCTGTCGGGCTGTCCGAGATCATATATTCCATCGCACAGGTCGGTGAAGGTGTATATCCTTCCACCGGCACGTCTCTCGGCTGCCAGTTGGAGTTATATGTATATACATATTTTCCATTGATTTTGTTGAGTTCGCTCGCTTCAAAGAAGTAGGGAGCGTTGATGACATGCGGATGTCCAACAATATTCAGGTCGTCATCCAGTTCAACAATCGCACTGCTCATCGGTTCAGCTTCCGTATTGACCACGCCGCCGCCGCAGGATACATAAATGGTTCCGTCCTCATCGCAGTATGCGCCCGGGTCAAAACAATTGACCATATATCCCTCAACTTCCGGATAAGCAGGCGAAATCACTGCTCTGCCCAGCGGATCAGTCCAGGGACCAAGCGGATCAGTTGCGGTCAAAACGCCGGTTGCCCAGCCATCTTCTGCATAGAACAGATAGAAATGGGTCAGTCCGTCATCCTCCACGCGTTTGACAATACTCGGCGCCCAGGAAGTAGTGATTCGGGGAGAAGCCGCTTTTACATCGATATAGCCGTGGTCAATCCAGTTGACCATGTCGTCCGATGAAAAAACGTTCAGCGTATTAATATCCCGGTAGGTATTTTCATCGCTGCCGGTTAAATACTGCTGATCATCATTGGTGGAATAGACATACACCCGTCCGTTATACTCGACAGACGTCGGATCTGCTGAATATCTCTGCGAGATAAGCGGGTTCATCTGGTCCAACTCTTTTGGAGCCTTGCCCAGCTCTGCGGTGACTGATACTCTTTCTGAAAGCGCATTAATTGTGCTCATCGTCGGTGACTCCTCTCCGCTGCTTTCTTCTGCAGAAGACTCGCTGCTGCTGTCTTCGGCTGAAGATTCTCCGCTGCTTTCCTCTGCAGAAGATTCACTGCTGTTGTCTGCTGTGGACGATTCTTCTCCGGATCCACCACATGCAGCCAGCGATGTGATCATCAACACAGACGCCAGCAGGAGGGAAATAATTTTTTTGAATTTCACTAAAGTTCTCCCCCTTTCAAGATTCAATCATAACTATAGCATTTCAAAGTTTTTTTGTCAAGATTATCCTAACAGTTTAGCAAATCTCCTATAATTTTAGATAAATTTCTGTGCAATCTGCCGGATAAACCCATTTTGGCATCCGGATACGGATAGCAAAATGGGCTTATTCTCTTTCCTGAATCGTTACATATACACTGTCTCCAGGCTGTTTGTTGATCTTCTTTCGGATATCTTTTCTCAGCCCAAGGATATGTTCCGTTGTTTTCATGCGGACCAAACTCCCGTCGTAAGGCTCTCCATCAAAGGTTGCATGGACCTTGACCCGTCCTTTTCCAAATTCTTTTTTGACATCATAGGGGAAGATAATATAGGCTCCGTCTATATCCGGTACCTTACAGATGACTGCATCAAACGCATACATTTTGGGATTGATATTTTTCATATGGTATCTAGAAGAACTCCTTTCTTGTTGGTATACTGATTGCTTCAAGATCCTGTCTTACCGGCCATCCAGCGATAGTATACCCCGCTGGATGTTAAAAAACAGGAATCCGGTTCCTGCTGCGCGAACTTTTTGGTATTTACGCCTTGCCTTATGTCAAAGTTATGATAAAATGAAGAAAAGGGGGAAACCTGCATGCAGTCTTTTTATCAATATGAAACACATCTGCACACAAGTGAAGCCAGTGCCTGCGGGGTCAGCAGCGGCGCGGAAATGGCTGTTGCTCATAAAGAGAAAGGATACGACGGCGTGATTGTCACCGATCATTTCTTTAATGGGAATACCGCTGTTCCACGGGATCTTCCGTGGGCGGAAAGGGTTGAACGTTTCTGTCTGGGCTACCGGCATTGCCGTGAAACGGGAGAGAAAATCGGACTACAGGTCTTTTTCGGCTGGGAGTATGGGTATTACGGCACGGAATTTCTGACGTACGGTTTGGATGAGCAGTGGCTGCTGTCTCATCCGGATATTCTGTCCTGGCCGCTGGACGAATATTTCCGCCGGGTTCATGCCGACGGCGGCTTTATCACGCATGCGCATCCGTTCCGGCAGGCGTCCTATATTCCCGAAATCCGTCTTTTCCCAGATCAGGTGGATGCTGTAGAAGTCATCAATGCCAGTCACCGCGACCCGCTGTTTAATATGCAGGCCAGGGAATATGCCGCAGAACAGGGGCTGCCTGCCGTTTCCGGTTCGGATACTCATAATGCGACCCGGCTGTTTGGCGGCGGTATGCAGTTTGATCACCGTTTGAATTCCATTCAGGACTATATCAAAGCGGTCCGCTCCGGACAGGGAAGGCTGCTGGGAGAATAACAAAAGCGTAAATGCCAGCCATGCCAAAAGCGGACGGAAAAATTGCCGTCAAAATTCTGAAAGCCCGCAGATCTATCAAGGATCTGCGGGCTTATTTGGTTTGGCATTATGAAAGGAACTGTCTCGAAACTGCCGATGTTTTGGGTAATTCCTTTCGGAAATAAACCATATCCCGCAGCTGCACGCCCGCTTCATAAATCGGATGGTCATAGTGTTTCAGAAAAAAATCCGGCACCCGATGAGAAAAGGTAAAGCCGCAGGCCTGATAAAACGGAACTGTCAGCGGAGTGTCCCCGGTTCCCGCCTGGATGGCCTTGGCCCTTCCACTATAATACTCCAGCAAAAATTCGATCAAATTCCTGCCATATCCTTTACGCTGCCTTTCGGGCCGGACTGCGATATTTTTGATCTCCAGCAGTCCCTCCCCTTCATCTGTCACAATGCAGACAGCCTGCGGCGCAGGGTCATATAACGCAAACATTTCTCCGCGGTCAATATACAGGTTAACCATTTCCTCCTGCTCATCCCCCAACAACAGCAAATCCATCCATTGCCGCCGGTCACCTTCTATTTTGCGTATCTCCATCTTTTATACCTCCCCGCTGCCATACAAACGCCGCATTCATCAACAGCTGCTCCCAGCGACTGTCTTTATTTCTTTTGCCCGGAACGTTTCGTTGCCAAAAGGGTGACCGCACCGCCGACAAGGACGGCAAGAACACCGATTCCAAGCCAAAAGGCCGGAGATTTTCCTTCCTGCCCTCCGGAAAGGAGCAGGTAGTCTACCGCCGCATCGGCATGTTCGCCCCGCACATGCTGCAGAGTCACCGTTGCGCCCTGCGGGATCTCTATATCAATGGTATAATCCTGAAAAACATATGGAAATGCTTCTTCACTGCCAGCTTCCGGGGTAAACTGGACACTGGTTTTTTTCTCGCCGTTGACCAGAATATCAAATCCAGCGTTTTCTTCTGTGCAGGCAGCACGAATGGTGATCTGCTTTGCTGCCGGCAGGTTTCGAAAGTGCAGACCGGACGTACCGTCTCCTTCTTCCCCGGCCGCGAACCAGTCAAAATGCCGCATACAGCCGTCCAGCGACATCCCCTTGCCCTGGATTCCCTCAAACATCAGGTTATAGGGTTCTCCGTCGTCCCCCTGTTTTTCCTGCAATTCCAGATTATAAATGGTTCCAAAGGGAACGGCGTGCTCCGCTTCAAACAGATATTCTGCACGCGGCGTAACGCCCGGATCACCGGATGGCAGTGGAAGAGATTCCCCCATTTTGGATGGGCTTCCCAAATCCGGCACCGTATAGGTATTTCCCTCGATTTCTACCGTAGTCCAGTTTATTTTGGAAAGGTTGATGATCCTGGTCCAGGCTTCTTTGTCCCGATTGACCTCTGCCGGGATATCATAATACAGCTTTGCATGATAGTACATCCAGGTTTCGGTTCCATCCGCCGAAGGCACCGGGGCGGCCACGCCCGTTCCATAAGGCGTACCGTATTCTCCCTGTACAGTGTTGGAAAAAGCCGGTGCGTCCGCACTCAGATCGTACCAACTTGCAGGGTCGGACGGATCGTCTCCAATGCATACACAAAGTCCCAGTGCATATTGAGTCGATTTCGTATCTGTCCCGGAATAGATCATGGTGATGGTGCCGTCTTTCTGTACGATCGTCGGGGCTTCCACATCCCAGCCGCTCCAACCTTTATTTTTAGCACAGAACAAAATAACGTCGCTCAGATCGTTGCCATGGCTCTCCAGTTCTGTCGGAGAAAGCATTCTGGAAATATGGATGTTTTCTGCAGAAAAACCAGTGGTATTGGACTTGTCCTCGCCGCCGGCCCATACAAAAAACCATTCCCCGGCATGCGCACCGCTCTCCACTTGAAAAACTGTATGGTCGAGTGTCCAGCCTCCCAGTTCCATGCTGCCCAAATCGGTCCAGGTACCGGTGAAGGGATCGCCGTCACATTCCCATGCATTGAGCCCAAACGCATACCATTTGTTATAGGTGACTCCGTTCATCTCTTCGATATAAACCGGTGCACAGAGCGGAAAACCTGCTGGCATCACCCGCCGTTCTTCCGGTCCGCTCCTTTCAATCAGCGACTTGGAACGGAACATCACCATGCCGTCCACGGTGTCTTCTATGTAGTAATAATCCCCTGTTTCCGCATTGTAGGAAACCCGCGGATCCTGTCCCCGCCAAAGCCCCTGTGTAAAAGTACCAGTATCTTCCCCCGCTGCTGAAACCATACCGGCCGATAACAGTATCACAGAAACCGTACCGGCCAGCAGTCTCCGCAGTTTTGCCCGAATGGATTTTTTGCTCACATTCATTCCTCCCAGTATATAAAATATATTTTTATACCATTTGTTTGATATAACCATTGTTTTTACATTGCCAACATTGCCACTGCATTCTGTCTTTTTTCCATTATAGCCCATCAGGCAAAAATCTGCAACGACAAAAATCCAGACAGATTTTATGAAAAACCACCAAGAGCCATTGATTCCCCTGGCATTTTATGATAAGATAAAAACAGTTTTTGGTCATCAAATAGATAAGAAGGAGATGGATTATGCAGCTTCATATTGATACTCGTACTCCTGCGGAAAAAACAGATCCGCTTTGGGGAAAAATTATTTGTGCCGGACGGGCCGCAGAAGGCCTCCGCGCAGATTGGCAGGCGCAATTCAGGTCCATGACGCAGGAACTTCATTTTGACTATATTCGCTTTCATGGCCTTTTCCATGATGAAATGTTTGTCTGCCGCCGGGATTGGGACGGGAAGCTTTCCTATAATTTTATGTATATTGATAAACTCTTTGACTTCCTGTTGTCCTGCGGTGTGCGTCCGATTGTCGAACTTGGCTTTATGCCGGAATGCCTGGCAAGCGGAGACAAGAAAATCTTCTGGTGGCAGGGAAATGTCACCCCTCCCCGGGATTATGCCGAATGGGGTGAGCTGGTCAACGAAACCGTGCGGCACTTTCTGAACCGTTATGGTCTGGACGAGGTGAAACAGTGGTATTTTGAGGTCTGGAATGAAGCCAGTTATCATACATTTTGGGGTGGCACGCAGGAAGATTATTTCAAGCTGTATGCCGTCAGCGCCCGCACCATTAAGGCAATCTGCCCGGAACTGCAAGTCGGAGGACCTGCAACAACGCAGGTGATCGACGGTGAAGCTCCCTGGGTGAAGGACACCATCGCCTTCTGTCAAAAAGAAAACCTGCCGTTGGATTTTATCTCGTTCCATCCCTATCCCAATGAAAATGTCAACGACAGCCAGGGCATCATGGCCTATCGGGATGAAAATTCCACCCGGACGGACCTGCAAATGGCGCGGGATATTGTGGACCATTCCCCGTTCCCGAAAGCAAAAATTCTCTTAACCGAGTGGAACTCTTCGTATACTTCCCGCGACTGGGTGCATGATACGGCCTATATGGCGCCGTTTATCGTACAAAACTATCTGAAGTGCCGGAATCTGGTGGATGGTCTTGGGTACTGGACCTTTACCGACGTCTTTGAAGAGGGAGGCATTGAACGCCAGATTTTCCACGGAGGATTTGGCGCCCTGACAATACAGGGGCTCAAAAAACCTGCCTATCACGGCTTCTGGTTTTTAAACCAGCTGGGCGATGCCTGTATTGCGGCTGGAGACCGGTATTACGTCACCCGCAAAGGCGAGGACAGCATCCAGATCCTTCTCTGGAACTATGCGCATTACAGCGAGGTATTTGCCAGCGGGGACAGAAGCCCCATTACAGAAACAAACCGGTATGACGGCGTGTTTGAGGAAAAAGAGGATCTGCACTTCTCGATTGCAGTCGAAGGATTCGCATCAGGCTGCCGTGTCAATACTTATTATTTTGACAGAACGCATGGCTCTATCTATGATGCATGGCTGGAAATGGGTGCGGCAGAGCGGCTGTCCGAGGCAGAAATGGAAATTCTCCGGAGCAAAGAAAACCTTGCCAGTTCCTATTCCGTCTGTCATGATCCTCAGTATACAACAGAAGTCACCCTTCCCCCGCATGCAGTCTGCCTGATTAACCTGTATAAGATCTATTAACTCCAATCAAAACCACCCGCTTAAGAGCGTAGTTTTAAGAAAACAAACAGGGGGACGACCGTACGCCGTCCCCATAAAAAGTTTCTTATCTCGCCACCCGCTTAGCCGGCGGTTTTTTGTAGCATACACCGCTTTGCGTTGTTTCCTACATGCTTAAGCATAATAAAAAAACAGCATAACCGCCTGGGCGGTTATGCTGTTTTTTATTGCGAAAAATGCCTCTTTGGCTGGACATGCATTTCTGTTAAAACTGCGTAATCCGGTAAAACACTTCTTTGGGTTCTCCGTTTTTATCGAAAAGCAACGGCCAGTTTTCCCGTTTATGCATAAAGTAGTTAAACCAGCTCTGATCATCGCTCACGCCCCACAAGGTAACACTGTCAATTACCTCATGATATTCCCGGAAAACAGCGAACAGTTCCTGATAAATCTGCGCCTGTTTTTCTACCAGCGCCGGCGGTGCCTCTGTATAGACCGTAGGATCCACAATCTCCGGCAAAGCGACGTCCAGTTCCGTCACATGGAGCCGTAACCCCAGCTTGGCAAACAGCTCATAGGTCCGGCGCACTTCATCAAGATGATAGGACGAATAAACAGAAATGTGGCACTGGAGGCCGATCGCGTCCACCAATCCCCTTTCTTTAAGCTCGGTTACAAACTGAAGAATATACTTGCGTTTTTCCGGCATAAATTCGTTGTAATCGTTATAGACCAGCTGCATGCCGGGAAGATACTCCCTGGCCATTTCATAGACGCGGAAATAGTAGTCATCCCCAAATTTTCTGCGCCATACAGTATCCCGGAGATAGGTCCCATGCTTATCGTCAACTGCCTCGTTGAGCACATCCCAGCAGGAAAGTGCCGGATACCGTGCACCGACAATCTGCATATGCTCACAAATGCGTGCTTCCAATGCCTCTTTGGACATTTCCTCAAAGGCTTTTTCCGGAATCGCCTGGTGCCAGACCAGATTGTGCCCCCGCATGGCAATTCCGTTTTCCATTGCAAATTGATATAATGTGTCCGCGTTTTCAAAATGATAATTTCCGTTCTGATCGCAAAGCCCGGCATACTTCATGTCGTTTTCGCAGGTCAGCGTATTAAAGTGCTGTATAATCAAATCTTTGCGTTTTTCCAGGATCGGAACATTGACCGCCGCTCCAACCTGAAAATAATCCCGGTATACCTCTTTTAAGCTCAGCATAACCTTCCCTCCGTTTTGGGACAGACCGTGATTGTCTCACGATCCGCCGCTTAATCTGTGGAATCATTATAAACGATGTCCCGCAATTCTGCAAGGGATTTCCGAAAATTTGTCCGTTCTTTTGACTGACGCAAAGTTTAGGAGAGCCTGTTTTTAAAATCTGTATAAGAAAAAGAGCGAATCAGCTCCTGGGTCCCGTCCAGCCTGCGGCAGACAATATCCGGCAGATTGATCCCATTGAAGGTATTGGTTTTGACCATCGTATACAGCGCCATATCTTCAAAAACCAAAGTATCTCCTTCCCGCAGGGGCCGGTCAAAGGAATAATCACCGATAATATCCCCGGCCAAACAGGTCGGACCGGCCAAACGGTAGGTATATTTCTTTTCCCCTGGATTCCCGGCGTTTTGCAACGGCGGCCGGTAGGGCATTTCCAGAACATCCGGCATATGGCAGGCGGCTGAGGTATCCAGAATGGCAATATCCAGCGTGTTATGTACGATTTCCAACACTTCGGAAATCAGGTATCCGGCCTGCAGCACCACCGCCTCCCCCGGTTCCAGATAGACATCAACCCCATAACGGGTCTGCAGGTGCCGGATCGTCCGGACAAGCCTGTCCAGATCATAGCCTGGTTTGGTGATATGATGTCCGCCGCCCAGATTTACCCACTGCAGCCCCTGCAAATATTGTCCAAACTTTTCTTCAAACGCCCGGACCGTCTCTTCCAGCGCGTCCGCCCCCTGTTCGCAGAGAGTATGAAAATGCAGCCCGTCCAAAAGCGGCAGTATATCCGGCTCCAGCTGGCTGCGAACCGTTCCCAGACGGGAACCCGGCGCGCATGGGTCGTATATGGCATGGTCCTGCGTAGAATGTTCCGGATTCACCCGAAGTCCAATTGCCTTTCCCCTGCTCCGGGCGGCGGCGCCAAATTTCCGCACCTGGGCCGGGGAGTTGAAGACAATATGATCGGCATATTGTAAAATTTCATCAAATTCATCCCTGCGGTAAGCCGGAGAAAACACATGGGTTTCCTTTCCAAACTCTTCCGCCCCCAGCCGCGCCTCATGCAGTCCGCTGGCTGTCGTTCCAGCCAGATACTGCCGCAGCAGCGGGTAGCAGGCGTACATGGAAAAAGCCTTTTGCGCCAGCAAAATTTTACAGCCGGTTTGATCGGAAACAGATTGAAGAATTTGGAGATTTTTCAAAATACAATTTTCATCCACCAGAAAATAAGGCGTGCGAAATTTTTTTTCCATCGGTCAGTCCACCAGCACCGGCGTATCCTGTATCTGCCAGGGAAGCCCCCATTGATTCAGCGCATCCATATAGGGATCCGGATCAAACTCTTCCACGGTATAAACGCCCGGTTTGTTCCAGGTACCGGTCAGCAGCATCATTGCGCCGATCATAGCCGGCACACCTGTGGTATAGGATATTGCCTGGGAACCCACCTCCCGGTAACACTCCTGGTGATCGCAGACATTATAGATGTAGGCGCTTTTTTCCTTGCCGTCTTTCCAGCCGGTAAAAATACAGCCGATATTGGTCTTTCCTACTGTACGGGGGCCGAGGGTAGCGGGATCCGGAAGGAGCGCTTTTAAAAACTGAATCGGCACAATGTCCTTGCCTTCAAAATGAACCGGCTCTGTCGAAAGCATGCCGACATTTTCCAGGCACTTCATATGGGTCAGGTAGCTCTGCCCAAAAGTCATAAAGAAACGGATCCGGCGCACACCTGGAATATTTTTGGCCAGGGATTCAATCTCCTCATGGTGGAGCAGATACATATCTTTTTTCCCAATCTGATCAAAATCATATTCCCGCTTGATGCTCATAGCCGGTATCTCGATCCACCGGCCGTTCTCCCAATAAGAGCCCGGCGCCGACACTTCCCGCAGATTGATTTCCGGATTAAAGTTTGTCGCAAACGGATATCCATGATCTCCACCGTTACAGTCCAGAATATCAATGGTGTCGATCTGATCAAACAGATGCTTGCCAGCATAAGCGCAGTACGCCTGTGTGACGCCCGGATCAAACCCGCTACCCAGCAACGCAGTCAGCCCGGCCTTTTCAAATTTTTCCTTGTAGGCCCATTGCCAGGAATAATCAAAATAAGCGGAAAAGCCTTCCCGTTCACAACGCGCCTGGTACTGAGCCCGCCATCCCGGCTCGGTAATATCTTCCGGCTCATAATTGGCCGTATCCAGATAATTCACTCCGCACGCAAGGCAGGCGTCCATAATGGTCAAATCCTGATATGGTAACGCAATATTCATCACCAGATCCGGCTGTACCTGACGAATCAACGCCGTGAGCTGCTCCAGGTTGTCCGCATCCACCTGTGCTGTAGTGATTCTGGTCTTTGTTCTTCCCTCCAATTGCTCTTTGAGCGCATCACACTTTGCTTTTGTCCGGCTGGCAATACAGATTTCCTGAAACACTTCGCTGTTCTGACAGCATTTCTGAATGGCAACACTGGCCACGCCGCCGCACCCAATCACCAATACTTTACTCATGATTCCCTTTTGCTCCCTTCCTGTTTCTGAAAAGCCAACAACATTTCCCGAATGATTTTACATGCTGCAGCGGCCGAAATCCCGCTCGGATCATAAGGCGGACTCAGCTCGTTCACATCGCAGCCTACAACCTGCGCCCGACTGCATACAAGGGTTGCTGCATGCCGTAGCTGTTCAAAGCTGATACCGCCCGGCTCTGGCGTCCCAGTACCTGGAAAAACGCTTGGATCCAGCACATCGAGATCCAACGTAAAATAAACCGGCTTGTTTTCCAATTGCCGCAGTGTCTCTTCCAGTCCTTCAAAATCAAACAACCGGGTATACAGGTGCTGTTTGCCCCATTCAAATTCCTGCCTGTCCCCCGAACGGATACCGAACTGATGGATCCGCCCGTCTCCGATCAGTTCCCAGCAGCGGCGCAGTACACAGGCATGGGACAGCTGTACGCCCAGATAGTCCTCCCGCAGATCTGCATGCGCATCAAAATGGATGATATGCAGGTCCGGATATCTCTGATGCACCGCCCGGAAAGCGCCCAGCGTCACCAGATGTTCGCCTCCCAGCATAAAAGGGCGGCAGGCAAGATCGAGAATCTGTTCTGTGCGGTCCTGAATTTCTTCCAGCGCGCGCCCGGTGTCTCCAATGGGCAGAACAAGATCTCCGCTGTCCATCACCGGCGCCTGTTCCAGATCCCTGTCCTGATAAGGGCTGTAGGTTTCTATTCCGTCGGATTCTTTTCGGATCACACCTGGCCCGAACCGGGCGCCGGGGCGATAAGAGGTAGTCGAGTCAAAGGGCGCGCCGAACAGAATGGTGGAACCGGGCAGGGGCTCTTTGTCGCATGCGATAAAGGTTTCCATATTTTTACTCAACATTTTTCAGCAGCTCCTCCACATAAGCCGGAATATAAAACGCACCCTTATGCAGGGTTGTCGTGTAATAACGGCAGGAAATTCCCCGCATATTCCAGCGGACATCGTCCAGGTCTTTCAGGGGATGATATTTTTTGGATGCGAATCCGAACAGCCAGTGTCCGGAAGGATAAGTCGGGATATGTGCCTGATAAACCCGGCTGACCGGAAAAGTGCCGACAATATTTTTGTGCGCCCGCTGGCAGGCTGCGGCGTCTGCAGCATAAAACGGGCTTTCGTGCTGATTGATCAGGATGCCGTCTTCCTTGAGTGCCTTAAAGCAGTTGCCGTAAAACTCTCTGGTAAAGAGGCCCTCGCCCGGCCCAAACGGATCAGTGGAATCCACGATAATCAGATCATAAATATTGTCGCAGGCGCGGACAAACCGCAGTCCATCTTCATAATAGATGGTCAGGCGGGGGTCGTCAAACCGGCAGGCAGTCTGCGGGAGATATTTTCTGCAAACCTCCACAACCAGCGGATCAATTTCCGCCATATCGATCTGTTCGATTTCAGGATAGCGGGTCAACTCACGGATCACGCCGCCGTCCCCCGCGCCGATCACCAGCACTTTTTTGACATGGGGATGCACCGCCATCGGCACATGGGTAATCATTTCATGGTAGATAAACTCGTCTTTTTCGGTCAGCATCATATAGCCGTCCAGCGTCAGAAACCGGCCAAACTCAGGAGACTCGAATACATCAATCCGCTGAAATTCGCTCTGCCCGCTATAAAGTTGCCGGTCTACACGGATCGAAAACTGTACATTTTCGGTATGATTTTCAGAGAACCAGAATTCCACTGTTTCCTTACGCTCCTTTCAGCACATTCAAGTGGTTGACATCGGGGTCTTCCGGCCCGGTCAGGCTACATCCTTTTTCTTTAGCATACAGGATGTAGTCAAGAATTTCCCTGGTAATCCGTTCTCCGGGAGCCAGGATCGGGATACCGGGAGGATAACACATGACAAATTCCCCGCAGACATATCCGACGGTATCCCGGAGAGGCAGTGTCTGCTTATCGGAATAGAACGCCTGCTGGGGCGAAACCGCCACATCCGGCTCAATATATTCCTGCCGGATCCGCCCGGACCGGGCGCCGCCAAAACGCCGGCGGATCTCCGCCAGCGCACTGACCAGCCGTTCAATATCCCTGGGCCTGTCGCCGACCGAAAGATACGCCAGAATGTTACCGAGATCCCCGAATTCGATCTGGATATCATAATCATCCCGCAGCAGGTCATATACTTCAATGCCAGCCAGCCCAATATCCAAAGTGTTGACCGCCAACTTGGTCAAATCAAAATCAAACACGCTGTCCCCATTGACCAATTCCCGTGAAAAAGCGTAATACCCGCCAATCGTATTGATTTCGCCCCGTGCATATTCGGCCATTTTGACTACCTGCCGAAAGGTTTCCCGGCCGCGCAGCGCGAGATTGCGCCTGGAAATATCCAGACTGGACAAAAGCAGGTAGGAGGCGCTGGTCGTCTGGGTCAGATTAATAAAACGGCTGATTTGCCCTTCCTGCATCGTGGGTCCGGCCAGCAGAAGAGAACTTTGGGTTAAACTGCCCCCGGATTTATGCATAGACACAGCCGCCATATCCGCGCCCGCGGCCATCGCTGAAACAGGGAGCCCCTCCCCGAAGTAAAAATGGGTTCCATGAGCTTCATCCGCCAGGCAAAGCATCCCTCGTGCATGCGCCATCCTGACAATGGAAACCAGGTCCGAACATACCCCGTAATAGGTCGGATTGTTGACCAGCACAGCCTTCGCATCCGGGTGCTGTTCCATGGCCTTTTCAACATCCTTGAGCCGCATTCCCAGAGGAATGCCCAGACGCTCGTCACAGAGCGGGTCAACATATACCGGAATAGCACCGCACAATACCAATGCGCCCATGACGCTGCGATGGACGTTGCGGGGCAAAATAATCTTTTCCCCCTGCTTGACCGCAGACAGGACCATGGCCTGTACAGCAGAGGTCGTCCCTCCCACCATAAAAAACGCATGGGCCGCGCCGAACGCGTCTGCCGCCAGCGCAGCAGCCTCCCGGATCACCGAGGTTGGGTGGCAGAGATTATCAAGGGGTTTCATGGAATTGACGTCCATGGCTACGCACCGCGCGCCTAAAAACGCTGCCAGTTCGGGATTTCCCCGGCCTCTTTTATGGCCGGGAACATCAAATGGCACAACCCGTTTCTTTTCAAATTCCAAAAGCGCCTCATAAATCGGCGCGGACTCTTGTGACCGGGGCATGTTCGTCTCCTTTCTCGAAGATATTCCTTCCGCTGAAGATTTCCAGCATCTCCCGGCGGAGATTGGTCATAATCTCCAGCCGGGTTTTGGGCGGAAGCTCGTACACGTCTGTTTTAAACAGATAGTTTTGCAGATCAATTTCCTTAACCATCATTTTTGTATGAAACAGGTTTGCCTCATACACGTTAATATCCACCGCGTCATACCGCTGGAGGGTTTCCGGCGCCACATAATCCTGAATCGAAGCGACCTTATGATCCAAAAACAGTTTTTTTCCGTTGACGTCACGGGTAAACCCGCGAACACGGTAATCCATGACAATGATATCAGAGTCAAAGGAACCAATCAGATAATCCAATGTCGACAAAGGCGTAATCTCCCCGCAGGTTGCCACATCAATATCCACCCGAAAAGTAGCCAGGCAGGTTTCCGGATGATATTCCGGATACGTGTGGACTGTCACATGGCTCTTATCCAGATGGGCGACCTGGGTTTCCCCGGAGGGGCGCATCGAACCTTCCGCAATCAGAATCGTTACGGATGCGCCCTGCGGATCATAGTCCTGCCGGGCGATATTCAACACCTTGGCGCCGATCATATCGGTGAGTGTTGTCAAAATATTGGTCAGCCGTTCAGAATTGTATTGCTCATCAATATAGGCAATATAGTCTTTCTGTTCGCGGGCTGTCTTCGCGTAACATACGTCGTATATGTTAAAGCTCAGCGATTTGGTCAGATTGTTAAACCCGTAGAGTTTTAACTTTTCTCCCATGCGGCGCACTCCCTATCCTACAAAAATAAAAAACGGGCAATATGCTGCTGCACATTACCCGTAAACAACGTCTGAATATACTCATTTTACGACATAGCCCGTCATTGGCCAGATCCCGTGATCACGGAATGAGTTTCATCGAGAGTCTATATAGCAAATACTTACTTTTACTACTCTTATTGACCGTTTTACAAGTTCATGTGCGGATACACATACTGGTTATAAAGGAACCAACTTATAAAATTGAGCTTCTAACTCAATCAATAAAGGCAGCAAACGCCGCCTGTCGGCAGTTGACCCGGCTGTCCGTATGGCCTTTCCCCATCGGCTGGGTGGTCAGAGAAAATATTTGCATGGATACTCGGTAAAACGCATATCACATGACGAATGTATTATAACGGAAAGGAAAGAAACTGTCAAGAGATATCCGGCAAATTTTTACGGCGAAAAAAATTTTTTGTCGGATTTTCGGCTGATTTTTGTAAAAATGCGCAGGCTGTCCCTCCAACGAGGCCCCAAAAACAAAAAAGGCCTGCAGTGCAGATATTTATGCACTGCAGGCCTCTTTATGAGTGAGTAAAGAATATATCGGTGTTTTCTGCAATCAGCGGTGAGCCTCAGCGTCTTACCCCAAACATGCAGAGATTGGCCTTTGTTTCCGGCAAAACCAATTGTTTTCTTTCCACCATCGTTTCCATGATAAAACCCATAACATCCATCTGATAACGGATCAAAGCGAGCTGATTACATTGACCATACAGCGCCTTTGGAACAAAATTCATCAAGGTCTGCCCGGCCAATTCACAAATTTGGGCCATACAATCGCAAACATCTTCAGCAAGTGGTTTTAAAACCGGCCAAATGATCGTTTCCATCATCTCGGAAGAGAATACTGGAAACTCCGGATGCAATTTGCCATCCCTGCTTGAAATAAAGCCCTCTTCTATCAGCCGAATCACCATCTCATTGTTTGGGTCCGCTGTTTTTTCCAGGATGGCATCGCACATTGCCTCGACCGATTGATCCCAGCGTACCGGCTTCCAATATTGATATTTTTCTATGATGCGGTAATTTTCTACTGAAAAGTAAGCGGTATTGGCACGGTTCTGGCACTGACTGTAAATGCCGTTAAAATGATGATGCTCATAATTATTGTCATACCCGAAAACAAAGCCGTAACTTCCGTTGGAAAGAGGTGGATAATCGCCCAGACATGCTCTGCCTTTTTGGTCTGAAAGCTGCATGGCAAATATCATGGCCAGATTGGCAAAAGTCCATTTCAGCCGGTTGTGGTCAGAAGGATTGCCCTGGAAATCCAACGATGCCAATTCCGGAAGCAGCCCCGACAGCTTTTCATGGAATGTTTCTGCCTGTTTCTCATAAATCGGCTTGATTTTACCAGCCAGTTCTTTGTCATATTCATCGGTAAAAATGATGATATTGGTTTGGTATTTATCCCCGGTTTTTTTGATTAGATTATGCTGCATCAGCAGTTCTATTTCATCTTCCAAATAAACTGCTGCAACCCCCAGCTCTATGGATAATTCTTGTAGCGTTACCGGCGCATAATATGCGCTGAGCAGGATGTTTCCAGGAAGTTTTCTCTTAAACAGTTGCCAATAACAGGAATTGTCGCCGTCTCCCCAATAATCCATGCGGAAAATTCCCGGATTATAACTTTTTTCACCAAATTCCCTTGACATATCGATCCCCTCTTTCAGTATTTTTCTTGTTTTGAAAAGATAATATTTGACCATATCTACGCTGATACCGAGGTTGGAGGCAATTTCAAAACAGCTTTTCCCATCAATGTAATAAGCAACTGTTGTTTCCCGATATTGTTTTGATAAAAGTGACAACTCGCGGCGTAAAAGATTCAGTACTTCCTGATTAAGATATTCATCTTCAGGCGTTACCCAATAAGTGCCGACAAACCCGTTATCCAATCCGGTCGTTTGAAAATTGTTTTTACGGATATGCTTTTTGAAGGTATTTTCTGCAATCCGCCACATAAATCCATAAAAAGCCGCTTCATTTTTCAAACGATGTACGGACTTCAATACCTCGCAGACAATATCATTCGTCAAATCTTCTGCCTCTGACCGATCATAAAGCTTTGACACCGTAAAGGCAAAAATATTCTTGAGGTTATCAGACAACAATTTTGCTGCTTTTTGCTGCTCCAAAATATCACCTCCCAGATTTTTTGAAAGCTTTCGTTTATATAGTATCCGATAGAGAGGATTGGTGAATCGAAATCTTGCATTTGACTGAAATTATTTTTTCCATATAATCAAAAGCACAACATGGCCGTTTGGAACTGCTATGTTGTGCCCTTCTTTATGCAATGGCTATGAAAAGGCATTGGAGCGTTTTGAACGTAGGAAGTTAAAATTCCTGCTCTGGAAAACCCTTCGTCCGCGCAAATTCATACATAGATTTGTAAAAAAGGGGCGGTGGTTGGTACACTCTCCGTAAGGAAGGTACACCAAGGATTTATATTTGGCTTCTTTTCGGATTGTGGTGTCACAATCCGATGCTCGCTATCCCTGTGGCCACGGCGGCACACGCTTCGTATTATTTGTTTATAACTCCTTTGTACCAAGTCGGAACGGGTTTCGTCATGTTCTCATACCAACTTAGTACATCTTTTGCTTGATTTATCATTACTTGAATTTTGCTCTGTCCAAAAGGAATTGCCCAAGGCACAGAAGATAAAGTATTACTGCTGATATAAAGTGCGAGCAGCTCCCAAAACTGAATAGGCACATCATTATCGAAGTATCCGTTTACCATTCCGGTTGCAAACAAAGGGGTAGCTTGAGCGCACCACACAATGCGGTTAAATTCTTCCCACGGATCTCCGAAGTCATTTCTATTAAAATCAATGATGTAGAGTTGCTTATCATTCCCTATCATCATATTGCCGATATGGTAATCTCCGTGCTAATAGGTTCGAGGACAACCGCCGAGTAAATATCTGTGAGCGTTAATGTAATCAATGAAGGCTTGCCCATTTTCGTACTTGATAGGACATTCTTCATACATCTTGATTTTGTGGTCTGCTTTACGATTAAAATAGATTTCCCAATCTTCTATCCCTTGGGGAGCGGGGATTTTGTGAATTTCCTTTAGTATTTTTCCCGCTTCAAAACCATAAGAATACTGTTCTTCGCATGTTAAATTATGTACATCTTCTTCTACATCAACGCCATCTATCCAAGTTTGAATAGAATAAACTCCTTCATCAGATGTGCCGAACTCTAAAGGTATGCACATTGGCACACCGAGAGCTGCCACCTGACTCATCAGTTCATATTCACTTTTCTTTCTGTCATACTGTTCAATTGGAGAAACACGAAGCAAGAATTTATTTCCTTGTTCGTCAGTAACACAGTATTTTTTATCTTCTGACCAGCCTTTATCTATTAGTTGCTTTGTAATAAACTCATGTTGTGCCATAGTCTTTTCACCCTTTCAAATGGTTATTTACTTTACGAAAATTATTATAGCATAAAATTGTATTTCTTACTATTACAGAAAATAAAATCACCATTTCCTATTTTTATAATCCTATTACGGATGTTATTCTGCAAGAGCATAAAAGGCAATTCACAATAACTCTGTTCACAAACTAAAAATCAAATAGAGTGGGTGGATCAGACTGAATAGCGTTTGTGTCGTTCTCATCATACTCTCGATAGGTTTTTCTCCTCTGGCGGGTAAGGTAAGATTGGGCAAGTAATAATCGCCTTGCAGAGTGTAATTGATATCCGTTTTTTCGTCAATATAGTGCAGTTACATTTTGTAATCCTCCAATATCATTTTGGTAGTGTCAAAACTACCTTCCTTTTTTATTGTAAAAGTTACGTTTTACCTTGATTTTTCGGAGGTTTGCAAATAAAAAGAGCAT
>CAJFUK010000051.1 GCA_904420125.1 Candidatus Falkowella caecavicola | reverse complement strand
TCAAACATCATATCTGCGATTTTCAAGGTTCAATCTGAGCCTATTTCTTAGGCTCCATTTTTTCATAACTCATTTGACACTACCTTTGCAGGAAAGGGGGCATGTGATATGAAAAAAGAAGAGCTATTTGAACTCTTAGGCGATATTGATGAGACATATGTGAAAAGAGAACGAAGCCCTATGAAAAAGGGCGGTTGGATGCAAGGGGTATCTATTGCGGCTGGTTTTGTACTCGTCGTTATTCTTGGTCTGGGTCTGTTACAGGGTAAGCTGCTTGGCAATCATGTCGATGTAGCCACACTGGATAACGGAGATCAGATCATCTTTGTAGAATCTGATACCGGCAGCAACCAACTATCATTAGACATGGATGTAACTTTCAGAAAACTGACAGAGGAAGAAACCCATACCCTATTTACCGACCTGCCTGTTACGGCCATGGCGATCTTTTCTGATGATGAAACAGCCGGCAACACACCAAAGCTAATTGGCTTGGAAGGAACAATCGGGGATGTAAAACTGATTATATCAACATCGGGTCTGCAACTTCTCGACACGGTCATTGACGGAAACGAAGAAAATACAGAAGTAGACGGTATCCCTGTAACGGCAGGATATTTCATGACTGATCCCAACAGCAGGGGTGAGCAGAACGCGATCTATTATGCCACCTTCAATCTGGAGGGAAACATCATATATGTTGAAAATTCCGGATCAAAAAGTGACCGTGAAACCGTAAAAAATGAATTGGCAGCGGTTATACAAAAGTTAATAGCCAATGGTGCGCTTGATTTATCCTCTTTTGAAACATGAAGAAACCATAATGAAAGCCTCTATATGGGATTCTGACCGGCAGAGGCTTTCAAAATCTGCTTCTTTATATCTCATCCCATTGCCGTTTTTTCAAAACACAGATTTTTATCGCCAATTCCGGTAGAAAAGTGGATATTGTTGTGATATACTATCATCATCTTTCATAACAGGTCAACGGTTGAAATGGAGAATAACACATGGTACTGATACAATATCCACAAGAAATATGTGATACGGAAATGATTAAAAAAATTATGACGTTAGAAAATACTGCATGGCCCAAAAGTACAGATGATGAAGATTTCCCTTCCGCCCCCAATACTTATGTCACTTCATTTGTCTTAATAGAGAATGACATCGCCATTTGCCATGTAGGGGTAAGAAAAAGCCCTCTCCTGCACAAAGGGCAAAAGTATCTGGCTTATGGGTTAAGCGAAGTTGTCACGCACCCCGATTATCAAAACCAGGGGATTGCCTCCAAAACAATTAAAAATGCAGCGCAGTTTATAATTGCCCAACATCCTGACATCAGTATCTTCACTTGTGCTCAAAACAGGGTTTCTTTTTACACAAGATGTGGCTGGAAAGCAGTACAAGGCGCATGTTTTGTAGGAGGTACAAAGGAGAAGCCATTCCGCAGCGACAGCTTAAACTTAGTAACTATGATGATGTTTATTTCTCCTAAGGGAAAACGGCATCAGGCCGATTTTGAAAATACAGATATAATTTTTGAATTAGGCGAAAACCAGCTATGGTAATTTCCTGTTGATCTGCCTGATCCAGTCACTGCTTCTTCATGTACCAGCCATGCCAGAATAGCAGGAAGTTTGAGAAAGCACCCTTCAGCAAAGACTTGTCTGTGAGGCGGTTCCCCCCAGTCATGCGGAAATTAAAGGTTTCTGGCTTTTATCACAAAGGTAACAGGAAGCATTTTTGTTTTTTCTGTAAACAAATCTTTGTTTCCTGTACATACTGTACCGTATATTGGCACTTGGCTGTGCATAAAGCCATAAAGCCATAAAGCCATAACGGCATAATGGCATTATGGCTTTATGGCTTTAAGTCCGCTTTTTAGAGGGACAATTTTAACCGTGAAAACGCACTGCTACTAACTGCTACCCATTGTTTCCTTTGTCATTGCAGGAATTTGCATCGTCTTCTTGATCTGTAACGGTGCAGTATGGCCAGGCTATCGAAAAGTCCTGCGGAAGGGCGATTATTCAAATGGTAAACAAAAAAACGTCTGTTACAACATATCTGTTGCATATTGGTTCGTTGCGGCTGCCATATATTTTAGGTCAGAGTCTGTCTACAAATAATGGGGGATATAGTTGGATGATTATTTGGGGACTGCAGGCGCAGTATTTCCCGCTATTATAATGATTGCCAATTTACTGGGCAAAAAAGATCATGAAAGCAAGATGGATATGATACCTGTTTGCGGCAGTAAAACCCAACCCATGATACGGGAAAATACAGAATAGTAAAAATGATCCAACATGCAAAAAAGAAACCACCATCAATGTCAGGGATATCACAGTAACGCTTTCGGACTGCAAATAGAGTTATAAACTATATACCGCCGTATGGTGTTATCATACGGCGGTTTTCTGTTAAAGAAATCCTTCTCTGTCAAAGGATTTCTTCCTCTGTTTCGGCTGATCTGTCTGCCTGAAGCTGGCGCAGGAACAAGCTGTTAACAACGCAGTGCGGCGTCAAATGTTCTCCCCTGTACTGTTTGAATGGTATTCAGATCATTGTGCAATTTCTGCTATTCCAGGACATCGTATAATCCATTTGACCGGTAGCCTCATCCATATCTTCCGAAACGACAGAAAAGCCCTCCTGCTGATAAAACTTCACCGCACGCCTGTTTTTCTGATATACATTTAATGATAAGACAGAATGAATGTTCTTGACGTAATGGAGCAGCTGCTTTCCAATGCCCCTGGAACGGGATTGTTTCTCCACAAAAATCCCGGCAAGGTAGTCCCCCTGCATCCCAATGAATCCTTGTATCTCCCCATCCGTTTCGTACACATAGGCCTCTGCTTGTAAAAGCTGTTCCCGAACCACAGGGATATGGGCTTCCCAGTATTCCCTCGGTATGAAATCGTGGGCTTCAATATTTCCCTTCACCCAAATCCTCATCACCTGCTCTATGTCGCAGGCTTCAAATTTTCGAATCATATTTCCTTCCTCCTTTTTGGACTGTTGAGACAATACCATATCCAAACTACAGCGATCATCACGACAATGGCGATGCCGGCAATAAAAAACCATACATGAACCCCCACTTTTTCAGCAATAGGGCTGCTAAATAACAATCCGACCGGCATGGTGACAGACGAAATCAGAGTCAACACTGAAAATGCCCGTCCCATTTTTTCCGCTTCCACTGTTTCCTGAATGTAGGCAGTCAGAGGGATTGTATGCACATGACCGAAAGCACCAAGCCCCACACACAATACCGCAAACAAAACCCATCCAAAAAAGGCTGGCGGGAGCATCCCACAGGCAGCCGAAACCACGCCCATTCCTAATAATCCGATATAAGATACCCTGATTTTCCGATTTACCTTCCATACACTGGAAAAGAGCAGCGAAGATACAATCATACCCACCGCAAAAGACAGCTCCACTACACTGCCATACATTGCGGAAAGGTTAAAATAATCGCTGGTCATGAGAGGATAGAAGGAGGACAGAGGGGCATAGAAAAACATACAAAGGGCCTCTGCAATCACCAGATAAAACAGCTTCCTGTCCCGTTGAAATACCTGGAGGCCTTCTTTAAATTCTACCAGCATATTCTGTTTCATTTCCTGTGATTTTTCGAGCTTCGGAATTTGGACAACCGCCAAAGCGGCACTGGCGAGTACTGCTCCGATGACATCACTGATCAGAACAACGGACATCGGAAATGCAGCGTAGAGGGACGCGCCGATGACAGGCCCCAACAGAAAAGAACCTGCGTTCATCAGCTGCATCCATCCATTCGTTTTGACAAGCTGTCCTGTCGGTACAAGCTGCGGGATGATAGACTGAATGGCTGGCTGCTGAAATGTGCTGCCGATGCCTCGGACGCACAGCATAATAAAAATTGTCCAGACAAGCAGTTCAAACAGGAACAGGCATACGGCATAAGCCAGCGCAATAATACCCATCGCCATGTCTGAGAAGATACAGATCCATTTTCGATTCAAGCGATCTGCCGTTACCCCGGCAAGCGGACTGAACAACGTCATGGGCAGATATGCTACAAGCCCGGATAGCCCCAGCATCAGCGGAGAGGAGGTTTGTTCTGCCAACCACCAGATCATTGCAAACTGGACACCATGGCTTCCCAGTAAGGAGATGGCCTGCCCCAATGCAACGATTAAAAATTTTGTTTTCCATTTGTCTTTTTCAAACATTTCTATATTCCTTTCTGCTTAAATGCTTAAAATCTGGATGAAAAGGACAATAAAAAACAGATAACCCCCAAAAGATGGGTTATCTGTTTTATCCGCTTTGCCATGATTCCAGCCTGATAGACGACAGGCGGAATCGTCCGCCCCCAATGAACAGGCGAGCCAAAATGCCTGTAAAATAGAGCCAGCTTAATGAATCTATTCGCAAAGATAAGTACAACAAAATAACCCACCATCCATCGGTGAGGACGAATTTTATTCGTGGATTCTATTGTCCTATGATTAGCGAATAGACGACATCAAGCCACCTCCCTTTGTTAAATGTCCTGATCAGTGTAACACAAAATGTTTAAAAAGTCAAATCAGAAAATGACATCTATCGTAAATTTAGCTTTATCTCTCTATTTCTTTCATGATGACATATAACCGTCATGACTATAGAAAAACCGTTATCAAGTAGATCCATTGAAATAACAAAATAAGTAAATCTTCGCAGAATGGCACAGGAATCAAAAGATTCCTGTGCCATTCTGTCTATCAACACGGTATGTTCCGCAATCATTATTTCTCTGTCGAATATGGTTCTACAGAACCATGTCCTTAAAGAAAAGCGGCAATTTTTCCAGATATATAATGTCTTTGCGGTCGGCCGCATCCCCTTCAGCCAAAACGGCTGCTTGACCGGCAATGATCCCGCCCGACTCTTGAACCAGCGTACAGAGCGCCCGTAAGGACTCTCCTGTGCTGATGACATCATCAGCAATCAAGATCCGTTTTCCCTTCATACTGTCCGCCTCATGACGGTCCAAATACAACGTTTGCATCCGGGCTGTGGTGATCGACTTCACATTTACCGCAATAGGATCGGACATATAAAGCTTTGTAGATTTACGGGCAACCAGATAACGCTTGCCTTCCTGTCTGGCCATTTCATAAGCCAATGGGATTCCTTTGGATTCCGCTGTGATAATCAGGTCATGCTCCGGGCATTTCTTGAGCAGTTCCCTGGCGCAGGCCATGGTCAGCTCTACATCAGAAAACATGATAAATGCTGCGATATCAAGCTTTTCATTGACCGGGCAAAGAGGAAGCTCTCTCTCCAACCCTGCTACCTCTAGTGTATATGTTCCTGCCATTTTTCATTCCCCTTTCCTTCATGGCAAACCACGCATCAGCCTGGCGGCCAGGCCAGAGACCTGCCCCCCAGCACGTGAAAATGCAGATGTGGAACAGTCTGTCCGCCGTCATTTCCGCAGTTAGTCACCACACGGTATCCGTTGGAAAGGCCCAGTTCCTGAGCCAAATGTGAAATGACCGCATAAATATGTCCAACGACTGCGCAGTTATCTTCATGGACCGCGGACGGACCGGAAATATGCTGTTTCGGCACAACCAGAAAATGTACAGGAGCCTCCGGTTGAATGTCATAAAATGCATATACCGTTTCATCTTCATAGATCTTGTTGGAAGGAATCTCTCCTGCGATAATCTTACAAAAGACACAATCCGCCATTTGACAGCCTCCTTTATCGCAATCCCTGAATGGGATTAGTCTTTGATATATTTTTCAACAATCGAAGTCAGCTGGGTCAGCGCTTCATCAATCTGGAAAATCTGGGACACACCCGCCATTGCGCTGTCCGGACGGCCACCGCCTTTTCCTCCAGCCAAAGCTGCGACCTCCTTGACAATATTCCCCGCATGTGCACCCCTTTTAACAGCCTCTTTACCACAGACGGCCAACAGGTTGCCCTTTCCATCCATCACGCTGGCAAATACAGCAATCAAGTCCGGATTATTCGCTTTTGCCTTGTCTCCCATGGCACGAAGCGCATCCGGCGTAGCATTATTCAAAATGACCGACACAACCCGGATGCCCCGCACGTTTGTAGCATCTGCAAACAGGTTTCCAACCCGGATTTCTGCCAGTTCGCCTCTTAATTCCGTAATTTTCTTTTCTGCCTCGCGGAGTTCAGAAACAACGGTTTTGCAACGCCCGGCAAGTTCCGCCGGATTTGCCACCTTCATCGCGCTGCATGCGCCAGCCAACGCGCATTGCATGTTGGATAACAACTCCAGTACCCCGGCGCCAGTCGCTCCTTCAATTCTCCGGATACCCGCTGCCACCGAATTTTCGGAAATAATTTTAAACAGCCCCAGTTTTGCCGTGTTATCCACATGGGTACCGCCGCATAGCTCGATCGAATAATCCCCCGCATTCACCATTCGAACGACATCGCCGTATTTTTCTCCGAAAAGCGCCATCGCTCCCATCTGATGGGCAGTTTCTAAATCAGTCTCGATGGTTTTTACCGAAAGCGCCTCCAGGATTTTGGCATTCACTGCGTCTTCTACCTCATGCAGTTGTTCCGGCGTCATCGCGGAAAAATGGTTGAAATCAAAACGAACCCGTTCCGGCGTGACAAGCTGCCCTGCCTGATGTACATGATCTCCCAGCACATCGCGAAGTGCCTTCTGCAGCAGATGGGCTGCCGTATGGTTTCGCATAGTCGCTTCCCTGCGTTGAATATTAATTTTGAGCTGGCCGCGGCGGCCTTTTTCCACAACGCCGGTTTTAACTTCCCCAATATGCAGGTACTGTCCACCCGGCAGCTTCTGGCAGTCCTCAATGGATACCACCACATCCCCATAGGTAAAGATGCCCTTATCAGCTACCTGACCGCCGCTTTCCGCATAAAACGGCGTGGTATCAAATACCAAGACCACCGGCTGACCGGCACCGGCAGCCACCTGCTCCTCGCCTTCTACAATGATGTTTTTGAGCTGTGCTTCACATTCATATACATCATAGCCAACGAACTCTGTCGGCTGATCATCCAGGAAATCATACATGCTGTCGGCCCACCCGATAATGGAATCAGAAGCAAAGCGCGCCTCCCTGGCCCGCTGTTTCTGTGCTTCCATGAGCAACATAAAGCCTTCTTCATCAATCTTAATATCCCTGTCGCCAATAATATCTTCCATCAGGTCAACCGGGAACCCATAGGTATCATACAACCGGAATGCGTCCGCGCCGTCAATCACCTTTTTCCCGGAACGGGTGACGTCTTCGATCAGGTGGTTGAGCAGTTCGATCCCTTTATCAATGGTTTTTGCAAAATTTTCTTCCTCGGTGCGGATGAGCTTTTTAATGTATTCTGCCTTCTCAACCAATTCCGGATAAGCTGCTGCGTTTTCCGACGCCACTGTGTCAACCACCTTATAAAGGAAAGGTTCAGAAATGCCAAGCAGCTTTCCATGCCGTGCTGCCCGCCGGAGCAGACGGCGGAGCACATATCCTTTTCCCTCGTTAGAGGGAATGACACCATCCGCAATCATGAATGTCGTGCTGCGTATATGGTCGGTGATCACACGAAGAGAAATATCGGTTTCCTCGTTTTCCTTATAAGTAACACCTGCAATCCGGCAAATGTGTTTCATGATATTCTGCACTGTATCGACTTCAAAAAGGTTGTCCACCTCCTGCATGATGCAGGCAAGCCGTTCCAGTCCCATACCAGTGTCAATGTTCGGATGGGCCATTGGTTCATAATGCCCTTCTCCATCGCTGTTAAACTGCGAGAAAACCAGGTTCCAAAATTCTACATACCGGTCGCAGTCGCAGCCGACCTTACAGTCCGGACGGCCACAGCCCTTGTCCGGTCCGCGATCGAAATACAGTTCAGAGCAGGGGCCACAGGGACCTGAGCCGATCTCCCAAAAATTATCTTCTCTGCCCAGCCGTACAATATGATCCGGGGATACGCCGACTTCATTGACCCAAATATCACGGGTTTCTTCATCATCTTCATAGATAGACACCCAGATCCGATCAACCGGCAGTTCCAGCTTTTTTGTAATGAATTCCCAAGCCCAGGCGGTTGCCTCATGCTTAAAATAATCTCCAAAGGAGAAGTTGCCCAACATTTCAAAATAGGTCCCGTGGCGGGACGTTTTTCCGACCCGTTCAATATCCGGCGTTCGGATACATTTCTGGCAGGTAGTCACCCGCTTGTTTGGCGGCGTTTCCTGTCCAAGAAAATATTTTTTCATCGGTGCCATGCCAGAATTAATCAGCAGCAAGCTGTTATCTCCCTGCGGGACCAATGGGAAACTTTTGAGGCGAGTATGTCCCTTACTTTCAAAGAATGAAAGAAACGACTCACGCAGTTCGTTCAATCCTGTCCATTTCATACAATCTGTTCCTTTCTTTTCGATTAAAATCCGTTTAGGATTTTCGCTAAACGCATAAAAAAAGCCCTCGCCAAACTGGGACGAAGACTTTGATTCCGTGGTACCACCCAAATTGTCCGGTTTTCTCAGGACTTCCCTGCCGGACCACTTAGTTCCTTTAACGCAGGATAACGCCGCGTTTTCCCCGCGGAGCTCCAAGTTAGCACCCAGACCTTTCGTCAAAGCCTTGCAGCCAAAGGACTTTTTCTCTGAACACGAAAGAGTTCTGGTTATTCTCTTCTCAGCTTTTTGCGTTGATTTCGATTTTCCATATTTATTATAGTGCCCGGTCTGCCTTTTGTCAAGTGTCCTCCCGCTGTATTTTCCAATTTTGGTCTCTTTTCTTTGGTGTGCTCCCCCGCTTTTGTTAGGCAACCGGACACGCAGGTTGGTCGGCTTGCCCAGCAAAATCCCTTTACAAGCACAGACGATTCGTATAATATTGTGCGTAATATACCAAACGTATTATATTTGTTTCTTTTTTCATAAAAAAGCTGCAGCAAAATTGCTGCAGCTTTTGATATATTCATTGACTACGCGTTTTTGACCAGATTGAGTACCGCCATCAGGTCGCGCAGGCTGACGTCTGACGCATTGCCGTCCAAACCGCTGACCGCATCCTGGTTGGTGCCGGCCGGAACTGTTTTTCCCATATAGATGTTCAGAGTCAGCATCACATCTTTCAGGTCAATCTTGCCGTCCCCGTTGACGTCGCCTTTGATTACATCGGTGTCGCCTCCGCTGGGCTCACTGCTTTCATTGCCGGTTTCCTCCAGATCGTCAAAGGCAGTTTCCAATTCCTGATAAGCCTGATAAGCCAGATAAGAGGTGTCCTCTGAACCATTTTTCTCTGACAGCATCCGGCCCGACGCATTGAAATAACCGTCTTCATCCAGACCATACTCAATTAATTTATACACAGCCTCGCTTAAAACCTCTTCAAATTCATCTGTAAAGGTTTTGGTTTTCTCTTTCTTGGCCTGATAAACCGAGAATACCAGATCATAATAATCTTCATAAGATGCTGGATAGTTGTCTATATATTCTTTCAAATAAGATAGCGCCGCATCCAGCTTATTGTAAATATAATCGGTATCATAGCTTTCGCCGGATTTAAAGATCGTAGTACTTCCGGAAACATCTGCTTCCTCTGCAAATCTCTCATATGCGGTGTTAGCGCTCTTCATATAGCTGTCCAGCGTCCCGCGGTTTCCGTATTCATAAGCATCCACATCATACCGTTCTACATATGTAATATACCGCTGCGCCACAGTGGACATGCTTGCCATATAACGATATGCACGGCTATAGACCGGATCGTCAATATTAGCCTCATCATATTTTTCCGCATTGGAAACCAGATTTTCGAGCTGTTTTAAGGTATGGGTACCGCTGACAGAGTCTTCATCGCTGAATCCGCAGTCATCCAGAGCATATTTCAGTGCACGGTATGCATAAGCCCGCTCATCCGCGTCCCCCATATCAATCATGTGTGCATCCAGATAGGCATCGTACAATTCGTTTTGATTTTGCTGCACCGTTGTTGGATTATCAAAGAAAGCCAGTGTATTCGGATCATAATATTGATCGTCCGGTTCGTAATAGTCGGTGTCCATATATCCGTCGTCTACCAGATCCTTATAGACGTCAAAGATGCTTAAGGAAACGCTTCTTCCGGAACGGATGCTCAGCTTATCATATACGCAGGTATAGTCACTGGAGATATATTCTCCGGACGCCCAGGCATAACCTTTCTCCGGGGAATAGAACAGGCAGAACCGCTCGGTACGATCTCCTGTGTTGGTTACTTCATAATGATAATTATCCACTTTCTTGACCGAATGGCTTTCATAAGCATTTTTCTGCGTTGAGGGCAGGATATCCTCCAGTTCCGCAGCGAAATCCGTGCTGATACCGCCTTTCACAAAATATTTATCCTCAAACCAGTTCTGCAGCTCAGATCCATAAAGAAATTTTTCATAATTGCGTTGGGATATGGTAGAAGAACCGTCTGCTTTAAAGTTTTCAATGGATTCGATCGCATTATACAGATTCTGATATGCCGTTACATATTCCGGGAGCGATGTCTGCCGCGCATCCAGATCCCAGTCTGCGCTGAGTTCTGCAGCCTCATCATACCAGAGGTAGAATGGAGACAGCGCCGCTGTATTCCACCATGTCTCTTCAACCCCTTCTCCGGCTTCATCTTCCCGTCCATAAGAACCTTCTGTTCCATCAATTCCATACCAGAGGGTACCCCAGGTAATATACTTCCCGTCTTCTCCGCCGAAGTCGGTCATTTTCTCAATATCGCCTGTCACCGTAACCTCATCGTTAACTGGGAACTTACAAGCAGCCGTACCTCTTTGGTTTTCCGCATATTTATCCTGATCTTGCACCAGCGAATCCGCTTTTCTAATCAAGCTGGAAAACGACGTTTTGCTGACAGTATACAGTTCATTTTTTTCCAGATTTTCATATGCTTTTTGCAGATCCAAATAAACGTTGGAAATTTCCTGTAAGTCATCTTCCTCCATATCAATCAGATCCTGGGCTTCATCGTAAACTGCTACAAACTCATCCCAGACATCTATATCATAGAGTTCGTCCCCAACATCTTCATTGAGGATATTATCAGTTTGATATGTACTCCGGCAGGAACGCACCAATTTTGCAAGATCCTCAAGCGTATATTTTTCCAGCGCTTTATGAGCCTCATACATCATGAAATATGCGTTGGTATAATCTTTTGTCGTTGCGTCTTCGTCATCCAGCACATCCTGCGCATAGGCAAACGCACGATTTAAAAAGTCTATACTCTCAGTTGCATACTCATCGACGCCCTGATCCAGGAATTTTTCCATTTCAACGGTGCATTCTTCCAACTGTTCATATGTCACAACATCTTCAGTGTCTGCTGCAACGGAAACAATGCCGGATGCAGAAATCACAGCCGCCAGCAGCAGTGCCAACGTTTTTTTACCACTCATGCAGATTCCTCCTTCATTCGGATCTATCTGAACATTTCTGTTTACAGAATAAAAATCCAATCCGCTCAGTTTAGTTTACCACATCCTACAGAAATTGACAAGAATTCTTACAGAATTGTAATGTTTCCACAATTCGCGTCATCACTCTGCCAGGCAACTACAGAGTATAAGTGGATGTTTCGCATTCAATTGTTGCAAAATCAGGAAATTTTTTTGGCGAAAGCTGTCCGTTTTCCTTTAGAATTGTCCCTGGTCAACCGGCATGGATGCCACCGCGTTTAGATCCAGCCCTGCCGTGACGCCAGCCTGGTACTCATAGTACGCCTGCGCGCCGATCATAGCCGCATTATCTCCGCATAAAGAAAGCGGCGGCATATATAGGGTATACCCGCGGCCAGCGCATTCTTCAGTCAGCCGACTTCGCAGGCCGGCATTAGCCGATACGCCGCCGGCCAGCACAATCTTCCGATATCCGAATTCTTCCGCAGCCTGCATCAGCTTTCCGCTGATCATGTCACAGACCGCCGCCTGAAAAGCGGCTGCCATATCGCAGATGGAAAGCGCCTGTCCTTTCTGTTGGGCATTGTGCGCGGCATTGATCACAGCAGTTTTCAGACCGGAAAAGCTGAAATCATAGGGATGTCCCTCTACCTTTGGACGCGGAAGCGGATATACGGAGGGATTGCCCAAAGCAGCGGCCTTGTCCATCTCCGCCCCGGCGGGGTAAGAAAAACCCAATACCCTTCCGGCTTTGTCATAAGCTTCTCCGGCAGCATCATCCCGGGTGCGGCCGATCACATGAAAGTCCGTATAGTCTTTGACCTCAATGATATGACTGTGTCCGCCGGACACCACCATACAGAGGAATGGCGGCTCCAGTTTTGGATGGGCAATATAATTGGCGGCAATATGGCCGCGGATGTGATGGACTGGTATCAGCGGGAGTCCCGTCGCCATCTGCAGCCCTTTAGCATAGTTGACCCCAACCAGCAGTGCGCCGATCAGGCCGGGAGCATATGTAACAGCCAGCGCATCCAACTGGTCCAGCCGGCAGCCTGCATCTGCCAGCGCCCGCTCGGTCACCCATACAATGTTTTCGCAATGTCTGCGGGAAGCGATCTCAGGCACTACCCCGCCGAATTTCCGATGCTCCTCTACCTGAGACGCAATGACCGTGGAAAGGATGGTCCGTCCATCTTCCACTACAGCCGCAGCCGTCTCGTCACAAGAGCTTTCTATTGCCAGAATTTTCATATCCGGCCCCCTTTGTCTATGTATCGTTTATAGTTCCAGATTCATTAAAATTGCGTCTTCTCTGGGATGCGTATAATAATTTTTTCTTCGTCCGACTTCAAAAAAACCAAACTTTTGATACAAACGGCGTGCCGCCTCGTTAGATGAACGCACTTCCAGCGTCATTAAGGCGCCCCCTACCTGTCCGGCGTATCCGATCGCATGCAGCAGCAGAGCCTGTCCGATTCCCCGTCTGCGGTATGACGGGGCCGTAGCGATATTATCAATATTGATTTCCTCAAACAATACAGACAGACAGATATATCCCGCCACACATGCCCCGTCCATGGCACAAAACGCCGGATACTGCGGGCTTGTGAGCCCCTTTGCAAAGGTCTCCCGCGACCAGGCCGTTGAAGTAAAACAAAGCCTTTCAATCGCAGCGACTTGATCCAGATGCGCCGGCTCCATCGGCAAAATCCGGATATCCCCGCCGTTTTTTTCAGGCGGGGAATCAGCAATAGCCGATCTGGCCTCTGGCAGGCACAGATCTGCCGGTTCTTGATCATTCCTTGGCTTCATACCAGTTAGCCCCCTCAGAGACGTCTGCTACAAGCGGCACTCGAAGAGAAGCGGCATGTTCCATTTCCTGCCGCAAGATCTCCGCCGCCCGTTTTTTATCTGCCTGTGCAACCTCAATCAACAGTTCATCATGCACTTGAAGGATCAGCTTGGCGTCCAGTTTTTCTTCACGAAGCCTTCGGAATACATGTACCATGGCAATTTTTATGATGTCGGCCGCTGTGCCCTGAATCGGCGCATTGAGCGCTACCCGCTCCCCAAAAGCCCGCAGGTTGCGGTTGGAGGAAGCAAGCTCCGGCAGTTCCCGCCGCCGGCCAAACATGGTGGTTGCATAACCGTCTTTAGACGCCTGTTCCACGACATGTTCCATATAATGTTTGACACCGCGGTAGGTATCCAGATAATGTTCAATATACGCTTTGGCCTCCGCGACACTGACCTGAATATCCTGCGAAAGGGAGTAAGCGCCGATCCCGTATACAATGCCAAAATTGATGGCTTTTGCACGGCGGCGAAGTTCCGGCGGCACCGCCTCAAAGGGGACGCCGAACACCTGGGAAGCGGTCATGGTATGAATATCCGCACCGCGTCGGAAGCCCTCGATCATCGCTTCGTCACCTGAAATGTGGGCCAGAATCCGCAGTTCGATCTGGGAATAATCTGCATCCAGCAAACAATATCCGGGGCGCGCGACAAAAAAACGGCGCATCTCCCGGCCAAGTTCCGTCCGGATAGGAATATTCTGCATATTGGGTTCAGTCGAACTGATGCGGCCGGTACGGGTCTCTGTCTGTTTGAATACGGTATGAATTCGTCCATCGGCTCCGATTACTTTTAACAGGCCTGTGACATAGGTAGACTGCAATTTTGTCAGTTGGCGGTATTCGAGAATCACCCCAATGATCGGATGCTGTCCCTGAAGTTTTTCTAATACTTCCGCACCGGTTGAATAGCCGGTCTTGGTTTTCTTCCCAGCTGGCAGCCCCAATTTTTCAAAAAGGATTTCCCCGAGTTCCCGTGTTGAGTTCGGATTAAATTCCCTGCCCGCCATCCGGAACATCTCCTGGCGCAGCTGTTCGATCCGCAGCTCCAGGATCTCGCCAAACGCCGCAATTCCCTTCCGATCCACGCCAAATCCGGTGCGTTCCATATCCGCCAGCACTTCTGCCAGCGGGATTTCAATTTCATAGAGCAAAAATTCCATTTCCCGCGCAACAATTTCTTCTTCCAGTTTCTCACAAAGCGCGGGCAGGACATAGATATCCTGATAACTTTCCAAAGCCAGCGGTTTGTCCTCGGGAAGATATTTTTGCGCCAGCAGGGACATCGAATAGCTTTTGGCGTTGGCGTCCAGCAAATAAGCGGCCAGCATGGGATCAAACTGGAACGATGTCCTGCCGGCCTGCCCATCCGGCCAGGAAAGACCGCTCTGCGCCAGCATATGGTAAAAAGCCTTGGTATCATAAGTCCGGCAGGGCTTTCCGCTGTTTAATACCAGCTTTTCAAACGCATCCGCTGCCTGAAAAACATATTCTGCCGCACCATCCGGGGTCCGGATTAGCAAACGCCCGATTCCGCCGTCCTGGGCCGGACTGGCCAGAAAATCAATCGTTCTCATTTCAGAAAGTTTTTGTGCTGTTTCTCTGTAATCCGGACTCTGCAAAACCGTAAACGCCGGTGCGGCTGCTTCCTCTGCCGGGTTTTCCTGCGATACCGGCTGATTCAGCCCCCATTTGTCCAGCATTGCATACATTTCCAACTTCCGAAGTGCCTGTGCAGCTTCTGCTGTCTGTACGGGCCGGCGGCTGTAGGACTGCAAGGTTGTTTCGACCGGTGCATCGGTACAGATTTTCCCCAGGAAACGGCTGAGTTCTGCCATCTCCCGGCCCTCTTCCAACAATTTACGGATCCGGGGCGTGACCTCCAGCTCCTCCAAATGCGCATAGATGTAGGCAACATTCTGATATTTCTGAATCAGGGACAGGGCGGTTTTCTCCCCGATTCCTTTCACGCCGGGGATGTTGTCGGAAGTATCCCCCATCAGCGCTTTCAGTTCAATGAACTGTATGGGCGCAATGCCATATTCCTGCCGGATTTTTTCCGGGGTATACGCGATCGTCTCACGATTGGTCGCCAGGCGAACCGTCACCTGATCGCTAATGAGCTGAAAGCTGTCCCGATCTCCGGTTGCCAGTACACACTCCACTTCCTGCTCGCCGCAGACGCGGGCAAGCGTGCCCAGAATATCATCGGCTTCAAACCCTTCTTTTTCCACAAGCCGGAAACCCAGCAGAGAAAGAATTTCTTTTAAAACCGGCAGCTGTACTGCCAGTTCTTCCGGCATTCCCTTACGGTTAGCTTTGTAGCCGTCATATTTCTGATGACGGAATGTAGGTGCCCGCATATCAAAAGCAATAGCAATATAATCCGGTCGGACCTCCTCCATCATTTTATATAAAATCGAAAGAAATCCGTAAATTCCATTGGTATACATCCCGTCTTTTGTTGTCAGCAGCTTGATCCCATAAAAGGCGCGGTTTAAAATGCTGTTCCCGTCTACTGCCAGAAATTTCATGCCTGTCCCCATCCGATCTTTAAAAATTCCGTTTGACCAAAAATGGCCGCTATATTATAATAGATTTGCATCTGCATGATTTTGCATGATTTTGCATGGTCTTGATAAAGATTTATTTTATTATTTTACCATATCTATGGAATAAATTCAATGATTCTGTATAAAGGGGCGTAACCTTTTGGATTATATAACAATTGGCAATCTGCGGATTGAAAAAACCGCTGCTTTAGCGCCGATGGCGTCCGTGGCGGACCATGCATACCGTTTGCTTTGCAAACGGTATGGCGCCGCAATGGTCACCGGAGAAATGGCCAGCGCAAAAGGAATTTATTATTCCGATCGCAAAACAGCAGAACTGTTAAGCGTGACGCCGGAAGAAATGCCGATGTCCGTTCAACTGTTCGGAGACGATCCGGAAAGCATGGCTTTCGCCGCCAAAAAGGCCTGCGAGTTTGGGCCGCAGTTGATTGATATCAATATGGGGTGCCCCGTACCCAAGGTCGTCAGCACCGGCAGCGGCTCTGCACTGATGAAAACGCCGGAAAAAGCGGCCGCTGTTGTCCGTGCCGTCTGTGAGGTGTCGGATCGTCCGGTTACTGTCAAGATCCGCAAGGGCTGGGATGAAGAGAATGTGAATGCCGTTTCTTTTGCACAGCTGATGGAACGGGCGGGCGCTGCCGCGATTGCAGTCCATGGCCGCACCCGGCAACAGATGTATGCTCCGCCGGCGGATTGGGAAATTATCCGGCTGGTCAAAGAAGCGGTCTCGATCCCGGTCATCGGAAACGGAGATATTCTGTCCGGAGAAGACGCTGCGCGCATGTACGAAAAAACCGGCTGCGATCTGGTCATGGTGGGCCGCGGCAGCTATGGCCGTCCCTGGATTTTTGATGAAATCCGCTCCTATCTATATGCGGGCCGTGTTCTGCCCGAACCGGATATTCCCGCCCGTTTACAGGTCATGCGGACCCATATTTCTCTGCTCTGTGCTGATAAGGGAGAATATATCGGGATGAAGGAGGCGCGAAAACACGCAGCCTGGTATCTGAAGGGGATGCCAGGTGCGGCCAGCCTGCGAAACGCCTGCGGCAGTCTCCGCTCTATAGAGGATGCTGACCGTCTGATTCAGCAGATTTTAAACCGGCTCTAAACCGAGAGTGAAAATATTCTTCTCTTATTTCCCTTCTGAAAATCCATCCGTCATGCAACCGAAGTGTCCAAAGTGCTTTTCAATTACCGGATCCGATCGTTCTACGCCGCCAAGCCGCTGCTTTTCATCAAAAAGTTGCGGTTTTTTATTTTCTGTATCCGGACGGGCTTCCATGCCATGTTCTCCCACTGCATCAAGCATCGTCGCCTGTCTCTGTCATGGTTCTTTTTCCTCTTTTTCCTTCTTGTTTGTTGAAATTTGCACACCTTGCCCTTTTTTTTGAGAAAAGAATGGAGATATTTATGCGAAAATACTACTTGACATTCCCTGCAAGTGGTGCTAAATTAGTATTAGCACTTAAAGAGCAAGAGTGCTAATGCTAAAATACCGTGCCCAGCAAGTGATAAATTGTTGGTGTCAAGCGGAGGAAGCTGCGTCCTGTGAGGTGTGATGGCAATGGACGACCGAAAATTAAAAATTCTCGCGGCAATCGTGGATGAATATATCCGAACTGGAGAACCGGTCGGATCCAAATCGGTTGCATCTAAAATGGATATTGCCGTTTCCTCTGCTACGATCCGCAACGATATGGCTGTGCTGGAAAAAATGGGGCTTCTGGAGCAACCTCATACATCAGCCGGGCGTGTTCCCACATATCTTGGCTACCGGCTGTATATCAAGCGGCTGATGCGCCCGAAAGCACTGAGCACAGAAGAACGTGCACAGATTCATGATATGCTTTCCGGACACGGGCAGACCGCAGAAGCTGTCTTGGAAAACGCCATGGAGGCGCTGGTGGAGCTGACTGGATGTACCGCTGTCGGTGCGACAAATATGCCGAAGTTTTCCGTTATTACGAGGGTTGAAGTGATTCCCGCAGGACGGAAAATGTATGCATTGCTGCTAATCACTTCGTCTGGGGATGTCCGGAACCGGGTTTGCCGGTTGGAATTTGATTTAACCAACGAGCAGTTATCTGTTTTTACCAATTTGGTTAACCAGAGTTTAAGCGGCATGCGGGTAGAGGATCTGACACCGGTGACCATTCAGTCTTTGGCGATCGCACTGGGCGGCTATATGATGGCCCTTTCTCCGCTCCTTTATGCGGTATATGAACTATCTGACCAGCTGATGCATGAAAACGTCGCTGTACGGGGAGAATCCAAGCTTCTTGCCTATGCGGATGTCAATGCGGCAGAAATTTTGAGTTTTTTAAATACGAAGGATCAGCTGGCCCATTTGTTATCCGATGCGCTTGATGGGATCCATGTTCTGTTTGGAAAGGAAAACGATCAATTTGTGATCACCAACTCCAGCATGATTGTTTCCAAGTATAAAATCGGCCAGGGAGAGGGGTCGTTTGGATTGATCGGCCCGATCCGGCTGGATTACGCAAAGATTATTCCGTATGTAGAATATTTTTCCAAAAGCGTGTCCAAAATTGTAGAAGACCTGCTGACAGAAGGCGCGGAGCCTTTATTGGGAACGGAAACCCATCCGAAGGATCCGTTTGAAAACTGAGACGCCGCCAGCCAAATATGGGAGGGATTTTAATATGTCTAAAAACAAAGAGGAAAAAGAAAAGGAAAAGGAAAAAGTAACCCCGCCGGAAACAGAAGACACCAATTCTGACACCGGTCCGGAAACGCCGGAAATACCGGAAGACCCGGCTGATACGTTTACCAAAGAAAAGGAAGCGCTGATTGCCGAGCTGGATACGCTGAAAGATCAGCTGTTACGGCAGATGGCGGAATTTGATAATTTCCGCAAGCGCACTGAACGGGAAAAATCCGATATTTATACACGGGTAACTGCGAATTGTGCCAAGGAGATGTTAGCGGTTTTAGATAATTTTGAACGTGCTGCGGCTGCAGAGAGTACCGATGCGGGATATAAAGAAGGCATCAGCATGATTCTCAAACAATTCAATGAAGTTTTGGCCAATCTGGGTGTGACAGAAATTGAAGCGCTGCATCAGCCGTTTAACCCGGATCTCCATGAAGCGGTCAGCCAGGTACAGGATGACGCGTTTGACGAAAACATTGTCTGCCAGGTATTTCGGAAGGGATATAAAATCGGCGATCGGATCATCCGCCCTGCGACGGTTGTCGTTGCAAACCCGTAGATAGAAATTTTTCTGTTTCAATCGTAAGTATAGATCATACATCAAAAGAAAACATGAAGTGGAGGCATTCATTATGAGTAAAATTATTGGTATTGACTTAGGTACAACAAACTCCTGCGTTGCTGTTATGGAAGGCGGCAAACCGGTCGTCATCCCGAATCCGGAGGGCGCGCGGACAACACCTTCGGTTGTTGCTTTTTCTAAAACCGGCGAACGTCTGGTCGGGCAGGTAGCAAAACGTCAGGCAATCACCAACCCGGATAAAACCATCAGTTCGATCAAACGGCATATGGGTTCGGATTACAAAGTAACTATTGACGGCAAATCCTATACTCCGCAGGAAATTTCGGCTATGATTCTGCAAAAGCTGAAAGCAGACGCAGAAGCTTATCTGGGCGAAACTGTTTCAGAAGCCGTTATTACTGTCCCGGCATATTTTACAGACGCACAGCGTCAGGCTACAAAAGACGCCGGAAAAATTGCAGGACTGGAAGTCAAACGGATTATCAACGAGCCGACTGCAGCAGCTCTGGCATATGGTATTGATAAGGAAAATGATCAGAAGATCATGGTCTATGACCTGGGCGGCGGTACATTCGATGTATCTATCATTGAAATGGGTGACGGCGTACAGGAAGTGCTGGCAACCGCGGGTAACAACAAACTCGGCGGCGATGACTTCGACGAGCGGATCATCAACTGGATGGCGGATGAATTCAAAAAAGCAGAAGGCATTGACCTCCGTCAGGATAAAATGGCTGTACAGCGTTTGAAAGACGCTGCGGAAAAAGCAAAAATCGAGCTTTCCGGTATGGCGAGCAGCAATATCAACCTGCCCTTTATCACGGCGGATGCAAGTGGTTCCAAACATCTGGATATGACCCTGACCCGTGCAAAATTCAATGAATTGACCGCGGATCTGGTGGAAGCAACCATTGCCCCGGTCCGTCAGGCGCTGTCTGATGCAGGCATCAGTGCGGGTGATCTGAATAAAGTTCTGCTGGTGGGCGGTTCTTCCCGTATCCCAGCTGTCCAGGAAGCAGTACAGAAGCTGATTGGCAAGGAACCGTTTAAGGGTATCAACCCGGATGAATGCGTAGCTGTCGGTGCAGCTATTCAGGCCGGCGTACTGGGCGGCGATGTAAAAGGACTGCTGCTGCTGGATGTCACACCGCTTTCTCTGGGTATTGAAACCTATGGCGGCGTTTGCACTCGAATCATCGAACGCAACACCACAATCCCGACCAAAAAATCTCAGATTTTCTCTACTGCAGCGGATGGACAGACCTCGGTAGATGTGCATATCCTGCAGGGTGAACGTGAGTTTGCAAAGGACAACAAAACCCTGGGTATGTTCCGTCTGGACGGTATCCCGGCTGCACCGAGAGGCGTACCGCAGATTGAAGTCACTTTTGATATTGACGCCAACGGTATCGTCCATGTCTCTGCAAAGGATCTGGGCACCAATAAAGAACAGAATATTACCATCACCTCTTCCACCAACATGACGAAAGAAGAGATTGATAAAGCAGTCAAGGAAGCAGAACAGTTTGCTGAAGAGGATAAAAAGCGTCGTGAAGAAGCGGATATTCGCAACAACGCCGATCAGTTGGTATACCAGACAGAAAAAACCATGACGGAACTCGGTGATAAGATTGCCGAGAATGAAAAGAAACCGATTCAGGAAAAAATCGATGCGCTCAAAGAAGCGCTTAAGGGCACAGATATTGAAGCAATCAAGACAAAAAGCGAAGATCTGCAGAAAGACCTGTACCAGATGTCCAGCAAGCTGTATGAAGCCGCACAGGCTGCACAGCAGGCACAGGCCGGTGCAGAAGGTGCTGCGGACGCAAAACAGGATGATGTCGTAGACGTCGATTATAAAGATGTAGACGGCGAGCAGAAATAAGCCAGGAAGGGGATGATTCACCCACTGTCAGCGCGGCGGTGGGTGAATTCCCATGCAGAATTCTCGGATAAAGGTGGTTTAAGGTTTGGCAGAAAAAAGAGACTACTATGAATCGCTCGGTATCAGCAAAACCGCAAGCGAGGACGAAATAAAAAAAGCATACCGCCAGCTGGCGAAAAAATACCATCCCGACCTAAATCCCGGCGATAAAGAAGCAGAAGCGCGCTTTAAAGAAATCAATGAAGCATATGAGGTTCTGTCAGACAGCCAGAAGCGGGCCCGGTACGACCAATTTGGCCATGCAGGCGTAGATCCCTCTGCCGCAGGCGGATACGGCGGGGGCTATAGCGGCGGCGTCAATATGGACTTTGGTGATCTGGGAGATATATTTGAAAGTTTCTTCGGCGGTTTTGGCGGCGGCGGACGCCGCGCCAATCCCAATGCGCCGCGGAAGGGCGAAGACGTGTACAGCTCGATCGCTGTCAGTTTTCTGGAGGCCTGTAAAGGTGTCCGGAAGGAAGTGACCGTGAACCGGATGGATACCTGCCCGGACTGTCATGGCTCCGGTGCTGCCAGTGGCTCTTCCCCTCAGACCTGTCCAGACTGTCACGGTACAGGGCAGGTTCGCGTCCAGCAGCGTACCCCGTTTGGAACCGTAGCCAGCACCCGTACCTGTTCCCGCTGCAGCGGCAAGGGAAAAATCATCGACAATCCCTGTAAGTCCTGTGGCGGCACTGGGCGCAAAGGAATCAAGAAGACGATTTCTGTGGATATTCCGGCCGGAATTGACGATGGGCAGACCATCGCAGTCCGCGGACAGGGAGATGCCGGCATCAACGGGGGTACGGCCGGCAGTCTGAATATTACGGTAACCGTCCGTCCGGATCCAATTTTCAGGCGGGACGGATTTGATATCCTCTGTGAAGTACCGATTACTTATTTGCAGGCGGTATTGGGCGACGAAATTGTGGTCCCCACAATTGATGGCAAAGTACAGTATACTGTGCCGGAGGGGACCCAGCCGGGTACAACGTTCCGTCTGCGGGGCAAGGGAGTACCCTACTTAAACGGGCGCGGACGCGGTGACCAGCTGGTCACTGTCACAATTGAGGTGCCCGCCAACCTGAACAAAGCGCAGAAAGACGCTCTGCGTATATTTGATCAGGAACTGAATGAAAAAAATTATCAAAAACGTAAAAGTTTTTTTGATAAAATTAAGGATGCGTTCGGCCAGTGAATCAGAACGGTTCTGGTCAGAAGAAGCATAGTCATAAAAGAGGGGGCCTTTAGACAGGTCCCCTCTTTATATTACTGCTGGATGCCCTGATTTTTTTACAAATCCCTGCCATTTTGTAAAATTCCTTTTACAAACGGGATAAACCCCGTATAATACGGGGTTTATCCCGTTTTATCTAAAAGGTCTAACTTTGTCCGAATGCGCATAAACTGCCAATATCAGGGGTTTGGTTTTATTTTACATGATTTTTACAAAACCTTGCTACTTCTTTTACAGAGTGAAGCTATGATAATCTTGCAAAGGAAAAGTAAAATCAATCTTTGCCAAAATATAGGAAAGGAACAGATCCTTTATGAAATCGTTGAAACTTGTCAGTTTATTTTTAGCGGGCGCTCTTACCTTTACTCTGGCCGGATGCAACGGAGCTGAAACCTCCTCGCAGGACCCCTCCACAGGTTCTTCACAGGAGGCATCAAAAACCTCTCTTTTGCTGGACGGCTCCACATCCGTTGGCCCTCTGGCAGAACTGCTGGCAGAAAATTACACAGGCGGCCTGGAAATTAAAGTACAGCAAACCGGTTCGGGAACAGGTATTCAGTCTACATTAGACGGCAGCTGTGATATCGGTATGGCTTCTCGTGATTTAACCGCTGAAGAAGAGGCGGAAGGATTGGTCCCCACTTCGATTGCGATTGATGGAATTGCGATTATCGTCAATGCAGAGAACCCTGTGACCGGCCTGACATCCGAACAGATTACCAAAATCTTCAGTGGTGAAATCACAAACTGGAGCGAGGTCGGCGGAAATGATGCAGAAATCATCGTGGTCTCACGGGAAGCTGGCTCTGGTACCCGGGGTGCGTTTGAAGAACTGCTTTCCCTGGAACAGGACGGAATCAGCCTAGTCGATGAGGCGGCCGAAGTTTTCTGTGCTTCCAACGGCGAGGTTAAGCAGAACATCGTGTCTAAGCCCAACGCCATCGGTTACCTCTCCCTGGGTCTGGTAGACGATACTGTACGCGCGCTTGATGTAGATTCCGTACAGGCAACTTCCGAAAATATTCTTGCCGGTACATATCCGGTTGCACGGCCTTTCCTCTTTGTCACCAAAGGCGAGCCGGCAGGCGAAGTAAAAGAATTTATCGACTATGTCCTTTCTGCCGAAGGACAAGAGCTGGTTGCCAGCGAAAACTATATTCGGGTCGATCAGTAATTAACAAAATTTCCTTCCCTCTTTTTATATTCCGGACGCCCTGTTCGGGCGTCCGGAGCAGGGGATTTTATTTGAAAGAAGTGTGAACATGAATTCTAGAACCCTGCAGCGGATCAGCGCAGAGACCGCCAAATGGATTTTCCGCGCCGCCAGTATTTTTTCTGTTTTGGCGCTTTTACTGATTACGGTTTTTCTGATTGCCTACGGCGCGCCTGCAATTTTTGAGATTGGACCCAAAGAATTTTTGCTGGGGACTCAGTGGCAGCCAAACGCCAAAATCTTCGGGATTCTGCCCATGATTCTTGCCAGCATTTATATTACCCTGGGTGCTGCGCTCATCGGATTTCCCCTGGGACTTTTAACCGCGGTGTTTCTGGCAGAAGTTGCCCCGCCGCGGCTGGCAAACCTGGTACGCCCGCTGATTAAGCTTCTGGCCGGGATTCCCAGCGTTGTCTGCGGATTTTTCGGACTGATGGTGCTGGTTCCGCGGATTATGGATATCCAGGGAGCTGGAAACAGCATGCTGGCAGCCATGATTATATTGGGAATCATGATTCTGCCCACTGTTGTGAGTATTTCAGAAACAGCGCTGCGTGCTGTGCCGTCTTCTTATAAAGAAGCCTCCTATGCATTGGGCGAAAGCCGGATTTCCACCATTTTTCGGGTTACGATCCCCGCTGCAAAATCCGGAATTCTTACTTCGTTTGCGCTGGGTGCGGGACGTGCGATCGGGGAAGCAACTGCGGTCGCACTGGTAGCCGGAAATAAGGTACAAATTCCCTCCTCTATCTTTGATTCTGTACGTACGCTGACGACAAACTGTGTTTTTGAAATGGGCTATGCCAGCGGCCTGCATCAGCGGGCCTTGTTTGCCACTGCGGTTATTCTGTTTATTTTAATTATCCTGATTAACATCGCGTTGTCAGTGCTGGGAAATAAGGAGGAAAAACACGAATGAAAAGCGCCAAAGCAAAACGCAGATGGAAGGACCGGGGATTATCTGGCATTGTTTGGCTGTCCGGCGGAATTTCCGCCGCGATTCTTCTTGTGATTATCGGCTATATTATTATCTCCGGTATTCCCCATCTGAGCGTTTCCTTCCTGCAAGGCATCCTGCCCATGGTAGCAAACACCCTCTTTATTATTTTTATTTCCCTTTTATTGTGTATCCCCCTTGGCATCTTCACTGCAATCTATCTCAATGAATACGCAAAACCGGGACGTATGGTGAGAACGATCCGGTTTGCCGTTGACTGTCTTGCCGGAATTCCTTCCATTATCTTCGGATTGTTCGGCATGCTGCTATTTAATAAATTTCTGGGATTCAGCTATTCCATGCTGTCCGGTGGATTAACATTAACGATTATGATTTTGCCTACTATGATTCGAACCGTGGAAGAAGCGCTGAAATCTGTCCCGCAGAGTTTTCGGGAAGCTTCTCTGGCGCTGGGAGCCACCAAACTGCGTACCATTCGAAAAACTGTGCTCCCCTCCTGCCTGACAGGAATCACCACCGGCATTATTCTGGCCATTGGCCGGATTGTAGGAGAAACCGCCGCGCTGATTTTTACAGCGGGCACAGTCAACGGGATGGCTTTTTCAACTTCTGTGTCCGATCAGTTCGGATTGCTGGAGTCGGGCCGTACCCTGGCTGTACATATGTACCTGATTGCAAAAGAATCTGTCTCCATGGATGAAGCCTATGCCACAGCGCTGGTATTGATTGTGATTACGCTGGTGATCAACGGAGCCGCAGGCCTGATTTCCAAGCGGCAGAAAAAGTTCGACTGACGAAGGATGGACCAAGCATGAACAATATGAATCCAAACGTGAAGATCTCGGTTAAAAACCTGAACTTGTTTTATGGGAACTTTCAGGCACTCAAAGAAATTAATATGTCGATTCAAAAGAACAAGATTACGGCCTTTATCGGGCCGTCTGGCTGCGGAAAATCCACCTTTTTAAAAACTTTGAATCGGATGAACGATCTGGTGGAAGGATGTAAAATTTCCGGAGAAATTTTGATGGATGGCGTTGATATTTACAACAATTATGATATACTGGATTTAAGAAAACGGGTGGGAATGGTGTTTCAAAAGCCTAATCCCTTTCCCATGAGCATTTACGACAATATCGCATATGGCCCCCGCACGCACGGCATCCGCAAAAGAAAGGAACTGGATGAGATTGTAGAAACCAGTCTCCGGCAGGCGTCTGTATGGGATGATGTCAAAGACCGTTTAAACAGCAATGCGCTGGCGCTTTCCGGCGGACAGCAGCAGCGAATCTGCATTGCCCGCGCCATTGCCGTCAAACCGGAAGTGCTCTTAATGGATGAGCCGACGAGCGCCCTCGACCCTATTTCGACGCTGAAAATCGAAGACCTGATTACAGAACTCAAGAAAAATTATACCATTGCAATTGTTACCCACAATATGCAGCAGGCAAGCCGTGTATCGGACTACACTGCATTTTTTCTGCTGGGGGAACTGGTGGAGTTTAACGAGACCATCAAAATCTTCACCATTCCGGAAAACAAGAAGACGGAGGATTATATCACCGGGCGTTTTGGATAATCCCTGTAAGGAAAGGCAGGCGCGTTAAATGGAAAAGGCCGTTATTTTTCTGGCCATGCAGGAGCAGGAGGAAATGGCATCTGTTGCAGAAACCCTGACCAACGCGGGTTATACAACATCTGTATTTTCCTCTGGAACCGATCTGCTCTGCCAGCTGAAATTTACCCTGCCGGACTTTCTGCTGATGGATATCTCCCTGCCGGACCATATGAGTGGCATTGACTTATGCCGGATGATTCGGGACAATCCGGAAACCAGATGCCTTCCGGTCTTCCTGTTTAACAACGCCTATGATGAAATCAATGAAGTGCTGAGTTATGAGATGGGCGCGGACGCTTATATTGTTCGCCCGGTCTCTCCGCGTACACTGCTGGCCAGAATCAAATCGCTTCTGCGGCGGATCTCCTTTTATCAGGATCTCTCTGAAAAAGATTCTGTCTTGCGGGTACGGGATCTGACGATCGATCCGGCGCGTCGCGTTGCTTCCAAAAAGGGCAAAACGCTTCGTTTGACCTATAAGGAGTTTGAACTGTTGTATGTGCTTGTCCGGCATGCCGGGCAAGTTTTGACGCGTGGAAGCCTGTTGGATACTGTCTGGGGATACGATTATTTTGGGGAAACCCGCACGGTTGATGTCCATATCCGCAGTCTGCGGAAGGCCTTATCGGGAGACGGAAATTCTTATATTGAGACTGTACGGGGAATCGGCTACAAATTCATTTCCTGAACAGAAAGGCAGGTATTCCTATGAAACGGACAGAACTCCGAAATCTTTTGCGCCAGATGACCCTGCATGAAAAACTCGCCCAACTGACCCAGCTTGATATATCTTTTCTGACGTCGCAGACGGAATCAGAATTAACCGGTCCTGCACAGCGTCTTCCCTCCGGATACGCTGCCCGGCGTGAACTCGGCAGTGTGCTGGGCGGCACCCACGCCGAGTTATCGGTTTCTCTGCAAAGACAGCACCTGGAGGAAAGCCGCCTGCCGATTCCGCTCCTTCTGATGGCAGATGTCGTCCATGGATTCCGCACCATTTTTCCGATTCCGCTTGCTTTAGGCGGCAGTTTTGATCCGGCGCTTTGTGAGGAAACCTGTCGTGCAGCCGCCAAAGAAGCCTCCTCTGCCGGACTTCATGTTACGTTTGCACCGATGGTTGACCTGGTGCGGGACTCCCGTTGGGGGCGTGTGATGGAATCCACCGGAGAAGATCCTTATTTAAATGCTCAGATGGCGGCCGCATCGGTCCGGGGTTATCAGGGCCATGATTTGCAGGAACCGGGCCGTATGGCTGCCTGTGTTAAACATTTTGCCGGTTACGGTGCCTCGGAAGGCGGCCGGGATTATAATACCGTCGATCTTTCCGAGGGTATGCTCCGGGAATATTATCTTTCTTCTTATCAGGCGGCTGCCAAAGAAGGTGCCGCGATGTTTATGACATCGTTTAATACCATGAATCGAATCCCCTGTTCTGCCAATTCGCATCTTTTGCAGGATATTCTGCGGAAGGAATGGGGGTTTGACGGCGTTGTTATTTCTGATTTTGGCGCAGTGATGGAAACCATCCCGCACGGCCTTTCCGCGGACGCAAAGGAAGCGGCGGAAAAGTGTCTGCGTGCCGGAACAGATATTGAGATGATGACCACCTGTTATCTGGATCATATAGAATCGCTGGTTGCAGAGGGAAAAATTGATGAGACTCTTGTTGATGAAGCAGTATGGCGGGTATTAGAGCTGAAGAATCGTCTGGGGCTGTTTGAAAATCCATATAAAGATGCAGACCCGGTACGGGAAAAGGCGGTATGCTTCTGCCAGGAGCATCGGGATCTCGCCCGGCGGGCAGGACAGGAATCCTGCGTATTACTGCAGAACAATGGCGTTTTACCCCTCAAAAAATCTTTAAAGGTTGGCATCGCCGGCCCGTTTGCTTCTTCAAAAAAGCTGCTGGGAAGCTGGTCCTTCTTTGGCTATGAAGACCGCACCGTGACGCTTGCAGACGGTATCTCCGAAAAAACCGGCCCGGATAAAATCCGGATCGCCATGGATACGGAACTTGGTTCGCTGCGCAAGGGGGAAACCGATGTGCCGGATGACATCCAGGAAGCCTGCCGTGTATTGGCGGACTGTGATGTCCTCATTGCCGCTATTGGCGCCCATCCGGATGACTGCGGAGAGGCCGCCAGTCTGGTTTCTCTTGGGATCAGCCCGCATCAGGAGGCACTGGTCCGCGCCTTTAGGCAGACCGGTAAACCGGTCGTCTCGGTCATCTTTACAGGGCGTCCCCTGGAACTGGGAGAGATCTGTGCCAATTCGGATGCGGTCCTGCTGGCCTGGTTCCCCGGTTCGGAAGGTGGGCATGCCGTTGCAGACCTTTTGTATGGGGATTGCAATCCTTCCGGCCGCTTGTCGATCAGCCTGCCGCGTTCTGTAGGCCAGATGCCGCTGTATTATAATCGTGCCAATACTGGGCGTCCGCTGCCGCCCGGCGCCAAACGTGGAAGCTTTGTTACCGGTTATCTGGACTGCGATTTCGGACCGCTGTTCCCCTTTGGTTATGGTCTGAGTTATTCTGCATTCCGTTACAGCGATCTGCAGATTTCTGGGAATACCCTGCCCCTGCAGGTCTCCGTTCTGTTGGAAAATATATCGGATCGTGCCGGTACAGAAACAGTCCAGCTGTATATCCGGGATATTGCCGCAAGTGTAGTGCGGCCGATACGCGAACTGAAAGGCTTCCAAAGGGTGCATCTGGAACCTGGAGAAAAACAGCGTGTCTGTTTTACAGTCAACCGTGAAATGCTCTCTTTTTATAATCAGGAGTTACAGTTTGTTTATGAACCCGGAGAATTTGAATTCATTCTTGGCCCGCATGCAGAAGGCGGATGTGCAGCGCGGATTTTTCTTGAATAGCTACTATATATTACAAAGGAAGGATTAAATATGCCCAGAAAAGTGTTCACACAGGAATTGGAATCCCTGAATAACGACCTGGTCAAAATGGTTGTGATGACGGAAGTCTCGATTGACGAAGCCATTCGCGCCCTGACCGGCCGGGATATTGCCCTGGCACATAAAGTCATTGCCGGAGACGACCATATTGACGAGCTCCAGCGCAGTATTGAGCACCGCTGTGTCGATCTGTTTGTGTCTCAGGCGCCGGTTGCCAGCGATGTCCGGCTGCTGGTCAGTATTCTGAAAATGACAACGGATATTGAGCGCATTGCGGACCATGCCAGCGATATTAGCGAAATGGTGCTGCATATCGACGATACAGAATATGCCTGGAAGCTGGATTATGTGGAACGGCTTTCCGAGTTTATTCGTCAGATGCTGCGGGATGTAACCCGCTCGTATATCAACCGGGATATTCTTTTGGCCAAAAGTGTCTGCGCCCATGATGAAGATGTGGACAGTATCTTCCATCAGGCTGTATCCAGTTTGATGGAGCTGATGGCCAAGGAGCCAAAATATATTCCGCAGGCTACAAACTTTATGTTTATTGTCAAATATATGGAGCGGATCGGGGATCACTGCACCAATCTTGCCGAATGGGTGATCTATAACATCACCGGATCCTTTATCCCGTCCAGCACAATTGAAAAGGAATTTGAATTAACGCCTTCCGGCACGACGGAATCCCCTCACGCAGAATAACCGGTTCCTTCCGCCCTTTTCCGTCAAAATCTCCCCCCGTCCCAGCATATCAGCTCCTATCCTGATATGCTGGGACTTTTATTTTGTGCCATACGGCCCATACGGCCATCCCCAGTCTTTTCTCCGCCTCCGTCCGGCCGTGGCGGCAAAAACGCCGAATCCATTTGGCAGAAAGGCCCGGATGCCGGGAAAACCGGCGATTGAGAACAGCAGGCGGCAAACGAAAAAAGCTGTCAGCGCCATGATAAACAAAAAATAAAAATATCATTTTACCTCTTGACAAATAATACTATGTATTATATAGTATAATACAAAAGGAGGTATAGTATGGATATTCAGTTAAAGCGCGGTTTATTGGATGTTTGCGTTCTTGCTGCTATTAAAAATGAAGATTCCTACGGATACCAGATTATCAAGGATATCAAGCCGTATGTCACCATATCGGAATCAACCCTTTATCCGATCCTGCGAAGACTGGAGGCGTCCGAACAACTGACCGTCTATTCGGTTGAACACAATGGCCGGTTGCGAAAATATTATCATATTACGCAGGCAGGTCGCGACCGCATCGCGGCCTTTGCAGAGGAATGGAAAGAAGTCATGTTGATTTATCAGTATGTCATCAGGGAGGAAACAAACCATGAATAAGGAACAGTTCCTTGCGGCTGTTAAAGTCAAAATTGCAGGTCTGCCGCAAAGCGATATCGAAAAATCCTTAGGGTATTATGAAGAAATGATAGACGACCATATGGAAGACGGCCTGACCGAAGAACAGTCCGTAGAAATGATGGGAACGGTGGATGAAGTGGCCACACAGATTTTGATGGATACCCCGCTTTCCAAATTGGTCAAAGTGAAAGTACAGCCGTCCCGTGCATGGCGTGTTTGGGAAATCCTGCTTCTCATACTGGGTTCTCCCATCTGGTTGTCCCTGTTGCTGGCGGCTTTGGTACTGCTGGTATCAGTGTATATTGTTATCTGGTCTGTGGTGATTGCCCTATATGCTGTAAACGTTTCCGTTGCCGCAGCAGGCATTGCCGGCATTGCCGGCAGCATCATTCTTACATGTACGGGAAATTATATACAGGCACTGCTTTTTCTGGGCGGCGGACTGTTCTGCGCTGGCATCGCAATTTTATTATTTTTTGCCTTTAACCAGGTCGCTGCCGGTATCCTGAAACTGAGCAGATGGATCATTCTTTGGGTGAAATCCTGGTTTATCGGAAAGGGGCGCACGAAATGAAAAAATCAAAAAAAGCAGCTGTGATCACCGGGGTCTCCTGCATCGCGGTCGGATTGATCGCCACTTTGGCTTCCCTGGTATGGATCGACTTTGATTTTACTAAACTTAATACCACAACTTTTGAAACCACCAGCTATGAAATCCAGGAAAATTTCCAAAATATTGATATTCGGGATCTTGAATGCAATATTCGCCTGGTTCCCGCTGAGGATGACGTGTGCCGGGTGGTATGTGCAGAAACTGATCGGATCACAAATACGGTCGAGGTCATAGAAGATACGTTGACCATTACCCGAACAGATAGACGCCGGTGGTATGAGCGCATCCAGATCTGGTGGGGAAACGACCTGTCGGTAACAGTTTATCTGCCGGAAAAGACGTATCAGTCCCTTTACTTAAAAACGGTAAGCGGGCATATTGAGGTTCCGGATACTTTCAGCTTTTCC
>CAJFUK010000050.1 GCA_904420125.1 Candidatus Falkowella caecavicola | reverse complement strand
GTACCCATACCGAACACAGAAGTTAAGCTCACTTGCGCCGACAATACTTGGCTGGGGACGGCCTGGGAAGATAGGTAGATGCCGTCTCTAATGCACCTTTAGCTCAGTTGGTAGAGCAACTGACTCTTAATCAGTGGGTCCAGGGTTCGAGTCCCTGAAGGTGCACCAGATTGATGTAATCCGAACTTTTCCGATAGGAGAAGGGTTCGGATTTTTTTGTTTTTATGCTTCTTTTTACTTATGATGCATCAGGGTAAGTATCTGGCAAGACCGTGATGCCAAATATCAGAAAATTCTCTTCTATGCAAATTGCAAATAGCCTGCAAGAATCAATCCATGGGTAGCGGCCGGATATCACTTTATTTGTGATATCCGGCCGTGTTTTTTTACAATAAGAAAAACGCCCGGGTTCATTTAAACCCGGACGTTCTGTGATCATTCACTGTAAATGCAGTCTTCATTATACAGGCTATGCAGTAAGGGCCAAATAAATAGAGTGTGCGATGAGCCCTGATCCAAAGGTTATTGGATCGCTTGGAGAAGGGCTTCTACTTTATCTGTTTTCTCCCACTGCACGTCTAAATCCTCCCGGCCCATATGGCCATAAGCAGCCAACTGCCGATAAATCGGACGGCGTAGATTCAAAAGATCAATAATGGCCGCAGGACGAAGATCGAATACTTTCCCGATTGCTTCTGCAATCCGTTCGTCTGAATATTGGCCGGTACCAAAGGTATTTACCATAATAGAAATCGGATGGGCAACACCGATTGCATAAGCAAGCTCTACTTCACATTGGCGAGCCAGTCCTGCTGCCACAACATTTTTGGCAACATAACGTGCGGCATATGCGGCGCTGCGGTCAACCTTGGTCGGATCTTTACCTGAAAAGGCGCCGCCGCCGTGTCGAGCATAGCCGCCATAAGTATCTACAATAATTTTTCGTCCGGTCAGACCACTGTCCCCCTGCGGTCCTCCAATCACAAACCGGCCAGTGGGATTAATATAAATCTTGGTATCTGTATCCATGAGTTCGGGAGGAATAATTGCCTGGATGACATGAAGAACCAGATCATTCCGGATCTGTTCTAAGGTTACAGTATCACTATGTTGGGTAGAGATTACAATAGTATCTACACGCACCGGGCGACCGTCTTCGTATTCTACCGTTACCTGGGTTTTTCCGTCTGGACGGAGGTACGGCAAGGTAGCGTCTTTTCGCACAGCAGTCAAGCGCATCGCCAGTTTTTGGGCCAGAGAGATGGGCATCGGCATCAGTTCCGGCGTTTCGTCGCAAGCATATCCGAACATCATTCCCTGATCTCCGGCACCGATTTGGTCATAATTGTCGGTTGAACCTTTTTTATTTTCCTGTGCTGCGTTGACACCCATAGCGATATCAGCCGATTGCTCGTCAATACTGGATAAAACAGCGCAAGTATTTCCATCAAATCCATATTTCGCCCGGTCATAACCGATATCCAGCACCACCTGCCGCGCTACTTTGGGAATATCGACATAACAGTTGGTAGAGATTTCCCCCATCAGCATGATCATGCCGGTCGTACAAGCTGTTTCACAGGCCACGCGCGCATAGGGATCCTGTGCAAGAATTGCATCGAGAACAGCATCCGAAATCTGATCGCAGATCTTATCCGGATGTCCCTCTGTGACGGACTCAGATGTGAACAGGAATTTTGCCATGAAAAATCCTCCTTGATTATAAAAATAATTTTTTATTTTGAAGCCGACAAAGGTCTAAAGTGCTGAAAGCTCTTATCAATATCGACTTTTTCGCATATCAAAACACCTGAATTTCTACAAGTTTTGACAGATGAGCCTGTCATCTGTATCTGAATTTTTGAGGGTAAGGAAAAAATTCAAATGATAAAAACGTTGATTATGTGCAGGTAAAAAAACAGGTCATTGTATCTTTTGGATTGAACGATGTATGTTCGTTATTACCAATGGCCAAAAAGGAAAGGCGTTGCTGGTTATCGGGAAGCGGTGCTTATTTTTGTAATGGTTCCCGATAAATGAAGTGCTGGACGCCAAAGTCCAGATTCTCCAAAAGTTGCGCTGCATTGGCCGGATATACTGTCATCTCACGGATTTGATCCAGCGGCACCCAGTAAAATTCCATCTTGCAATTTCTCTCTTCAAGTTGTTCCTGCCCTATGAATCTGCCGTTCCTGGGCGTATGCCGATCCACAATTCGTACCGCATATACAGGCAGATTTGATGGCAGGGCCTGTTTCCCCACGGGAAGAAAATTTCTCCCACCCATTTTAATGCACCGACTGCAATATTCGCGTTGATTTCCTCTTTAAATTCACGTATCAACGTTGCTGCGTTTGTTTCCCCAAATGCGGCATGACCTCCCGGAAAAGCAAATCCATTGTCATTTGCGGGTTTTTGCAGAAGGACTTTACCGTGATGGATGCAGATTCCGGCTACCCGATATGAAAATACAGCTTCATCTGTTTGAAATAAAATATCCCCCATGATATTTGCTCCTCCTGAAAAATTAAAGATGATACAAACAATACGGTGACATGTTCGCTTTTACCGCAGGCATGTTCTTTGCACTCCTCCGATTTATTCAGGACACACAGCAGGATTTTATCCGTCCAATAATATAGGCCGCTTTCCAGCCGGTTATTTTGGAAGACGAGGAATCCAATCCTCTCTCAAATGTCTATCAGGGGGCGGCCGTTCAAAGTGAAAGAGCAGAAGATGCGAACGGGCGTAGAAACGCTCCAGTTTTCACGGTTATGCTACTCTATTTTCCTAAGGCTTTACAACAAAAATCAACGGATATGCCAAAAACAGTCTGCAACCGTTTGAATGTAATGACAGAGACAGATAAAAGGGGATAAAAGTTTTACAGATACAGCCTGTCAAAGGGCAAGTACAAACAAAAGCGTCCGGTAAAAACCGGACGCGATGTATATGAAAACACACCATCTCTCGGTTAAACCGCAGGAATTGGCACCTTTCTCACATTGAGGAGGTTGCCGGGCTTCATCGAACCAGTTTCTCAGCCACTCTTGATGGATCCACTATTCAGTTCATATTCTATTATACTGGGGAATCGAATTTTGTCAAGGGGGATTTTTGCGAGCACAGACAGGACCTCTTCTTTCGCTTCCTTTGCACTCAGACGGTCTGATGGCTCTGTTTGACAAAACGGGAAACCGGTTTATAAACCAGGAAGGTCAATACGCTGTTAATCCCACCTTTGATCAGATTAAAGGGCAGAAAAACTGTTGGCAGCATTGAGGCGACCGCGTCTCTGGGGATTCCTCTGTATATAGGGGTAAGCCAATAGTTCCAGAGCAGCATCATACCTGTCATCAGCAATGTTCCCACAATTAATCCCGTAATAGCACCCCGAATGTTTTTTTGTTTCTGGTAAACCAGACCCGCAACTGCCGCATAGCTGGCAGTCGATACCGCATTCATGACAGCGCCAATCAATCCGGTGGTACTAAACGTGATTCCTTCCAGAAATGCCTCTGCAACTGCGACCAGCACAGATGCCAGGGGGCCAAACAGGAAAGCCGCAATCGCCACCGGCACATCGCTTGGGGAAAAATCCAGAAAATCTGCGCTGGGAATAATGGAGATTCGAATCAATAACGCTAATAAATAACAAATTGCGGTTAACATAGCCAGAGTAACGATTTTTCTTGTTTTAGAAATTTGCATAACCATACCTCTTTCTTATGGTCTGCGCAGGGAAAAGGAGGAGTCCTTTGGTCAAAAAAAGCGCGCCCTGAAAATGATCGGGCGCGCGGATATGGCCATTTGATTTGCTTGATTGTCGTTGACAAATCAAAGAGGGACATGTTCGTTTCTTTCATCCGGACTTTAACCGTCGGTTTCGGAATTACACCGAATCTGCCGGATACAGCTCCGCTGTATCTTATGCTCGTGGACTTTACCACCGGTGGAGAATTACACTCCGCCCTGAAACAGACAAAATCATATTTATTTTTTATTGTATCCGTGTCAGAATACGGACAGGCTTATTCTTCGTCACAACCATCGCAGCCATCACAGCCGTCAAGATCAAATTCCAGATCTTCTCCACACTGCGGGCAGGCAATTTCTCCCTTGTCGAGCATGTCCTCATCAATGCAGATCGTTTCACCGCAGGTCGGACAAACGACTTCATATAATTCTTCGTCGTCGCAACCGTCACAGCAATCGCAGCCTTCGTCATCATCTTCACAGCCATACACAAATTCTTCTACGGCGCCAAGATCTTCATCAATAATATCCATCAGTTCAGTCATTTCATCGTTCGCATCTTCCAAGTCTGCAATCGAGCGCGCCATATCGTCCAGAAGATCAATAATAGCGGCCATCAGCTTGTTTTCTTTTGCGTTCTGATCCAGGTCCATGCCCTCCATGAGACCTTTTACATAGGAGACTTTTTCCGTTAAATTCATTGTAAGCCCTCTTTTCTCCGCTGTATCCGTATTGACAGACACTGGCTGCACTAACAGCGGGAATGCAGCCTTTTTCTGCTTATGCACGTTCCATATATTCTCCGGTTCTTGTGTCTACGCGGATTTTATCACCCTGGTTAATAAAAATCGGAACACGGATTTCCGCACCGGTTTCCAATGTGGCCAGTTTGGTTACATTGGTTGCTGTATCGCCTCTGACACCTGGTTCGGTTTCTGTAACCTCCAGTTCTACAAAGTTGGGCGGCTCAATGCCAAATACATTTCCTTTATAGGAAAGCACTTTCACTTCCATATTTTCTTTGACAAAACGGAAGCTGTCGCCCAGCTTATGGCCATCAATCGGTTCCTGTTCGTATGTGTTGACGTCCATGAAATAATACAGTTCACCGTCATTGTATAAATATTGCATATCCCTGCGTTCTACAAAAGCGGTTGGAAATTTATCGGACGGGTTAAAAGTCTTTTCTACGACAGAACCGGTAATGACATTGCGGACTTTGGTACGGACAAAAGCTGCGCCCTTTCCGGGTTTTACATGCTGGAATTCTACGATCTGCATTACATTTCCATCCATATCAAATGTAACGCCGTTTCTGAAATCACCTGCTGAAATCATATAATACCTCCAAAAAAATCTTATGCATCTATAGTGTACCGTATAATCAGAAAATTTTCAAGTGAATTCATAAAAAAATATCAAGGATTCAGCCGGAAAAAGGAATTTTACTGGAAAACCATCTTGTATGAAAGGGAAAAATATGCTAAACTTGAAAAAGATCAGCGGATTCTGGTGGTCAGATCGCTGACAGGGAGGAATATGGATGAGGAATACATACGATAGTCCGTTTAATGCACGGTATGCCAGTGAAGAAATGCAGTTTTTATTTTCGCCAGATAAAAAGTTTCAGACCTGGCGCAGATTGTGGGTGGCATTGGCACGGGCAGAAATGAAACTGGGACTTCCGATAACAAAGGCCCAGATTGACGAATTGGAAGCACATGTGACAGATATCAACTATGACGTTGCGGAAGAAAGAGAAAAACTGGTCCGCCATGATGTGATGGCCCATGTATATGCTTACGGACAGCAATGTCCCAATGCCAAAGGGATTATTCATTTGGGGGCAACTTCCTGCTATGTAGGGGATAATACAGATATCATTATTATGCGGGACGCTTTGCAGCTGGTGCGGCGCAAACTGGTTAATGTGATCGCCATGCTGGCTGATTTTGCGGATCGGTACAAGGCGTTGCCCTGCCTTGCATATACGCATCTGCAGCCGGCACAACTCACGACTGTCGGAAAACGCGCGACCCTTTGGACAAATGAATTGCTGATGGACCTGGAAGAACTGGAGTTTCGAATGACTTCTCTCAAGCTGCTGGGCTCAAAAGGAACCACCGGTACACAGGCAAGCTTTATGGAATTGTTTGAGGGAGATGAAACAAAGGTCAGGAATCTGGAGGCAATGATTGCAGAAGAAATGGGATTTGACGGGGTAACGCCTGTATCCGGACAGACCTATTCGAGAAAAATTGACTATTTTGTTCTATCCACTCTTTCGGGCATTGCACAGAGTGCCAGCAAATTCAGCAACGATCTGCGGCTGCTTCAAAATTTCAAGGAAATGGAAGAACCCTTTGAGAAAAATCAGATCGGCTCTTCCGCGATGCCGTATAAGCGCAATCCGATGCGGAGTGAACGAATTACTTCTCTGGCGCGGTATGTGATGGCGGATGTCATCAATCCGGCTTTTACTGCCGGCACCCAATGGTTTGAGAGAACACTGGATGACAGCGCAAATAAGCGGATTTCTGTCGCAGAAGCCTTTTTGGCGGTGGATGCAATCTTAAATATTATGCTGAATATCACCAACGGTTTGGTTGTTTATCCAAAAGTGATTGAGCAACGGGTGATGCGGGAACTGCCTTTTATGGCTACGGAAAACATCATGATGTCCGCTGTCAAAAAGGGTGGGGATCGCCAGGTCCTGCATGAGCAGCTTCGTATGCATTCGATGGAGGCGGCCAGACAGGTGAAAGAGTTGGGGAAGGAGAATGACTTGATTGCCCGCGTCGCGGCGGATCCTTCTTTTCAGCTTTCGGTGGAGGAACTGCATGCGATTATGAAGCCGGAGAATTTTACCGGCCGCGCATCGCAGCAGGTGACGGATTTCCTCCGCGATTATGTTGCGCCGGTATTGGAAGCAAACCGTGGCATATTAGGGGAAACGGCTGAATTGAAAGTGTAATTGATTCTATATTGCAGATAGGAGAGGTGTTACGGATGCAGACAGGTAAACAAGCCGCAGCAAAGGGAGTCAGCCCGCTGCATATTGAAAACTTATCCATTGTCAATGCGGAAGGGCAGGAGGTACTTCTGCGCGGCGTCAGTTCTCACGGCATGCAATGGTTTGGGCAGTATGTTAATTACGATGTGCTGAAATGGCTGCGGGATGACTGGAAAATCAACGTGTTCCGCGCGGCTATGATGATTGATGAAGGCGGGTATCATCAGGATCCCAGAATTAAGGATAAACTGATTGAAGCAATTGAAGCGGCGATTGCGCTGGATTTATATATAGTGGTGGATTGGCATAATACTGTGGGAGATCCGACGCCAACATTGGAAGAAGAAATCGTATTTTTCCAGGAAATCATGGAGAAATATAAGCAGTATCCCAATCTTATCTATGAAATCTATAATGAACCCAATGGACAGGATGTGCGCTGGGAGAATAAAATCCGTCCATTTGCTGAAAAAATGGTTCAGGCGATTCGGAAAACAGACCCCGATCATCTGATTCTGGTCGGTACGGCTACCTGGAGCCAGGATGTGCATGAGGCGGCGGATCATCCACTGGAGGATCCGAATGTGATGTATGTGGCACATTTCTATGCGGGTACCCATGGACAGTCTATTCGGGATCAGGTAGCATATGCGCTGCAAAAAGGCGTACCGGTTATGGTGACGGAATGGGGAGTCAGTACCTGTTCGGGCGGCGGTGGCGTCTATCTTGAAGAAACAAAAGAGTGGCTTCAGTTTATGGAGGAAAACCGGATGAGCTGGATTAACTGGAATATTTCCGATAAACAGGAATCCTCTGCAGCGCTGCTTCCTGGCGCTTCCGACAAGGGTGGTTGGACAGAAGCAGAATTGAGCGCGTCCGGAAAACTGATTCGGGAATATTTGCGTACAGGAAAAATCTGCTAATCGTTGAAAAAGCATACTCGTCCCATTGTCGATGGACAGTGGGACGGTATACAGCGTTACCAGGACAGAGGGATTGTATGAAAAACTTGGAAACAGGGTTGCTGTTTCGACAGACAGCGACCGTTCAGGAGGATATGCTGGCTTGTCGGGTTGGCAGTGGAGAACTTGCTGTTTATGCGACGCCGGCCCTCATTGCTTTGGTCGAGAAAACAGCTGCAGAAGGCTTAAAAGAGTATTTGCTCCCTGAGCAGTCCAGTGTGGGAACAAAAGCGGAGATCTCTCATTTGGCACCCACGCCGCTGGGAATGCAGGTCACAGCTGAGGTGGTCATTCAGGAAATTGACCGGCGGCGGGTAGTGTTTTCCGTACGGGTGACGGATGAGAAAGAAAAAATTGCAGAGGGAACACACGAACGTTTCATTATTGATAAGGTGCGTTTTATGGAAAAAGCACAAGCCAAAAAAGAAAAGGCATGACTGCCGATCTCCAGAATTTTCAAGGAGACGGTCATGTTTCTTGAATTTATTTGTAAAAACACTTGATTTTTTCAAGAAACTTTGTTAAAATAGAAATGTTGACTTGAATGATGGTAAAAAGGAGGTGCAGACTTATGGCAAAATGCGACATCTGCGGTAAGGGTGTCACTTTTGGTATCAAGGTTTCCCATTCTCACAGACGTTCCAACAGAGCATGGAAACCGAACGTAAGAAGAGTTCAGGCAGTGGTAAATGGTAAACCATGTCATATCCATGCCTGCACCCGTTGCTTACGTTCCAATAAAGTAACACGTGCCGTTTAATAAGTGTTTGATAGGCACAATACAAAGTTGTAAATTGTCCTCATCTTATCTGATGCAGGACAATTTTTCTTTTTCCTGCCAATATTGGATGAATAGCGGCATGTCCCCGATACGGAATAGGAAAAAATAGGCTTGTGTTTTTCAGGGGAACCCGTTATAATAAAATTGATTATACCTGTCAGGAAAGGAGAGGGGATTCATGCCTGGACTTGAAGTGCTGTTGCAGTACGTTTCCCGTGCTATCGTTCTGCTGCTGGCTCTACCGGTACATGAATGCGCACATGGCTGGGTAGCGTATAAACTGGGAGATCCGACGGCTAAAAATGAGGGGCGTTTGACACTGAACCCATTTAAGCATTTAGATCTGTTTGGTTCTCTGATGATTTTATTAGTGGGGATTGGTTACGCAAAGCCGGTTCCCATTAATCCGTATTATTTTAAAAACCGCAAATATGGAATGGCCCTGACGGCGCTGGCTGGTCCGATGTCAAATCTGATCATGGCCTATCTGGCTATGATCGTCATGAAGGTGATCTGGTTACTCAACAGTGTCATATTATGGCCGCTTTTTCTTGTTTTTCAGTATATTGTACTCATTAACATTTCTCTGGCTGTTTTCAATCTATTGCCCATTCCACCGCTGGATGGGTCGAGAATTGCTACGTTATTCTTAAAAGAAGAAACCTATTTCAAAATAATGCGGTATGAACGGTATATTATGTTCGGAATGCTGATCATTTTATATCTTGGATTGTTGGATGGCCCTTTATGGTTTTTGCAGAAGGCAGGTTTTTATTTGCTGGATATATTGTCCGGATTTTTAGGACATGGGTTCTGGACGCTCGGATAGGGGACGCGGATGGACAAACTGCAGTTTAAACTCGAAATATTTGAAGGACCGCTTGATCTGCTGCTCCACTTAATTGCCAAACATAAGCTGAATATTTATGATATTGAAATTTCCAGTTTGCTGGACCAGTATCTGGATTATATTGGGGATATGCGGGCGGCAGATTTAGAAGTTGCCAGTGAATTTTTAGAGATGGCGGCCCATCTGGTCTATATCAAAACGGTGTCCCTTTTGCCCCAGCCGGAAGAAGCAGAGGAACTGAAAAAAGAATTAACCGGTCAGTTGATTGAACTGACTCGTCTGAAAGAAGCAGCCCGGCGTTTGGCTGCACTGCGGGAAGGGTATGCTGTATATGTCCGCAGACCAGTGGTTTTGGAGGAGGATCCAACCTACCGGCATATCCACCCGTCAAGGGATATTTATGAGGCGTATCTGCGGGCAACCGGAAAAACCAGGAAAAGACTGCCGCCGCCTCCCTCTGCTTTTTCAGAGATTGTCACCCGGCGGATGATTTCGGTCACTTCCCGCATTGTTTATGTTTTAAAACGCCTGTACAAGGAAGGAAGAATCGAGTATCAGGATCTGTTTAACGGCAGCGGGCGTTCAGAGATGGTTGCCACATTTTTGGCCATGCTGGAGCTGTTAAAGGCCAAGCGGATCCGGCTGAGCGAAGACAACCGATATGTATTTTTTAACCGCTGAAAATTTTCATACAAAAAGAAGGAGGCAGTTGGATGGATTCAATCAATTATGCCGCTGCAATTGAGGCGCTTCTGTTTTCCAGCGGAGAGCCCGTGCCGCTTACCCGTCTGGCAGAGACGCTGGAAATTGGGACTTCGGCCTGCAGACAGCAGGTAGAATTATTACAGCAGGCATATCGAAATGAAAACAGGGGCATAATGATTGTACAGCTCAATGATCGCTTTCAACTGTGCACTAAACCGGAATTCGCTTCTCTGGTACGCCGTATTCTGGAGATCCGCCGGGACATGCCTTTGTCTCCGGCTGCCATGGAAACGTTGGCAGTGATTGCGTATAACGAGCCGGTTACCCGCAGCTTTATTGAGCAGGTGCGCGGCGTGGACAGTTCTCAGATCGTCAATTCTCTGGTGGAGAAGGGATTAATTCAGGAGGCCGGGCGCCTGGAAGTGCCAGGACGGCCGATTTCCTATCGAACGACAGATAATTTTCTGCGCTGTTTCGGTCTGTCCAGTCTGGAGGAACTGCCTCAGATGGAGGAGACTGGCGAACAATTGGAATTGCAGATCAATAATCCGGAACCATTGGAAACGGAGGAGTGATTGCCATATGGGCTGGATAATCTCTGGCGGGGTTTTACTTTTCCTGGTTTTTCTGCTTTCTCTGCGGCTCTCCTTCAGGATTTTTGCGGCCGCAGAAACGAAAGTTTATTTATTGTATGGTCCTGTTCGGTTCCGCCTCTATCCCGGCAAAAATAAAAAGGACAAGCAAACAACAGAAAAGCAACAGGAAAAAGAAAAAGCAAAGCGGGCCAAAAAGGAAAAAAAGCAGGAGAAGGAAGAAAAGGGTGCTCCGAAAAAAATATTTGAAAATATTTCCCTGATCCTTGATCTGCTCAAAACGCTCCCGAAACCGCTGAACTGGATTTTTCGCGGGGTTCATATCCATGTTCAGCACGCGTATATTTCCGTTTCTGCATCGGATGCAGCACAGACGGCTATCCTGTATGGACGAACCTGTGCGGGCGTATACGGGTTACTGGCGCTCCTTCAAAACCGGTTTACCATCCGGGTACGACCGGCGGATCTTTATATTGCACCCAATTATTTGCAGGAAAAAACCAGATGGGATATTGCAGCCTCTATTTCCATCAGAGCGGGGACGTTATTGGGCGCGGCACTGTTATTAGGCTTTCGTTGTCTGAAAGTGCTGATCAGGCGGTCTGATACACAAAAGGAAGATCAGAACAACAACCCAATCAATGAAAGAAAACAGCATAGGAAAACACAAAGACCGGCGGCATAATGTCCGGATAGAATCAAAATAAAAAGGAGAGTTTTTTATGGCAGCTGAACATCCGATTCAGGGATTGATGGGCGTAACGATGGAAAAAATCCGGGAGATGGTAGATGTCAATACCATTATTGGTACGCCGATTACTACACCGGATGGAACGATGGTCATCCCGGTGTCCAAGGTGGCTTTTGGATTCGGCTCCGGAGGATCTGACTTCCCATCGAAAACAGCGCAGGAACTTTTTGGCGGTGGTACCGGCGCAGGTGTTTCGATTCAGCCAATTGCATTTATTGTCATTGCCAATGGAGACGTCCGTCTTTTACAGATGACCGAAAATACTTCCAGCGTAGATAAAATTGTAGATTCCATGCCGGATATTATCGGAAAAATTAAAGAGCTGATTCCCAGCAAGTCTAAGAAAAAAGAGAGTGACGCTGAAGCGTCAGAGACAGAAAACATGTAAACAGAATTGCGGATAGGACAAGCAAAGGGCTGCATACACTGTACAGGCAGGGCTTAGACAGGTCCTGAAACAGGTATACGGTGCCCTTCCGGTTCGGCCGGATGGCGTGAACCGGAAGGAGTGTTCACATATGGTAAAAAGGAAAACGGCGGCTTGGTGTATCTTATGGTTATTGCTGCTTTTTGGCCTGTGCAGCCTGTGCAGCGCACTTTGTGTGCAGGCGGATGCGGCCGAAAAACCGTCTGTTTCTGCATCCAGCGCAGTTCTGATAGAGGCGAAAACTGGAAAAGTTCTGTACGGACTGAACGAACATGAGCGCCGTTCCATGGCCAGCACAACGAAAATTATGTCCGCTTTGCTGACATTGGAGGCCGGCGAACTGGATACGATGTTTACAGTCGATAGTCAAGCCATCCATGTGGAAGGATCGTCTATGGGCTTGCGGGAAGGAGATCAGGTCAGCCTTCGGACACTGGCATATGGCATGCTGCTGGCTTCTGGAAATGACGCTGCCAATGCAGCCGCGGTTGCTGTTGCCGGCTCGGTAGAAGAATTTGTAGACTGTATGAATGAACGTGCGGATCAGGTGGGGATGACCAATACCCATTTTGTGACTCCGTCGGGATTGGATGCGGAAGAACATTATTCGACTGCCTATGACATGGCCCTTTTGGCACGCGAGGCTTTGCAGAACGCGGACTTTTATACGATTTGTTCTTCGGAAAAAGTGCGTTTGTCGTATGGAAACCCAGCCTATAATCGATGGATGACCAATCATAACAAACTGCTTTCCTTATATGAAGGCGCCATAGGCGTAAAAACCGGCTTTACAAAAAAATCGGGCAGATGTCTGGTTTCTGCGGCCCAGCGAAACGGGGTGACATTAATCGCAGTGACCCTGAATGCGCCGGATGACTGGAATGACCATCAAAAGCTTTTTGATTACGGCTTTTCAAAAGTAGAAAATCTCCCCATGAAAGCTGATCTGTCCGGTGTGCGCCTTCCGGTGGTCGGTGGCGTCACTGATACGGCAATGGTCGCCGCTTTGCAGGCGGATACCATCATTTTTGACGGAAATCAGCAAAACATCTCACAAACTATTTTGTTGGAGCCATTTTGTTATGCGCCGATTGATGCCGGAGAGCGGGTGGGGTGCGTACAGTTTTGGCAGGACGGTATATTGATTGGCCAAACCGATATTTTGGCTGCGCAGAATGTGCCGTATGAAGAAGTAACTGTCAAGAAAACTTTGTGGGATCAGATCAAAGAATTTTTTACCGGCCTGTTCCGTATCCAGTAGATAGGGCACAGGCGAAAGATCAAACGGAGGATAGGAATGGAAAAAATCAGACTGCAGAAAATTATTGCGGACAGCGGATTTTGCTCCCGTCGGAAAGCAGAAAATCTGATTGAGAGGGGAAAAGTACAAGTGGACGGACACCCTGTCAAGCTTGGTGATAAGGCGGATCCTTCCCGGTCAGTCATTACGGTTGACGGCCAACGGCTTTATTATCAGCCGAAACGGCAGCACCGCTATCTGATGATGTATAAACCGCGTGGTTATGTCTGCACGATGTGCGATGAAAAAGAACGGCGGTGCGTTGCTGATCTGTTAAACGGGGTGGAAGAACGGGTTTTTCCGGTTGGACGGCTCGACGTTAATTCAGAAGGTCTTTTGCTCTTCACCACGGATGGGAATTTTGCAAACGATCTGATACATCCCAGCCGGCATGTATCCAAAACGTATCGGGTTACTGTCCGCCCAGATGTGACGGATGAACAGGCAGCCCTGCTTTCCCAGGGAATTCTCATTGAGGGACGTATGACGGCGCCTGCTGAAGTGCGGATTCTCAGCAAAGAGCCTAATCGGGTCGTCATGGAGATTGTATTGCGCGAAGGGCGTAATCGGCAGATTCGCAAAATGTGTGAATCGCTGGGACTGGAGGTGGCAAAGCTCAAACGGATTTCTATTGGTCCACTCAAGCTGGGAATGCTAAAGCCTGGTACTTACAGAGACCTGTATCCAGAAGAACTGAAAGCGCTGCGTACGGCCTGCCGCAAAGGTTCCTGATTTGGCTATATACATATCTGATGCCTCCTGAAAACAGGAGGCATATTTGCGTTTGCTCCAAAATAAGGAAGCATTGCAAAGGTCAACACAATATTTTGCTCCTGTTTATGCGGCTGGACTGGATCTAATGGCGAAGATCAGCGAAAAAAAGGAAAATTTTTTGAGAAAATCTTAAAAAGATCTTGTGATTTTACCGGCAAACGTATATAATGTAAGATAAGTATAATGGCGCAGAATGGTGTTTTCTGTGTTAGGATACAACTGGCAGTGTCTTTGACGTTAGAAAGATCAGAGCAACTGCAGTAAATAATCCGAATGGAGGAACAGAAATGGGCTCTGAAAGCAATTTCAATACACTTGCGGATTTTCGCAGCCAGAGGGATCTGTCTGCACCGGCCTGCAAGAGACTTGACTTGCTGTTTGATGAAAATACCTTTATGGAATTGGGCGTGTTTGCAGGCTCTAAGGATAGAGCAAGCGGGGTTGTGACCGGATATGGTTATGTAGAAGGAAACCTTGTATATGCATATGCGCAGGATATTACGGCAGATGGCGGTGCAGTTGGCGCTGTTCATGCGGCGAAAATCAAAAAGGTTTATGAAATGGCAGCAAAAACAGGGGCGCCGGTCGTTGGAATTTTTGATTCTAACGGGGCAAGGATGGATGAAGGCCATGATGCGATGGCAGGATACGGCGATCTGCTTGCCTGTGCCAATCATGTTTCAGGCGTAGTGCCGCAGATTGCGCTGGTATTAGGGACTTGTGCGGGTGCGGCAGCCATGATTGCTGCCAGTGCGGATATTGTGATCGCTGCAGAAAAGGCAGAATTTTTTCTGACGGCTCCATTTATTACACAAGCCAAAGGCGAAAAAGTAGAAGGCGCGGGTTCAGCGAAAAACGCTGCGCTTTCCGGTGCAGTACAGATCTTGGAAGCAGACGAGGAAAAGGCCATTGAACGGGCGCACCAGCTGATTGCCATGCTGCCGGCCAATAACCTGTCCCCGGTACCGATCAACGAATTTGCTGCATCGGAGACAATACCAGTTCCAGGAATGAAAGCGGCTGATTTGATTGCTTCGATTGCGGATGCGGGCAGCGTTGTTGCATTGCAGCCCGATTTTGGAAAGGCGGCTGTGACAGCTTTTGCCGCTATCGGCGGTTCAACGGCCGGTGTGGTGGCAACAGAAGGCGGACGTCTGGATGCGGATACCTGTGCAAAGATTGCCCGTTTTGTGCGGACATGTGATGCGTTTAACCTGCCGGTGGTCACCCTGGTAGATACAGAAGGTTTTGTGGAATCTTCTGCGGCAGAATTAGCTGGCAGTGTACGGGATGCGGCCAAACTGGCACACGCATATGCAGAAGCAACCTGTCCAAAGATCAGCATTGTGACAGGGCAGGCATACGGCCCGGCTTATATTGTGCTGGCTGGAAAGAACGCCAATGCAGATGTGACGGTCGCCTGGGAGCAGGCTGTGATTTCTCCGCTGGCACCGGTTACAGCGGTCGAAGTGCTGTGGCGCGAACGGATGGTGGGTACCCAGGATGTGGCGGCCACCCGCGAAGCACTTGTGACGGAGTATAAGCAGACGCTGGCTTCACCTTTTGCAGCGGCAGGCGGCGGATATGTAGATACCATTATTCTTCCGGAGGAAACCCGTGGGACAATCATCAGTCTGTTAGAAGCTTTGGAAGGAAAACGCGTCAGCAAAATGCCTAAAAAGCATGGTAACATGCCGTTCTAAGTATATGGGTCCTAAATTTCTGAAATATGATAAATGGAGGCATTTCAAGTGAAAAGATATAATATCACAGTCAATGGAAAAAGTTATGATGTTGCAGTAGAAGAATTGTCTGCCACCGCACCGGCTCCTGTTGCTGCTCCGGCAGCCGCACCGGCTGTGGCCCCCGAACCCGCTCCGGCTGCAGCGCCTGCACCGAAAGCAGTGGCCGGTGAGGGTGCACCGGTGAATGCACCTATGCCAGGCACTATTTTGGATGTGAAAGTACAGGTTGGTTCTGCAGTCAAGGCAGGACAGGCTTTGGTCGTACTGGAGGCAATGAAAATGGAAAATGATATCGTTGCGCCGAATGACGGTACGGTAACATCTGTTCTTGTCAAAAAAGGCGATACTGTAAATTCCAATGATGTTCTGGTTACGATCGCGTAACTGAAGGGGAGGCGATGCTTCAATGGCAAAAGTGAATATTACAGAAACCGTTTTGCGTGATGCGCATCAGTCCCTGATTGCAACGCGTATGCGGTTGGATGAAATGACCCCTATCCTTGAAAAGATGGATAAGGTGGGGTATTATTCCGCAGAAGTCTGGGGCGGAGCAACGTTTGATGCCTGTCTTCGCTTTCTGGATGAGGATCCGTGGGAGAGACTTCGCACCATCCGTCGGCTGATGCCCAATACAAAGCTCCAAATGCTTTTTAGAGGGCAGAATATGTTGGGATATCGTCATTACGCAGATGACGTATTGGAATATTTTGTACAGAAATCTGTCGCCAATGGAATTGATATTATTCGTATTTTTGACGCACTTAACGATATCCGTAATCTCAAAACAGCGATTGGTGCGGCTAAAAAAGAGGGTGCGCATGCGCAGGTTGCGATTTCCTATACAACAGGTGAAGTTTTCACCAATGAATACTATGTCAATTATGCCAAACAAATCGAAGCTGAAGGCGCAGATTCCATCTGTATTAAAGATATGGCGGCTCTGTTAACACCCTATCATACAGCTGAGCTGGTCAAGGAGATTAAGGCTGCTGTTAAAATTCCGGTGCAGCTGCATACACATTATACATCCGGCTTGGCTTCCATGTGTCTGTTAAAAGGCATTGAAGCAGGAGCTGACGGTATTGATACAGCCATGTCTCCTTTAGCGCTTGGCACATCCCATGCGCCCACCGAGTCAATGGTAGCTGCTTTGCAGGGAACTCAATACGATACCGGCTTGGATCTGGTTCTTCTCAACGAAATCCGTGATTATTTTATGAAATTACGTAAAAAATACCTGGATTCCGGTCTGCTTGATCCGAAGATGCTGGCTGTAGATGCAAATGCTCTAATCTATCAGGTACCGGGCGGAATGCTTTCCAATTTGCTTTCTCAGCTGAAACAAGCCGGGAAAGAGGATAAACTGGAGGATGTTTTGCAGGAAGTGCCTCGTGTTCGTAAAGATGCCGGATTCCCGCCGTTGGTAACACCGACGTCTCAGATTGTCGGTACACAGGCAGTATTTAACGTGATCATGGGAGAACGGTATAAAACCGTTACCAAAGAGTTTAAAGGCCTTGTACGCGGAGAGTATGGCCGGACACCCGTTGCCATTGATCCGGAGTTCCGTAAACAAATTATCGGTGATGAACAGCCGATTGACTGCCGTCCTGCCGATCTGCTGGCACCAGAACTGGATAAGTTGCGGACCGAGTGTGCAGAATGGATGGAACAGGAGGAAGACGTACTCAGTTACGCACAGTTTGGCCAGGTGGCTGTCAAATTTTTTGAAAACCGCCGTAATAAAAAATATGGTGTAGATGGCGGACATGTGGACCTTGTCAACAAGGTACACCCGCTGTAATCATTCTCCAATTGATTTTCATCATCGTTGTAAGGTTACAGACCGCTGGGAAAACAGAATCCCGGCGGTCTGTTTTTAAAATCCCCCAAAGAGTCAGCGGCGACAGATTCCAAGCAACTTAATCAGGAAAGGAGAAAGACAATGAATTTTCGGATGATTTCTACTCAATTTGCCGGTGAGCAAATTGTTTCTGAGGAGGTTTCGGGTTCTTTTCAGCCGGATACCGGTATCGAGATGCAGGCTGTTAACTTATATCCGCAGAAAATATATCAGGTTTTTGAAGGCTTTGGTGGCGCATTGACCGAGGCTGCCGGGTATACATTTTCCCATATGTCCAAGGAAAAACAGCAGGATGTTTTAGAGGCTTATTTTGGAGCACACGGAAACCGTTACCGGTATGCGCGGCTGCATTTGGACAGCTGTGATTTTTCTTTGGGCCATTACGCTGCCTGTGAAGATCCGGAAGATGTTCAATTGCGCACATTTAGCCTGCAAAGAGATGAAAAGTATATTTTGCCTTTGCTCCGGGCGGCTGAGCAGACCGCTGGCCAACACCTTTCCTTAGTACTTTCTCCCTGGTCTCCTCCTGCTTTTATGAAAACCAATGGTGAAAGAAACCATGGAGGTGAATTAAAACCGGAATACCGTGAGCGTTGGGCAGAATATGTCTGCCGCTATCTGACAGAGTACCGGCAAAAAGGTTTTCAGGTTTCCATGCTGACAGTACAAAATGAGCCGAATGCCACCCAGATCTGGGATTCCTGCCGCTATACGCCTGCCCAGGAAAAAGAATGGATTCGGGACTATCTTTATCCTGCGATGCAGAAACATCAGCTGCAGGATGTCGGTATTTATATTTGGGATCATAATAAAGAACGTGCTTATGAGCGTGCCTGTGCCATTCTGGATGATGATACGGCGTCAATGGTTGAGGGGATCGCCTTTCATTGGTATACAGGAGATCATTTTGATGCGCTGCGTCTTATCCGGGAAGATTTTCCGGATAAGAAACTGGTCTTTACAGAAGGATGCGTGGAGTACAGCCGCTTTCAAGCAGAGAATCAGTTGGCCAATGCCCAGATGTATGCCCACGATATTTTAGGAAATATCAATGCTGGAATGAATATCTGGATTGATTGGAATATTCTTCTGGATGGGCGTGGCGGTCCAAACCATGTGGGAAATTTCTGCGATGCGCCTATTTTGTATGATATACAGACCCAGCTGTTGACAAAGAACCTCTCTTATACTTATATCGGTCATTTCAGCCGTTATATTCAGCCCGGTGCCCGTCGGATTGGCGTTACCTCCTATACGGATCACTTGGAAGTCACTGCTCTTCAAAATCCGGATCAAAGCCTGACGGCTGTGTTTCTCAACCGTACGCAGCGTGAAATCCCGGCTGTGATCCGGCTGCAGGGAGAATATGCGCGGATTCTGGTTGCCCCGCAGTCTATTGCAACTGTTATCCTGGAAAATTAAAACCGTTCGGAAAGAGGGAAGTGTGATGAATAATATACAATGGATCCGTTTGAAGCGGGAACTGACGCACAACGCAGTACAAAAAGGTACAGGAATCCATCAGGAAATTGTTGCACAATATGAAGGCGGCCACAGAATTCCAACGACGGAAGATTTGATCCGGTTGGCCCGGTTTTATGATACCAGCATGGATTATCTGATGGGCCTGACAGATCAGGAAAAGCCATATCCCAGAAAACGGTAGTGTACATTGGATATAGTTTTAATTACAGACGGCCCCGTACCTCTCGGTTGTAACCGAGAGGTACGGGGCCGTCTTGCTGTTCGACAAACTGCGTGCAGGATGACGCCGGATTTTATCCCCCGTCTTTCCCTTCCGGAAGGGAGAGACAGATGCCGTCCCATGCAGCCTGGACATTGGGGAAAAATTTTTTTGCATTGGCAATATAATCATTTGGATTTTGCATCGCCGGGCTATAATGGGTCAGCCATAATCTTCCCACGCCTGCCTGGGCAGCGAGTGCGGCCGCGTCAGAAAAAAGCATATGTCCTTTTTTCTCCATTTTGTCCAACATATCGTCTTCCCCGTACATTCCTTCGCAGATCATCAGATCCGCACCTTCCGCAAAACGGGCGATTGCAGGAATCGGCAGTGTATCTGTACAATAACAGACAGAGAGAGGAGGCCGCTCTTTTTCAATCACCTGTTCCGGAGCAATCATGCGATGATCCGGCAGACAGACAGTATTTCCCTCGTGCAACTGCCTGTAAAAAGGGCGGGGGATCTGCAGTGCTTCTGCTTTTTGGGGGCTGAATACCGGTTTGCGGTATACGGTAACCCGGTATCCCAAACAGGGAACACTATGCATTAAAGCAAGACAGCGGATCTCCATACCATCCCGCTGTAGAATATCCTGCGGCTCCAGTTCCTGCACTTCCAGGGGATAAGGAAGAAAGGGAGCAATGGTCAAAAGGGCTTGTACGGTTTTGCGAATTCCTTTTGGTCCGGCAATCAGCAGGGGACTGGTTTTTCCTGTGTTTCCCAGTGTGAGGAGAAATCCAGGCAGTCCTGCAATATGATCGGCATGCGTATGTGTAATCAGCAACGTGCGGATATGGCTGATTTTACGGCCAGACAGATGTAACGCAATCTGCGTGCCCTCGCCACAGTCGATCAGCAGCGCGTTCCCAAGATATTCAATCAAACAGCAGGTTAACCAACGGTTTTTTAGCGGGACCATGCCGCCGGTTCCTGGCAGACAAATATTCATCATATAAAGCCTTTCTGGATATTTCCGCGGATCCTCAAGAATAATTTTTATTTTTGCCGTACCGCAGGAAACTCCGTTGAATCCTGTTTATATTCATATTTATATTCATACTACCGTAAAATTTCTCAGAATGCAAGAGACGAATCGAAAAACAGGAATGCTGGACGGGGGATTTTTTTTGATCCGATTTCTCTTTTACACAAATAGCATGACACACGCAAATAAAAAAATACATATTACGCGGGAAATCAAAGATGATCAACCAGAGGATCGACAGGGGAAAGCTGCAGTTCTTAGGAATCTTTGCCCGCCTATTTTTTGCTGAATATGCAAAATCCATGTATTTATCAACGGAGTCGGTACAGGATATTATGGACAGAATCTTTTGTACTCCAGTACGTTTTTCTTTTTTTGTGATTTTGCACGAGAATTTCTTCAAATTTTTGTGATTAATTTTTGATTGAATTTGAATTAAAATGATTGATTTTTGAAAAATATCCTGATATACTATGAATAGAAAAAGCAAAAACAATCAAATTCAATCAATTGGAGAAAGTTTATGTTTATAGAAGAGCGTTTCAATATCATTCTTGCTGAAGTGGAAAAACGCAAGGCGGTGAGCGTTACGCAGCTTTGTCAGGCCACAGGCGCTTCGGAGGCGACGATTCGCAGGGACCTGACGGCATTGGCGGCGCAGGGACGTTTATCCAAGGTGCATGGCGGCGCTGTTGCTCTGGATGGAGAATTTGAAAATGAAGAAAAAGACGTTTCAGTCAAGGAACAGCTGTATATAGCTGAAAAGGTGCGGATTGCCCAGTATGCTGCGGCCCAAATTCATGATGAAGATTTTGTTTTTATTGATGCCGGTACCACAACCATCCGCATGGTGGATTATCTGTCCGGTTCCCGTGCGACCTTTATCACCAATGGGATTGAATGCGCCAGACGGCTGGTCGAAAAGGGACTGAAGTCATATGTCGTCGGCGGACTTTTAAAACCCGGAACACAGGCGATTGTCGGTGCAGCAGCCATGGAGAGCTTAAGCCGGTATAATCTGACAAAAGCTTTTTTAGGAACCAACGGAGTGTCTGTGCGTCAGGGATTTACAACTCCGGATGCAGAGGAAGCCGCCATTAAGACCAAAGCAGTCCAGCAGGCGTATATGTCCTATATGCTGGCTGATTCGAGTAAATTCGGCAAGGTAACAGCAGTGACAATCTGTCCTTTGGACCAGGCTTGCCTGATTACAGATCATATTCCGGATTCTGTATATCGGCAACATACGGTTATTAAGGAAGTATAGATTAGAAATAATTATTTTTCCAACATGAAAGCATGAAAGGATGATCCTTACAATGATTTATACGACTACTTTTAACCCTGCCATTGATTATGTGGTGCATCTGGATTCTTTACAGGCCGGGATCGTCAACCGCACATTAAAAGAAGAGATCCAGTTTGGCGGAAAAGGCGTCAATGTTTCCATCATGTTGGGCAATTTGGGTTTTCCCAGCACAGCTCTTGGCTTTATTGCCGGATTTACAGGCGAGGCTGTTGCACAGGGACTGGCGGCCGCCGGTGTCGCGGCAGATCTGATCCGTCTTCCGGAAGGCTATACGCGGATTAATGTAAAAATTAAGGCGGGCAGTGAAACGGAAATCAACGGACAGGGACCTGTAATTGGTCCGGATGCTCTGGCGGCACTTTTTTGTAAACTTGAACAGCTGCAGGCAGGGGATATCCTGGTACTGGCAGGCAGTATTCCGGCTTCTTTGCCTGGAGATATGTATGAGCGGATTCTGCAGCACCTACAGGGTAAAGAAATCCGTTTTGTAGTGGATGCGACGGGTGATCTGCTCTGTAATGTTTTAAAATACCGGCCTTTTTTAATTAAACCCAATCATCTGGAGTTGGGAGAGATTTTTGGGAAAAAACTGCATACAGATCAGGAAATTCTGGAGTGCGCCCGGAATCTGCAGGAACGGGGTGCGCAGAATGTATTGGTTTCTATGGCTGGGGATGGTGCAATCCTTCTTGATGAACAAGGCAGATTTTATCGGGTAAAGGCCCCGAAAGGGACCGTGAAAAACTCCGTAGGTGCCGGTGATTCTATGGTAGCAGGTTTTTTGGCGGGATTTTTGCAGACCGGTCAGTATGAACAGGCACTCCGCATGGGTGCGGCGGCCGGAAGCGCTACAGCATTTTCAGAAGGATTGGCGGCGCGTGAAGATGTGCTTCGCCTGATGGATACTTTTTAAATCATTATGTGAAAGGAGTTTCTCAGTCATGCGTATTGTAGATCTTTTAAGCAAAGAACGGATTGTTTTACAGACATCTGCAGCGGACAAAGACAGTGTAATTGACCTGATGGTGGATCTTCAGAATACTGGAGGTGCTCTGAAAGACAAGGAGGCTTATAAAAAGGCCATTTTAGCCAGAGAAGCGCAGACCAGCACAGCCATTGAAGCGGGTATTGCCGTCCCCCATGCAAAATCAGAATCTGTGCTCAGGCCTTGCCTGTCGGCAGTGACTTTGAGACAGGGGATTGAATACGGCGCACTGGACGGGCAACCATCAGACCTCTTTTTTATGATTGCGGCACCACTGGACGGAGATCTGCATTTGGAAATTCTATCTCATCTGATGGTTCTGCTGATGGATCCGAAATTTGTTGCGGATTTACGTGCGGCGGAAGATCCGGACGCATTTTTGCGGATCATTGATCAGGCAGAATCGGCCAAGTACGGGTCACAGCAACCAGAACATGCGGCATCTACGAAGAAAGTTCCCATGCATCAGCCGTCAACCGGTTACCGTGTTTTGGCTGTGACCGCCTGTCCAACCGGTATTGCGCATACCTATATGGCGGCCGAAGCGCTGGAAAAGGCAGGGGAAAAGCTGGGCATCCCGCTCAAAGCCGAGACAAACGGCAGCGGCGGTGCAAAAAATGTTTTGACCGATGAAGAAATCGCTGCGGCAGACGGTATTATTGTTGCTGCTGATAAAAATATAGAGGCTGGACGTTTTCACGGAAAACGGGTCTTATTTGTCCCTGTATCCGATGGGATTCATAAGGCTGAGGCGCTGATTCAAAAAATTGAATCCGGCGATGTACCGGTTTATCAGCACAACGGGTCGGTGATGCATACAGAATCTGAACATAGAAAAGAAGGGTTTGGCCGGCAGGTCTATAAGCATCTGATGAACGGCGTCTCTCATATGCTGCCCTTTGTCATCGGCGGTGGTATTTTGATTGCGCTGGCCTTTTTGCTGGATGATCCTTCAATTGATCCCACCAACTTCGGAATGAATACGCCAGCGGCTGCTTTCTTTAAAACCATAGGCGGCGTTGCTTTTAATTTCATGCTGCCTGTTTTAGCTGGATTTATCGGCATGAGTATTGCCGACCGCCCTGGATTGGCCATCGGTTTTGTAGGCGGCAGTCTGGCGGCCGTGGGCACCTCTTTCTGGACCATTTCCGGCAGTGCGGAAGCGATTCCGGCGGGTTTCCTGGGTGCGCTGTTAGCAGGTTTTGCAGGCGGATATTTTATGTTGGGCCTTAGAAAAATCTGCGATCGGTTGCCAAGAAGTCTGGAAGGAATTAAACCGATTTTGATTTATCCGGTTCTTGGCGTACTGTTTATTGGTGTATTCATGTGCCTGGTCAACCCGATCATGGGCGCGTTGAACACAGGGCTGACCAACTTTTTAAATTCCCTGGGCGGCAGCAGTAAACTATTATTAGGTGCGGTATTGGCCGGTATGATGAGTATTGATATGGGTGGTCCGTTCAATAAGGCGGCTTATGTAACCGGAACGGGAGCGATTGCAACGGCTGCAGCTGCCGGCGCGCCTTCTACAGATATCGCTTATCAGATGATGGCAGCGGTCATGATTGGCGGTATGGTTCCTCCGATTGCCATTGCACTCTGTACCAGTTTCTTTAAAAAGAAATTTACCCCGGATGAACGCAAATCCGGCGTGGTCAACTATATTATGGGCTTATGTTTTATTACAGAAGGTGCGATTCCTTTTGCCGCTTCCGACCCGCTGCGCGTGATCCCGGCCTGTGTAGTGGGAAGTGCTGTGTCCGGCGCGCTGTCCATGCTGTTTAACTGCGGTCTCATGGCACCCCATGGCGGTATCTTTGTTTTCCCGCTCGTGACAAATGTCTGGGGATATGTACTTGCTCTTGCTGCCGGTTCTGTGATCAGTATGCTGCTGTTGGCGGTTTTAAAGAAAAATCGGCCGCAGGAATAGAATAATCTTTGATTGATAGCGATAGAAAGAAGGAATGAATCATGGTATCCAAAACAGTTCAAGTGATTAATCCGATGGGGATGCATATGCGTCCGGCACAGCTGTTCATTAAAACGATTACCCCTTTTGCCTGTGATGTGACTATTTTGGCCAATGGGCAGGAAATCAACGCAAAAAGCATTATGAACCTGATGGCGGCCTGTATTAAGCAGGGGACAGAAATTGAAATTCAGTGCAATGGCGCAGATGAGGAAGCTGCACTGAAAGCTGCGGTGGAATTAGTAGAGTCCGGACTCGGAGAATAACAAAGACAGGAGGCCTTCCGATGATTTTGCATGGAATCGGCGCATCTGCCGGAATTGGTATCGGGCATGCCGTATGCCTGCGCGAACAGAACCTGGATTATACAGGGGTTGTGTTTTCAGGCAAAGAAGAAGAGAAGAAACGTTTGCAGACAGCAGTGGATACTTTTTGCTTCAGGACACAGGCTATGGCAGATGATCTGCAACAGAGAATCGGAGAAAAAGAATCAGAGATTCTAACTGGCCAAATCATGATGCTCAACGATCCTTTTATGATTTCACAGATGCAGGAGGCGATCGACGGCGGCTCTGTGGCTGAAGCGGCGGTAGATCATGTATGTACGCTTTATGCAGATATGTTTGCCGGTATGGAGGATGAGCTGATGCGCCAGCGGTCTGCCGATGTGCAGGATATCCGTACCCGGATGCTGGGGATATTACTGGGAGAAGAGGCCGTTGATCTGTCCACCCTCCCGGCTGGGAGCGTGCTGATTGCTCATGATCTGACCCCTTCGATGACAGTCGGTCTGAAACGGGAAAAGATCGCTGCCATTTTAACTGAAACTGGTGGAAAAACCAGTCACTCTGCCATTCTGGCCCGCGCATTGGAAGTGCCCGCAGTATTAAGTATACCCGATGTGCTTTCTGCTATAGCAGACGGGGCCGTTGTTATTGCTGACGGCAGTGCGGGAGAGATCATTGTAGATCCGGATTTTTGCACGATCAATGCGTATGAAGAAAAACGGAAAGCCTTTTTAGAAGAACGCGCACAGTTATCCCTATATAGGGATCGGAAGACGGCAGATGCCGACGGAAACCCATATGCTTTATATGCCAATATCGGAACGCCTGCGGAAGCGGAGGCCGCTCAGGCTGCCGGTGCAGAGGGGATTGGCTTGTTCCGCACCGAGTTTTTATTCATGGATCGGAGTACCATGCCGTCTGAAGAAGAACAGACAGCCGCCTATCTGGAGGTTTCAGAACAGATGGCTGGGAAAGAAGTGATTATCCGCACACTGGATATAGGGGGCGATAAGGCAGTTCCTTATCTGCAGATGGGGGCGGAAGATAATCCGTTTTTGGGATATCGGGCGATCCGGTACTGCCTGGATCATTCAGAAATTTTTCAAATTCAGCTGCGTGCCCTGTTGCGCGCAGGCGCCAAATACCGGAATATTAAAATCATGCTGCCGCTGATTACCAGCGTAGAAGAGGTACGTGCAGCCAAAGCGCTGCTTGCTGCATGTAAAAAACAGCTGGCAGATGAGGGGATAGCATTTGATGACGGCATGCAGGTCGGTGTGATGATAGAGACGCCTGCAGCCGTAATGATTGCTGACTGGTTGGCGAGAGAAGTGGACTTTTTCAGCATTGGAACCAATGACCTGACGCAGTATGTTATGGCAGTTGATCGGGGAAACGCACGGGTTGAAAAACTCTATACCGCATTTCATCCGGCTGTGCTCCGAAGCATTCGTTCGGTCATCCAGGCGGCCAAACGGGCGGGGATTCCGGTAGGTATGTGCGGAGAGGCAGCAGCTGACCCGGGGTTGATCCCGTTACTGCTCTCCTTCGGATTGGATGAATTCAGCGTATCCGCTTCTTCGGTTCTACAGACCCGGAAGTTAATTGCTGGCTGGCACGCGGCAGATGCGGCTGCTGTTACAGAGAAAGCCATGAATCTGTCTACCGCCGAAGAAACGGAAAGATACTTACAGGCTGTGCATCAAAAAGAAGAGCAGCATTGAAAATTAATACAGGAGAGCCGGCTGTCTTGATTAAGACAGCCGGCTCTCCTGTGCTATGCGTACTGCTTTTGCATAGAGCCTTTTTTGTTTTCTTCTGTTTGAGGAAAAATCAGTATAAATCATATATAGATAGAAAATGATCTCTGTAAATGCATAAACAGAGAAAAGCAAGTTCTTGCGGTTCTGGGCAGTTCCCTGCATTTGGATGGACGGTCGATGATCCGCTGAAAGAGTGCAGTGTAGGCTCATATAGATTGGTTTCATAACAGAGGGCATTTCTGTTTTTTTATTTTGTTAATATTCAATTTGAGTATTTCAAATAATCAAGATAATATGCTGTACTTGCTTGATAGGCAAATTCAGCTAACTATCAAGTTTCAATGCATCATTTGTTAAAATAATGATGAATATTTCAAATACTCGTTTTGGACGACAGACAAAAAACAAGGGACGGAAGGATGATATGGTTAAGCATAAGACAGAGGATGGACGGCGCAACCTGTGCGGTGTCAGAATCGATGCGCTTCGTAAGAGTATGGAGCCGAAGACATCTCAGCGTCAACTGGCAGAGATTGTGCAGCTTTATGGGATTGATTTGGATAAAATGGTAATCAGACGAATTGAGAATAGCGAGCGATATGTTACAGATATCTTCGCTTATGTTTCTGCTCTCCAGCGGTTTGAATATTGTTCTGACGTGGTTTCTGCTGTCTCTGGATATGGGGATGAAAGGGGCCAGCATTGCCCCGTGGGTCTGTCTATGAGGTTGACGGTATTGATCGGACTGTATTTTTTGCTGCGGAAAACCCCTCATACCCGTCTCGTCAAAAATGCGGCTGTCAGTACAGCTGCTGGGAGAAATCGTAGTTTATGACAGTCCCAATGGCTGTAACAATCTGCTGAACGCGCTGAAAATATTATTGATCAACGCTGTCATTCTGCGAATTGGGCAACGGCATATCTGCCGGTTTTTGCGCTGATCAAAAGTGTTTCAGATTTGCTGACAGGGGTGATTGTCGGAATTGCGTCTGCACGGATGCCCGATTGCCGGCATTTTTTATGGAGCAAAGGATAGCGGGAGCATCCGACGGGTATGTCAGAAAGCTTTGCAAGCCGGCGGGATACTGACGCTATTGCTGTCGGCAGTTATCGCCCTGTTTCCCGACATGATGTGTACAATCTTCAATATTACAGAAGAAACAGCGCGGTTCGAGAGCTGTATCGCGCTGTTATGTTTGGCGGCCAGCTTTTTATTCGGTTTTTTAAACCTGTTGTTCTCCGGTTACTTCAATACAGTGAAACGGGCCATGCTGTCCAACTTGATCTTGTTGCTGCGGCTGTTTTTGTATTTGGCACCGGCGGTTCTTTTGTTAGGGACATGGCTTGGTATCAACGGCATTTGGGTGAGGCTGATTCTCGCTGACGCTTTGACTTTGGGAACAATGTTGGCAGTTATATGGGGAATTCGGCGCCGTAATCCTCAGCCTGATCGGTATCTGCTGGATATCTCCGAGAAAGGAGAAGGGGAGATTTCCTTCTCTGTGCGCAACACATTGGCGGTAATAGCCGTGAATATGAAGCCTTTGCGTGGACTTGAATACACTGGGATTGCTCACCACAAGACCGAACTGGAGAGCAAGCATATCCTGGATAGATCGGTAACCCATCATGGGATGGTGTGGATGTCACTGACATAGGTATCCAATGTCTGCTGAGACTGTTCGCATCGGTTGAATGTGCCACACCGCCGAAGCCATTTATAGTAGCTGCTGCGGGATACACCATATATTGTTGTACAGTTCCGTTACCAAGTGTTTTCCTGTCTGCCGGTGTATCTCGGCGTACATCTGCTGGATTATTTTCTTTGGGCATCGCCTTTCTTTCGTGCGTTGCGTCGTTTTAAACAGACTGCCTCAGCTTCCTTCGTTGCCAATTCACGTTTGAGCAGTTCGATCTGGTACTGCAGATGCTCCATATCGGTCAGCTCCTTGCGGCGCTCGAATCGGGCCAGTGGATTATCCGGCTTTTTCTTGCTTTCCAGCCCTGTTTCACCTTCCTTTTGGTACTTCTTAAGCCAGCGGAGTAGTCTTATTATCTATTTCTGGCTCCCAAGAATAAGTTGATTTTCCTGTCAGCACATCTTTTACTATGGCCAGCTTTTCCTTTTTCCTCGTATCGTATACTTCTTTGTCATTCCAGTTCCCTCCCTTTTTCCATTCTACCATCTTTTTATCACGTCATATATTTCTTGGTACAGGCGGCATTTTAACTGCTTGGGTATTTACATGTTGTGGTATTAAATTTTTTCAATATATTTTTTAAAAATTACTTGCAATTTTAAAATAGCTGTGTTATAATAATTAACGTTGTAAAATCAATAACAACAAAAGATATGCGGATATGGCGGAATTGGCAGACGCGCTAGATTCAGGTTCTAGTGAGGGTTCCTTCATGCAGGTTCAAGTCCTGTTATCCGCACCAAACCTGCGGTGAGCAAGTCGCGCACCGCAGGTTTTCTATCTTTAAAGCTTTTCTGCCCGCGTTTGTAGCGGGTATCTTTTTTGTAGCGTAAACCCATTACCGAAAGAAGTCGATTGTTGTAATGGCGATCGGCTTCTTTCGCTTTATATAAATTAAGATTTTGCCGCGTACAAAGACGCTATCTGAAATAAGCAAGAGATGTAAAGAATTCCGCATGCGAATCGTTTATACTTCTAAGTGAGAGGAGGGATTGTATGGACTGGCTCAACGGGCTGAATGATGTTTTGGAGTTCATTGAGGATAATCTGTCTCAGCCGATACAGTATGAGTCACTGTCAAAAATAGTTGGCTGTTCTGTTTATGAATTCTCGCGGATATTTTCTTTTATGGCTGGCATGCCGGTCTCGGAATATATTCGCCGTAGACGATTATCTCAAGCTGTGTTTGATATTCAAAACGGCAGTGAAAAAATCATCGATATAGCCTTCAAATATGGCTATGAATCCCCTACCGCTTTTACC
>CAJFUK010000049.1 GCA_904420125.1 Candidatus Falkowella caecavicola | reverse complement strand
TTATGGTTTTTTCTCACTCTTTCCGTGTGCCGCCTCTCGACAGCTTTCTTATCTTACCACTTCTTTCCCACTTTGTCAATCCCTTTTCCCCCTTTCTACCCTTTGCATAGTTATTCAAATAATTATGTGGTTTTAATGCCCAAAATATACAAAATAGTTTTTCTATATTTTGGGCCTAACCGTCTATGCTATTGGATAGCTTATCCCAATCCTACGATTTTATGCAATGATTTCTCAAAATTTTTTGTTTTTAGTAGTTTTATTCAGTAGGTTATCTATGTGGATTATTTTTTGTAGGGTGTTTTGATATTGGTTCTTCCTAAAATATAATCCACCGATGTATTATAAAAATCAGCCAGCTTGATTAAAACTTGTGTAGGAATATCATTTTCACCTGTTTCATATTTAGAGTATCCGGTCTGGGACATGCATAAAAACTGTGCAATTTCTCTCTGTGCCAAATCCCGGTCTTCTCGGAGATCCCGAATTCTGCTATACAAATCTCATCACCTCGTCCTAATCTTACAACAACCTAAAATAGGGTATTGCCTAATCAACCTGAATTAGGTTAAAATTTATTCTGAGGTGATTGATATGGATCTATACAAAGAGATACTCATTCGATTATTGGAAAAAGAAGAGGTTCAGATTACATTTCCGAATCTACATATTGATGCGAAGGAAATGATTGAAATACAATCGTATCAGGCTTTACAAAAAATCAAGGCAATCCTGGAAGATGATTGCCTTGAAGATGCGGAATGTTTTAGAAAAATCGAAGAAATCATTTGTCTGTTTGAAGAAATGGGCAGCGATGGCGGTACCCGACATGATTTTGGATAAAGACTCGCCCTGTAACCTTTCCGCCCGATCCGGTATATTCTATTCAGTCCGATATAAACAAAATTTCCTGTGCATGACTACAAGCAAGCAGATCCTTCTCCGTCTGTTGGAACCATTGAATATAGGGACCAGGATCCACCCGCAGGCAAGGCATTTCCGCATTCAGTGAGAGATTATGTTCCGATTTATATCGCCGCATCCCGGCAATCGCTTCTTTGAGTTTTTTTCCAAACTCCAGAATAGACGATTCCGGCATCACACCGCCCGCTCCCTTCCCCCAAAGAATCTGGTGCAGAGATATTTCTGTTTCATATTCTCGGAAAAGGTTTTGATAAATGAATTCTGTAATATGCGGTATATAGATTGCATAGAGCTTGAGAATTTCCAACACCGTATAATACAACGCATATTGCCCGGAAAGACGGGCTTGTGCGCCGTGCTTCTCCGGCTGGTATAATCTCTCTTTGATGAGTTCCAGATAGTAATCGCAAAAATCTTGCCAGAAAAAGGAATCTATTGTGTGTCGCGCCAAACCGATTTCATACTGATTGAGCAGTTCTGCCGCCTCGTCTTTCGTCTGGGCAGCCCTGGCCAGAATGAAACGGTCTGCCGGCATGAGTTCAGGTATACTCTCAGGATGAAAGTCAGATAGATGAGATGATGCAAAACGCGCTGCGTTCCAGAGTTTTGTCAGCATCCGTTTGCTGACAGCTAATTCTTCTTCTGAAAAGAAAGTGTCCGTTCCCAACCGGGTTCCTGCCGCCCAATATCGCAGCGCATCTGCGGAGTGGACCGCAATCAGCTTTTGTGGGTCTAAACTTTCATTATTTTTGGACTTGCTGATCTTTTCCCCTTTTTTAGCTAGAACGAAGCCGCTGATCATCAGGTCATTCCAGGGAATCTCCCCGGTATGGTACAGACTTTTCACAATCGTATAAAAAGCCCAGGTGCGAATAATTTCATGCGCTTGTACCCGCAGACTCATCGGAAGTGCTATACGGATGGCGGCATCATTTTTTTCTTGCCAATGGCTGTGAATCTGGGGTGTGACCGATGAGGTCGCCCATGTATCCAAAACCGCTGTTTCCGGTGTGAAATCTATCGAACCGCATCGGCAAGGTGTCAGCGGCCTGCTGGAAAGAGGATCGACAGGGAGCTGTTTTTCTTCCGCAAAAACAGGCAGGCCGCAAGAATTGCAATACCATACGGGAAGGGGCACACCAAAATATCTCTGCCTGGAAATACACCAGTCCCATTTCAAACTTTCTGTCCATGCCGTATAACGCGCCTTCATGGCAGCAGGATACCAATGAATCCTATCCGCAGCCTGTAACAAAGCTTGCTTTTGTGTCAGAATATCAATATACCATTGGCGGGAGTGGATAATCTCTATTTCTGTCCCGCAGCGCTCGTGTACAGCAACTGTATGTCGGATCGGTTCTTCGCGGATCATCCAGCCTTTTTCTCTCAATAGTTCCTTGATTTTTTGGCGTGCCGCCTTAACAGACAAACCGCCGATATAGGGCACATCCGCATGTATTTTTCCGTCCGAAAGCAGTACCTCCCGGTAAGGCAAATTGTGGGTCGTGTACCATTCTGCATCTGTGCTGTCTCCAAATGTAGCGCACATAACAATTCCTGTTCCCTTTTCCATACTGACCAGTGAATCCGCTAAAATAGGAACCTCATACTCATATAGCGGTACAACAGCCTTCTGCCCGATATAAGACTGATACCGGACATCATCGGGATGAACGAACAGGCATACGCAGCCATAGAGTAATTCGGGTCTGGTGGTCGCTACCGGTAGTCCCTGCCCCGCCGTATGGAATAGCAGGTAATGAAAGGTGCTCTCCTGTTCTCTGGTATCAAGTTCTGCCTGTGCAACCGATGTCTGGCACTCTGTACACCATAATACCGGGGACTCTTTCATATAGGCTTTTCCCTGACCCGCCAATTCTAAAAAAGAATATTGGGAAATTCGTTGTACTTCGGGGCTGATCGTCCGGTACTGTTGTGTCCAATCGACCGAAAAACCGAGGGACTGCCAAAATTCGCGGAAATCTTTTTCATATGTTTCTGCTGTCTCCATACATTTCTGAATAAAAACCTGCCGGTCCAGATCTTTGGCCCGGATACCCATTTGACGCTCAACTAGCCTTTCTGTCGGAAGGCCGTTGTCATCGAACCCAAAAGGGTAATACACTTCATATCCCTGCATGCGGCGAAACCGCGCTGCAATTTCTGCCTGTGTGTAAGAAAAGAGGTGGCCGATATGCAGATTCCCGCTGACTGTTGGCGGCGGCGTATCAATGGAAAAGATCTCTTTTCCGCTGTCGGGCCGGAAGCGATAAATCTCCTGTCGGCGCCAAAACTCCTGCATAGCGGGTTCTGCCTCCTGAAAATGGTAGTGTTTGTGCATCATAGAAAATCCTCCTTATATAAAGAATGAAACCGAATATTCTGATCACAGGCCTTCAAAACAGATCAGATATTCTCCTTGATGACAAACGAACACATCACAAAAAGCCCGTCCTAAGCGAATTGCTTAGGACGGGCTGTACGTGTCCGCGGTACCACCTAAATTCAGGATCATTCCTGCGCTCTGCCGGTACGGGATATATTCATCAGAAATATCCGATACCGCTTTCCTTTTAACGGTAGAAAACTCCGGTGCAACCTACTGAGATGACTCTGTTCAGCCCACAGCTCAAAGGCTACTTCCGCATTTCCCTCATGAAGATTTACACCAGCCATCTTCTCTCTGCGCATTGGGTAAATGCGTACTCCTCCTCGTCAACGCTTTTTGCATGTATTCGTTTAAACTTATTATAAATAGGCGACCATTATTTGTCAATAGAATTTTTTAAACTTCTGGCTGAATCTGGTGCCCTGTAACTGTCCTGACCAAAAAAGATCCGGCAAGAGGGGCTTCCCCTTGCCGGATCTTCTGTAAATACAACGCAAATACTTCTTCATGCAAACTGCATGATAACAAACTATTCTACGTCAAACAGCTTGCCGTATTTCTGCAGGTAAGCATATTTGTCTGCAGCATTCTTTGCCGCATTTTCAAAGAGCTGCGCTGCTCTCTCAGGATTCTGACGTTTCAGCGCATTATAACGCACTTCACCATCCAGGAATGCCTGGTAATCCTCGGTCGGTGCTTTGCTGTCCAGCATGAACGGATTCTTACCCTGTTCTTTCATGCGAGGATCAAAGCGGAACAGATGCCAGTAACCAGCTGCAACCGCTTTCTTTTCTTCTGTCTGCGCAGTTGCCATACCTGTCTTGATACCATGGTTAATACATGGTGCATAGGCAATCACAATAGACGGGCCATGATAGCTTTCAGCTTCTGTCATTGCTTTAATACACTGGTTATAATCCGCACCCTGTGCAACCTGTGCAACATAAATATAGCCGTAGCTCATAGCAATCGCTGCCAGATCTTTTTTCTTTACTGCTTTACCGCCGGCAGCAAACTGTGCAATCGCACCGGTCGGGGTAGCTTTAGATGCCTGTCCGCCTGTATTGGAGTAAACTTCTGTATCAAATACCAGAATATTGACATCTTCACCGGAAGCCAATACATGATCCAGACCACCAAAACCGATATCGTATGCCCATCCGTCGCCACCGAACATCCATACGGATTTCTTCGCGAGGAATTCCTTATTTTCCAGGATTTCCTTTGCCGCGTCGCAGCCGCAGGCTTCCAGCGCAGCAATCATCTTATCTGCAGCGATCCGGTTTTCTTTGCCATCCTGCAGGGTGGCCAGATATTCATCAATCGCAGCCTGTACATCCGGTTTTGCATTCTCTCTCAAAGCTTCTACTTTTGTAATCAGGCTATTGCGAAGTGTCTGCTGTGCCAGATACATACCATAGCCAAACTCTGCGTTATCCTCAAACAGGGAGTTTGCCCAAGCCGGTCCAAAGCCCTTCTTGTTGGTGGTGTACGGCGTGGAAGGTGCAGAACCGCCCCAGATAGAAGAACAACCAGTTGCATTGGCAATATACATTCTGTCACCGTAGAGCTGTGTCACCAGTTTGGCATACGGTGTCTCACCGCAACCCGGACAAGCGCCGTTGAATTCAAGAAGCGGCTGTTTAAACTGGCTGCCCTTGACGGTTGTATCTTTAAACTTCTCCAGAACTTCCGGTTTTTCCGGCAACCCATAACCATAAGCAAAGCCTTCCTGTTTCTCGAGCTGGCTGTCCAGCGCTTTCATAACCAGCGCCTTGTTGCCCTTTTTGCCCGGACATACATTCGCACAGGAACCACATCCCGTACAGTCAAGTACAGAAACCGTCATTGCAAACTGATATCCCGGCATTCCGGTCATCGCTACTGTTTTCTGAGAAGCGGGTGCCTTCGCAGCTTCTTCATCAGTCATCACGATCGGGCGGATGACTGCATGCGGGCAGACATAGGAACAGAAGTTACACTGAATACAGTTTTCTGGATTCCATTCCGGTACATCCACGGCAATACCGCGTTTTTCAAACGCTGCAGAACCCTGGGGCAGCGTACCGTCTTCCCGTCCAACAAAGGAAGAAACAGGGAGCTGATTACCCTTCTGCGCGGAAACCGGCATCAGGATATCCCGTACAAAGGTTTCCAGCGCGCCGTCGCCTTCTACAACGGTCTGTGCAGCCGCTGTGTCAGAAGCGTTGGCCCAGGAAGCCGGAACCTCGATCTGTCTGACATCTGCACCGCCGCGGTCGATGGCGTTATGGTTCATCATGACAACGTTCTCGCCCTTCTTGCCGTAAGAAGCGGTTGCAGCGTCTTTCATATATTTAATTGCATCTTCTGCCGGAATAATATTTGCCAGTTTAAAGAACGCAGACTGCAGAATCGTATTGACACGACCGCCAAGGCCGAGTTCTTTGGCAATGGAAACACCGTCGATCACATAGAACTTGATATTGTTCTGCGCAATATAACGTTTGACTGCAGCAGGAACATGCTTTTCAATTTCTTCCATATTCCATCCGCAGTTCAGCAGGAAGGTTCCGCCCGGTTTAATATCCTGAACCATCTCATATTTATTGATATAAGACGGATTGTGGCATGCGACAAAATCCGCCTCGCTCACCAGATAGGTGGATTTAATCGGGGATTTGCCGAAACGCAGGTGAGAAACTGTAATACCGCCGGATTTTTTGGAGTCATAATCAAAGTATGCCTGCGCATACATATCGGTATGGTCGCCGATGATCTTAATCGAGTTTTTGTTTGCGCCAACGGTTCCATCCGCGCCCAGACCCCAGAATTTACAGCAGATGGTGCCTGCCGGGGTTGTGTTCAGCTTGCCGTATTTCAGGGACAGGTTGGTGACGTCATCCTCGATACCGATCGTAAAGAGTTTCTTTTCTGTGTTGTTGTAGACAGCGGCGATCTGACCAGGTGTTGTGTCTTTGGATCCAAGGCCATAACGTCCGGAAACGATCTCAACACCTGCAAATTTGGTGTCTTTGAGTGCTGCAACAACATCCAGATACAGCGGCTCGCCCATTGCGCCCGGCTCTTTTGTACGATCCAGAACCGAAATCTTTTTAACACTTTCCGGCAGTACAGCCAGCAGATGCTTGACGCTGAACGGACGGTACAGCCGAACTTTAATCAGGCCGACCTTTGCGCCGTTCTGATTCAGGTAATCGACAGTCTCTTCAATGGTGTCGCAGACAGAACCCATTGCAACAATGACATGTTCTGCATCCGGTGCGCCATGATAGTTAAAGAGTTTATAATCTGTGCCGATTTTTTCATTGATGCGGTTCATATATTCTTCCACGATATCGGGAACAGCCAGATAATACGGGTTGGAGGCTTCACGCGCCTGGAAGAAGATATCCGGGTTCTGTGCAGAACCCCGGAGAACCGGATGTTCCGGATTCAAAGCGCGTTTGCGGAAAGCGTTGACAGCGTCCATATCCAGCATATCTGCCAGATCCTTGTAATCCCAGACAGCAATTTTCTGGATTTCATGGGATGTGCGGAATCCATCAAAGAAATGGATGAACGGAACCCGGCCTTTGATGGCAGCCAGGTGAGCTACCGGCGCCAGGTCCATAACTTCCTGAACGCTGGAAGTCGCCAGCATGGCAAAACCGGTCTGACGGCAGGCATAGACGTCGGAATGATCGCCAAAAATGGACAGCGCATGGCTTGCGAGCGCACGCGCGGAGACATTGATTACGCCTGGCAGCAGTTCGCCTGCGATCTTATACATATTTGGAATCATCAGGAGCAGTCCCTGAGAAGCGGTAAAGGTTGTCGTTAAAGCGCCAGCGGTCAAAGAACCGTGTACTGCGCCTGCAGCGCCTGCCTCAGACTGCATTTCCACGACCTTTACGGTCTGACCGAAAATATTTTTCTGCCCTGCAACCGCCCATTTGTCCACGACTTCCGCCATTGTAGACGAAGGGGTGATCGGGTAGATCGCGGCAACATCGGTAAACGCATACGAGACATGAGCTGCCGCGTTGTTGCCATCCATTGTCTTCATTTTTCTAGACATGTGAATGATCCTCCTCTTGATTTGTGTGTCAACATTTCTGCCATAAGTGTTTTTCGGAATAAACCTGGTTGTAAAACAGGCGCAGCAACCTGATACCCACGCGCCTTTAAGCCTGTCACCAGACCGGGCGATACTGCCTGTCCTGATTCCGGGCTTCCTTATGGCTGTAACCTTTTAAATTCTACCACCTTTTTTCCCGTTTGTAAATACAAAACATGCAACAAATCCAAAAAAATATCCCGAATCAATGGCAATGTTGCTTCCTCTTGGAAAATAACGGAGAAAATTCCGGTTGCCGATTGACAAAACAGCCGGATCCGATTATGATAGTTGTATAATTCATACCATAAAGATAGACTGCCGCATTTGTCTATATCCGGTATCGGCAAGCAGGGCAGATTATCAATATTATTGGTAGTATGATAGCGTAAATAAAACGGTTTCTTAATAGAGAAAGGAGCACGATCATGGAGACATCCGGGCCTGGCTTAGATCCTCCGCTTTATAGCATTTCTGCCGGAGCGGATCCGGACAGTTTGATTTCTGTCATTCTTTTTTTTATTTTCCTTTTGCTGACAGCTTTATTTACAGCGGGGGAAGCCGCGTTGATATCTCTGAATGATAATAAGCTGAAAAAATATGCAGAATCTGCCGATGAAAGAAAGCAGAAAAAGGCGCAGTTAATTTTGCGAATGCTGGAACGCCCTTCCTGTTTTAAATTTTCTTCTTCTGTAGAAATCAGTCTTTGCGCTTTTGCGGCATGTTTCTGTTTTACGCATGCATGGGCGTCTACGATTATTTCCCTGTTATCGCAGAAGGCTGTCCTGTTGCATCTGCCGGATTGGTTAATTCCCACATTGACGGTACTGATCGGTATCTTTCTTTGCGGATATATTATTCTGGTTTTTGGTCAGCATCTGCCCAAGAATCTGGCAGATGCGCACCCGGAAGGGATCGCTTTTTCTCTCGTACGCCTTTTGTGGATTTTAAAAGGCGTGTTCCTGCCGGCGGTCTGGCTGGTCCGCGGGACGACGGGACTGTTTTCCAGGCTGTTCGGTATTGACCTGAAAGAAATTGAAGGAAGTGTCACAGAAGAAGACATCCGGATGCTGGTCGATGTCGGCAATGAAACCGGCATTATTGAAGAAAGCCAGCGCGACATGATCAACAATATCTTTGAATTTGATGACCGGACCGCCGGAGACATCATGACTCATCGGGTAGATCTGGTTGCAGTCAGCGAGCATGATAAAATTAGCGATATCATCTATCTGGCTATTAACGAGGGCTTTTCACGGATTCCTGTTTATTCGGACAGTATTGACAATATTGTCGGCGTGATTTATGTTAAGGACCTGCTCTGCCTGGTAGGCACGGCGGGGACCAACGACTTTAAAATTGCGCATTTTATCCGATCCGTTCCCTATGTGCCGGAAACCGCGCGCTGCCGGGAACTGTTCAAGGAATTCACGTCCCAGAAAACCCATCTGGCCGTGGTAATTGACGAATACGGCGGCACAGCCGGTATTATCACGATGGAAGACCTGTTGGAAACCATCGTGGGCAATATTCAGGATGAGTATGACGATGAGCAGGAAGATATTATCCAGATCAACGAAAATACCTACTCGATCGCCGGCTCTGCCTATCTGGAGGATGTATTTAAAATACTGCATCTGGATATGGAAGAAGACGACAGTCTGCGGGATTACGATACGCTGGGCGGATTGATTACAGATCTTCTGGGCCGGATTCCGGATGAAAAAGAAAATCCGGTTATCCGGTATCAGAATATAGAATTTACCGTTTTATTAGTAGAAGAACGGCATATTGAACGGATCCGTGCAGTTATCCTGGCACCGGAAGAGCCTCCGGCGCCCACGGAAACGGATGCGGATCAAAAACACAACAAATAAAATTACAATGTTTTGTATATATCTGAGAAAAAACAGTAAAAAACCGCCGGCTAAGCCGGCGGTTTTTCTGATGCGGGTATAACCCGCTGTTACTGGCAGCCATTGCAATGGCTGATACGGTCTGACACTTCAATGGTTTGTTTCTTGCCCCCCTTGAAAGGGTCTTCGTATTCTCTAAAACTTATTGGTTCCTGCAGCTTGTCTTCTTCCCATTGATTTTTGTTGTACTCAGCGACCTTTTTGGTGCTTTTACCTGATGTATCTGCATCATACCCTCTACACAAACTACACAAAAAACATCGATTACAATACTGGCGATAAGGGCATCCTGCTGCCGGCCATCTCGTTCATGCTCTCCCTGTCACAAGTAATCATTTCCAGGCTTGTATTTCAAGTTTGCTTGTCCTTCCTGGATGATCAAACTGCTTTTTCCTTTCAGAAATCCCTTCAAACCTGATACTCTCATTTTTGATGCATTGTCCGTGAAATCCGACGTTGGATTTGCCCTCAATGGTGGTGGTATTTCCTCCAACATATGTATGTGGTCCAGACTGATCTCTGCTTCTATTATTTTTACTCCTCTCCATCCCCACTCTTCTCTGAATATTTTTCCTGTCTCTTCTCTCCTCTCTCTTTTCTCCTTAAAATATTTTTCCTCTATGCTTTGATGCAAGTACTATGCAAATACTATGTAATATTTGTATTTGTATTTCCATGTCGTATGGGCTTAAACTTCTAATGTCATTCATTTGCATGTCCTCTAGCATTCATTTAAATGTCCTCCTGTTGGTGAACAATAGACTTGCGGTCTGGCAACCGCAAGTCTATTGTTCACCAACAGGACTTTTTTGTTTTTTCCCTTCGCTAAAGCTTCTTCCGCTCCACACACAGTCGGTGGTTGTTTTCACAAAACCGACCTATGGGCGCTGGATCGAAATTGAACTTTATTAAATTTTATATTGAACTTTTAATTTTTCTATTGAACTTCCAGATATCTTATGTTATACTCTATTTATTGAAATTGAACTTTTAAGGAGGAACAGGTTATGGCCAGAGAGACTTTTGCCGAAAGGCTTAAATTTGCGATGGCACAGCAAAAGATGAAGCAGGTCGATTTAGTCCGGATAGCATCTGCGCGTGGAATCAAACTTGGCAAGAGCCATGTCAGCCAATATGTCAGCGGAAAAACGGTTCCGCGAGCGGATATTCTTCATTTTTTGGCAGAAGTCTTGCTGGTAGAAGAAGATTGGCTGCGGGGAAACGATCCGGTCATCGAGATGCCGGCTGATGATAAAATGAAAGAAGTTCAAGTTTTAGGAGGAAGAAAAATGCGTGAGTTTAAGAAATCGTCAAAATTGGATCATGTTTTATATGACGTCAGAGGCCCGGTTGTAGATGAAGCTACAAAAATGGAGGAAGCAGGAACACAAATATTAAAGTTGAATATTGGCAATCCTGCACCGTTTGGTTTTCATACGCCGGACGAGGTGATTTATGATATGCGCCGGCAGCTGACGGAATGCGAGGGGTATTCCCCGGCACAGGGTCTCTTCTCCGCAAGAAAGGCCATCATGCAGTATGCGCAGCTGAAAAAAATCCCCAATGTTTCGATTGACGATATTTATACGGGCAACGGCGTCAGCGAATTGATTAATTTGTGTTTGTCAGCGCTGCTGGATGATGGGGATGAAATTCTGATTCCTTCCCCGGATTACCCGCTGTGGACTGCCTGTGCTACCCTTGCTGGAGGCAAGGTTGTTCATTATGTTTGTGACGAACAGGCTGAATGGTATCCGGACATGGAGGATATCAAAAAGAAAATCACGGACAGAACCAAAGCCATCGTTATTATCAATCCGAATAATCCTACAGGAGCCTTGTATCCCAAAGAGGTTCTGCAGCAGATTGTTGACATTGCCAGAGAACATCAGTTAATCATATTTTCAGATGAAATATACGATCGTTTAGTGATGGATGGAGAAGAGCATGTCTCGATCGCTTCTCTGGCGCCGGATCTGTTCTGTGTCACCTATAGCGGTCTGTCCAAATCGCACATGATTGCCGGATTCCGAATTGGATGGATGATTTTAAGCGGTTATAAAGATGCTGTGAAAGATTATATCGAAGGGATTAAAATGCTTTCGAATATGCGGCTTTGCTCGAACGTACCTGCACAGTCTATCGTCCAGACGGCTTTGGGCGGCCATCAAAGTGTCAATGATTATCTGGTGCCGGGAGGAAGAATCTATGAACAGAGGGAGTATGTCTACAAGGCTTTAACAGACATTCCCGGCGTTAGCTGTATCAAACCTAAGGCAGCCTTTTATATGTTTCCAAAGTTGGACGTCAAAAAATTCAATATTACCAACGATGAACAGTTTGCATTGGACTTATTAAGGGACAAGAAAATTTTGCTGATACACGGCGGCGGATTTAATTGGAAACAGCCGGACCATTTCCGGGTAGTATATCTGCCCCGCATCCAGGTTTTAAAAGAATCGGTGGAAAAGATTGCAGACTTCTTAAGCTATTATCATCAATAAGGGAAAAAAACAACTTGTCCGCATGCCAGCCAAACCGTACTGGCGGGAAAGATACCGCGGTGGTTATAGGATAAATCACCACGTTGCAAAAGGACTCCAGCCGCCTAAAAACAGGCGGCTGGAGTTATATAAAAAATAGTATTTGAATTTTTGCTATTGAACAGTTTTGAACTGTGAAAACCCTTGAAAATACTGGATTTTTTTGCAGATTGCAACACTTAAATCAACATTGATTGTTGACGCTTTGGTGCCCAAATGGTGCTCGGATTTCCTATGATGCTATAAAACGATATGGGCAGATATAAGAAAAAACATACTATGAGAGAGCGAAAGCATTCGTTGCTTTCGCTCTCTTGTTTGTCACATGAGCAGAGGTAGGCGCACTCGTCAACGGCGAGCGAAGCCCGTTTATCTTGAATGTTGATGAGGGTGGCTGGCTCTGCTACTTCGTACAAATGAGGAAAGTGATAGAAAAATCTATATATGGGAGCTATAATATAAAGATACAAAGCGGCAAATTTAAATTTACGGAGGGAACCTCATTATGAAAGTGACTATAGAAGAACTGGAAGCATATTTACTTGACCATTACCGTAATGGTGGAGTCGACCAGAGTTTATTTATGAAACTTGTAGAAGAAATTGGCGAGGTTGCAGAAGTCCTGAATAAAAAAGCAGGCAGAAAATTTTCTAGCGGTGAAGATTTACGGGATCAACTAGGCAATGAACTAGCGGATGTGATACATTACGCTGTTGCCATAGCTGCATTGAATGGTCTTGATATGAATGAAGTCATTATTGAAAAGGATAGAGTAGCTTCCGTAAAATACAATCATAGAACGAATTTGGAACAGTTCGTTGTTGATAAGAGAAATAGAGATTTGAACAACTAAATTCCAGTTTGGTGTGGGTTTGGGATATTCCCAACAAGCAAAAATCTCTCTTTCTTTTATAGATGGAAGCGAGTGGTTTTTACGGAAAGGGTACCCCTTTCCTATGCTTGCTAAGGAACTTTTCGTAAAGGAAAGGATAATCTGAACAGACAGTATCTTGCTCTGAAATGTTACGGGGTTAAATGGCACTTTTTGAGGGAAAAAGTATAAACACCTTGCTCTATCAGTTTTGTACCTGTAAAGGCTGCATTTACAAGGTGAGCGTAACATAATGATGTGTGAGGCTGTCCTAAATTGCTTTTGTGGGCGTGATAACACCGCCTTGTGCTTGTGTGTATCGTTTTATTTGTGGTGCTAAAATGGTGCCCAACTTTACAAAAACAACTTATGCGGAGATATGAGAAGATATAAGTAAGAATGGGAAAGCCCTTGCAAATTAAGGCTTTTTTCTTAATTATATAAATATACATAAGAAGTCATAAGATGATTTTTGTCTATAAAATCAATAAAAAATAACTTGTCCGCATACAAGCCAAACCGTACCGGCGGGAAAGATGCCGCCATGGTCATAGGATAAATCACCACGTTACAAAAAGAAAATCAAAATTTTAAGAAAGTACCCAATCAAATCAACAATTCAGACACTTTATAAGCGAAAGGCAGGTGAGGATCATGAATCGCGACATGATTGCAGGCTATGTTACAAAGGTTTACAGATATGCCATCAGCCATACCTGTTCCCGCAATGAAGCAGATGAACTGTCACAGGAAATCCTGCTGACAGCGATTCGTGAATTGCCGAAGTTAAATGATGACAGCAAATTCGAGCCGTGGCTTTGGGGGATCGCACGCAATGTAACGAAAAGTTATCGGCGTTATATGGGAAAACAGCGCGCGATGTATTCCTATGATATGCTGGATAACATTCCCCATGAGGATCCATATGATAGTGACCAGGAAGGTATTGAGGATTCTCTGCGGACAGAAATCGCTATGCTTTCTGCAATGTACCGGGATATCATCATCCTCTACTATTATGACGGTCTTTCTGTCAAACAAATCTCTGAAAAGCTGAAAGTTCCGGAGAGAACCATCATGTGGCGTCTATCTGAAGCACGGAGAAAATTGAAGAAGGAGTATGATGTTATGGAGTATACTGCATTAAAGCCTGTAAAGTTAACCATCCGAATCAGCGGCGAGGGCAATTACAATGGCACAACCTGCCCCTTTCCATATGTATTTATTAATGATGCCCTGTCGCAAAACATCTTATATAACTGTTATGAAGAGAAAAAAACAGTAGAGGAGCTTGCAAAATTGTGCGGGGTACCGGCTTATTACATTGAAGATTGCTTGTCCAACCTCATCAACCGCGAAGCAATTTTGGAAGTTTCAAAGGGTAAATACAGGACAGCATTTATCATCTATTCGGGTCAAGTCAATGCATACACGGAAGAGGCAAAAGGCATATTCGAACCCATCCTGCATCCGTTCGTGGAAGCGATGAAAAACCTTACTGATTCTGTAGACCAGCTGGAGATATATACTGCCGGAAAAAGCAAAGACGAGTTGGTTTATCTCTATGGTATGATGGCCCTTGAATATCTGAGCGATCAGCATAATCCGGTTAAACCTATGGAGCATCCGGTTCGTTACGACGGCTGCCGCTGGAGTTATCACGGATATTTGATGGAGCAAAACCATGATCCTGCGAGGAATCTCGGTCGTGAACGATCATGTAATAGTCACAGCAGAGGAACCTACCAGCATATATCTTATCATTTTGGCGGATTCGCATACCGTAAAATAATGTTTGATAACCAGATTAACATTTGTGAAGACATTTTAGCAGGCAATGAAATTGGGGATCTCGATTCCGCTGCTTCTACCATCGAACAGGGTTTTATTGTGAGAAGAGACCATGCGCTGTTTGTCACTGTCCCTGCATTGACTAAACCCCAATATGAAAAATTCAAAGTTCTTGCAGATCATCATTTTAAAACCGTGATTGTTTCATATGCGGACGCTGTTGCCAAGTATCTGGAAGGATATAAAAAATTATTTCCAGCACACCTTGAAGATGATGTTCAGAGGGTTTCCAATTATATGTTTCTTTCTCTTTATGCTATGGTACTCTGCGACCTGGCAAAAGAAGGGCTGTTGAAAGCCCCCTCTCCTGACAGCGTATGTGATGTGATGATACAGTATAAATGATACAACAACCGCCGAAAGTCATGAGGACTTTCGGCGGTTGTTGTATCATTTATATTCTGACGGATCGCCTGAACCGAAATATATTCTGCTTAGAGCCTTCCTTTGAGCTGCCGGATATCCTTTCCGCGGAAGCGGAGCACATCAAAAACAAATAACCGGGATACAATTCTGGCGGAATATTTCGCTTCCAGCTCCCCCACCCGCAGATTTGTGTTAATAATCATCGGACGGTTTTGATTGGCACGGGTATTGATAATATTATAAATGGTGGCGCTGTTAAAATTGGAATCAAATTCCGCCCCCAGGTCGTCCAGAATGAGTAAATCCGCGTCCAGCAGCAAGCCCAGTGTATCCCGGTCTGCCACCCGTCCAAATTGCTCTGCATTGATATCCCGCAGAAAATCCTGTACAGAACCATACAGAACCGTATAACCCTGCGCAATCACCTGTTTGGCAATAGCAAGGGACAGGTGCGTCTTTCCAAGCCCGGTATTACCGATCATAAACAGGCTTTGCGCATTAGGCCGGAAGTGGTCGGCATATGCACGGCAGTACAAAAAAATCTTCTCCATCTGACTCCGTGGAATGACGCCGCTGTCATCAATCGGCGTATCCGGGTAATAATCCAGACGGAAAGAAGAGAACTCCGATAATGTCAAAGGCGACATCTCATTGAGCGCCTGTGTGGCCAAATCCCGCACCAGCTGCTGGAGACATTCGCATTTACGGGAATGGACGTATCCGGTGTCGGAACAAACCGGGCAGGTATAACGGATAGACAGATAATCTTCCGGAAAACCCTTCTGGCGGAGCATACTCCGAATTTCCGCCTGCAGCTGCAAATTATGCTCTTTTAACTGATGTAAAAGTTTCTGTGCATCCGCAGGTTTCTCCAAAATAATCCGAGTCAGAGCAATGCTTGTATCGGCCAGCTCCCGTTTACGGCGTGCGATATCGGGAAATTTCTGCTCAATTTCCCGAAGATGTTCGTCCGCTGTAAATCTTGCATTCTGTCTGCGCGCTTCAATGATGCCGAGTGCCTGCCGGTAATACATACTGTTCGACAAAAAAACTCACCTGCCTGTTTCTATTTCATCATGTCCCGTACTTTTAGTTCAATCCTGTCAAACGCGTCAATGTCATAAGAAGTATCTGCGGATTTTGCATTGCCAGTCCCCGACTTTTTAGGCGGCGCCTGTTCGGAAATATCCCTTGGCACCACAAATCCCTTGGCATGCCAATCGCTTAAAATCCGATCAATATAGGGGAAGGACATCTTCCCGATACTGTCAATCGTCCGTTCATAAGCCAGGCGAATCATATTGAGTTTATAATGATAGTCGGTGTACCATTTTTCAATGTATTGCTGCTCTTTTGCCGTCAGATTCCGGTCAAAAATCCCAAAACAGGTTTTGACCTCCCGCTCATTCTGGTTTCGCAGCAGCTGCTTTTTGAGATACAGCTCTGCCGTTTCATGGGTATTGATCCCCAGCTCTGCCCAGGTTTCACAAACTTTCGAAATATAGCGAATTCCCGGCTTTCCAATTTTTACACAGTAATCTATACACATTAAAATAACGTCTGCTGGCAGACGAATACTGTCGGAAATATACAACAGATACTTTGCCTCTGTCGAGGTCAGCGGATGTCCCAGCAGGTTGCCGGCCTCTTCCGCCAGAAAACGAAAATCCGCACTGCTCTGTATTCTTGCCGCCAGCTCTTCTGTCGGAATCTCACCGGCCTGGGGCGGATTGTTCTTATGGACCTGTACAGAATCTGCCTCTGCCCTGATCTCTGATCCGTCCTGAAGCAGCAACCCTCTGGCCGTCCAATAGGCGATCGCTTCCCGGACCGCCTGTTCATCCAGCATCAAACGGCTGGCGATCTGCTTTTCCGTTAAATGTTTGTCCTGATTCCGAAAAATCAGCAGTAAAATTTTCACCGCATCGCCGCTCGCCTCGGTCAGATAGTCATCTACGATCGCGCAGGGCAGGGCAAATATATGTGCCCACGCAGCAAAATGAATCTTATATCCCATGGTCTGTTCTCCATCCCCGCTCATACTATAATGAAAAATCGTCTTTGGTATACTGCGGGAGCGGCGGGAGTGGTTTGGGCACTCTTTTTAACGGAGAATAGGAAAATTTACGGCAGTGATAATAGGCATCCACGATCCCATTCCGCTCACAAAGCACATATTTTCCATCCTTCCCCAAATTTCCATGCCGGCAATATGTACAGGCCGGCGTAATCCGGCTGCCAAAAAGTTTTTTCTTCATATCGTTTTTATTCCTCCAGCCTCTTGGGCTTTTTACCTATTCTTATTGTATCAGATTTTTCGCCGGATAACAACAACATTATGCATAAAATTATCAGGCAGAAAGAGGCAACTGGAGAAACGGACCAGGCAGCGGCAGCCGGCTGATCTCCGGTTTGAAAAACAGACTGAGACAGCGGGATCCATTGCGCGCCGATAAAAGTAAGGCCCGCGCTGCACAGGGCATAGAGCAACCGGGTTCGATAAAAGCGGCGCATCCGGATCCCCGTACCGCTGAGAAGCGCTGCGACCTGCGCATGAACGCAAAAACCGCCGAACCCTGTGATTCCAGCAGCCAATGCAGCCCCGGCAGGCGTTGCCATCCCGTTTAAAAGCACTGTACCGCTGGTGACTTCCAGCAATCCAGTCACCAGAGAAAAGGCGGCCTGCTCCGACATCACCGGCTGCAATAAATCCACGATTGCCGTACGCAGCCCGAATCCATCCAACAGGGCGAATCCGCCGCAAAACAACAGGACAAATCCGCAAGCTCCCGCCAATGCTCCTGACGCAGAGCGGACAGACCGCACCATCTGTACCGAGAGAGGCACAGAACCACTGGGTCTCCGATTCCCTTTAGGCGGTGCTTTTCTGCCAATCCCGCAAAGCAGGCCGCAAAGCAGACAGGACAAAAAATGAGAAGCAAAAATAACCCATCCTACCATGGCGTTGCCGAACATAGGCACCGCCACACTGCCGATCACAAAAGCCGGTCCTGCATTTACGCAGAAACAGAGCATCCGTTCCCCCTCTTCCGGAGATATCGTTCCCCGGCGAACCTGGTCCGCCAGCAGCTTTGCCCCAACCGGATATCCTCCGATCATGCTGAAAACCAGTAGATCTGTGAAGGAATCTTCAATTTTCCAAATATGCCGTGCCAGGAAACCAACCGGCTTCAAAATTCCCTGCAACAGCCCGGTCTGTACTGCAAAATCCGAAAAAACCATAAAGCAAAACAGGGATGGGATCAGCGTATTCAGACAGATCTGGATTCCGTTTTGCAGGCTTTGGGCAACCGCCTTTGAAAAGAAGAGCAGCAGGACTGCGATTCCTGCCAGCACCATTCCCTGTGCGGTTTTTCCTCCCCGACCGATGACTTTTTTTTGTTCTGTCCGCATATGCATCCTCCTTATTTCCTATAGTTTGGCCTGCTTTGTATGTATATGCGGCGTGTCCTGTTAATATATTTTAATATCAAAGCTGAGAAAGGCATGAATGGACATGAAAAAAATAAAATCGCCGGCACACCTGCAAAAACTGCTGAATCAAACACTCATGCGCGATGCCGCATTGTCCCTGTCCGGAAACAGTGAAGCGACCGTAGAAGGATGCAGCACCATTTCCTCCTATGATGAAAATATGATTTTACTTTCCGGCAAAAAGCTCAGCTTTCGCTTTGTCGGATGCGGTCTAGAGTTACGCAGTCTGAATCAGGAAAGTGTCGTCATCCGCGGAAAGATTGAATCTATAGAACTCATTGAAAATTAAGGAATGGAGGAATCGGACTTGGCAGTTCAGTTTATCCGATGGCTGCGGGGATCTGTACGCTTCCGCATCCAGGGGGAGGCCGCCGAGCAGCTGCTGCATGATCTCTCGGCGGAGGGATTTCACCTTTGGCATGTTTCCCGGAGGAACGGCCGTATTTTCGCAGATTGTTTCCTACAGGATTATTACGGGATTGTGAAGAAGCGGCGCAGGCTTGCCTGTCGTACACGGGCCGAACAACGGCGTGGGCTGCCTTTTTTAATCCGGCGGTATAGAAAAAGGATTGGTCTGCTGATCGGCGCGGTGCTGATGATATGCTTACTGACTTTTTTGCAGAATTTTATCTGGAATATTGAAGTTCGGGGCAATCATACCATCAGTACCCAACGGATACTCGCCGCCGCAGAAGTTTACGGGATCAAACCCGGCGGATATCTCCCTGACCTGGATCTGCATAGAATCAGCCATAAATTAAAACTGCAATTTGATAACCTGTCTATTGTGTCCATAAACCGTACGGGGAGCCGGATTGAAATTATTCTGCGTGAAAGTTCTCCAAAACCGGAGATCGAGCCGGATACTCCCTGCAATGTCATTGCCGCGAAAGCAGGACAAATTCTATATATGGATGTTCTGAACGGTCAGGCCGTCGTAAAACGTCAGGACGCAGTCGCCAAAGGAGACCTGCTGGTCAGCGGAATTTTTGAAGATAAAAAGGGAAACACCCTGCTGCGCCATGCGGATGCTTATATTCTGGCGCAGACGGAAGTTGAACGGGAACTTCGGTTTTCTCTGTCCCAGGTAGAAAAACAATACGACCCTGCAGAAAAGCAGCGATATATCCTTTCCCTGTTTGGTCTCAAAATTCCCTTATACATCTTTGGCAGTTCTCCGGAAAATACAGAAATCACCAGCACGTATAAGCCTCTGGTGCTTTTTGGCACAGAACTTCCGGTCGGCATTTATCAAAACACGCACAGAACCTATACTTTAGAGCGGACTTCCTATACGGAAGAAGAAGCCAAAGAGCTGTTGCAGGCTGAAATGGAACGGTTGGAACAGACCGATTTTCCTAACTGCAAAATTCTTTCCCGTGACTATACCTTTCGACGGGAGCAGGATACTGTGATTCTGTCCGCGGTGTATCAATGCCAAGAAAATATCGCTTTGCAAACACCCATTTATCTGGAAGAGGAAGCAGATTCCTGACCGTATACAGCAGCCACCTTTCTGAATCTGTTCCTAAAGACGGATCATCACCCCGGGAAGATATAAAGACAGGCCCAGGGAGCAGGACGGGGCAGATTGTACCCATGTTTCAAAAAGCAGAATAGCATATGAGAAGGATGGGGGCAGGGAATTTGCCATGCTGTCCCCTGCCTCCATCCTGTCGGCGGGTTTACTGACTGTTTTTCCAGTATTCCATCACCATATCCGCAACCTTTTCAGGGGGCGTTTGCGTATTTCTGAAAATCGGAGTGATATAGTACTGTGTCGTTTCCCGCGGTAGTCCATAGCCCTGTCCGTTATCCGGCAAATCCCCCCGCAGAATCTGATACGCATTTTCAATGAGCGCCTGTTTTTCCTCCTCGCTTATATCCGTTCGGTTCTGGATGGAATCGAGCATATGCTGTTGGTCGGGGCCATGGAAAAAGTCATAAGATTCGCCTTGATTCACGATCATCACAGCATGACTTACAATATGTATGACGCTGTCAATATCTATGTCGCCTTCACAGATAATCCGATCATATTTTCCAGATAATTCTATTAAATCACAGAGGATCATCGGGGTCATTTCTCGGACAATATCCTTTTCCCATCCAAGCGCATCCTCTTTGCCAAGCACCCAAAAATCCGGAACATCCCGGCACATGGCGGGTTGAAATTCAGGCGTTGCGCGTTTGAAATGAGGGGCTCGATTGTCCGTATGATAGACAAAAAAACCATACTTTTTGTCCAGAGCATTTGCCGTTACTGTTTTTCCACTGCCCCAAATAAAAAGAACCTTTTTCAGTTTATTTTTTAAAATATTGTTGGGTATTTCCATCATCAATCTCTCCTTTCATATTCCAGATATCATATTGGTTCGCCGCGTTTGCCTATAAAATATAGGCAAGTGTATGGAATCATTACCTTGATAGTCTGCTCTGCTCGCCATACCGGACATAGGCAAATAAGGCAGTCCAGCTTGATCATTTGCCTTGCTTGCCTGTATAGGTCAATGCAGCCAACTATCATGATTAACCGCCCTGATTCAAAAACAGTTTCATTATACCATAGCCATGTGCCCTTCTGCCACTTTTGTGTAAGGGTCCGATATGAACCGGTCTGTTGCAGAGAGAAATACAGAGAAGGATTCCCTTTCCCTGCGCAGAATCTCCTGTACAACCTGTACAGCCTGTACAGATATAGATTTCGCCTATGGAAGCTAAAAACAGCCGCAGAACACCTACATCCTGCGGCTGTTTTTTATTCATCAAACTTTCAAAACCCAGCATCCCCCCAAACCCTGGTTCTGCATACAGCGTTATGTCTTTTGGCCCGGATCAGCCTGCCGGGGTTGTTTCTGTTTCCGGTGGAATAGTTCTTTGCATCCGACCAGAAAAATAAAACCGGCGAAACATTTGCTCAGCCACTGGGTTTCCATCCATCCGGACAGAAAAAATCCTGCCCCTGCCCCGAAAACGCCGGCCAGTACCGCTGGAAGCAACACCTTCCAGTCCAGCATTTTGTTTTTAGCATGAATGAACAGTGCCAGAATGGCAATCGGCAGAAAAAACAGCAGGTTGATTCCCTGGGACTGGAGCTGGTCCATGCCGGCGATTGTGGTTAAATAGATCACCAGAATAAAACCGCCGCCCAACCCCAGGGCTGCGGTCAACCCCGCAAGAATGCCAATCAAAAACTGCATAAGTTTCCTCTTTCCCGTAACGATATTTACCGGCAGCTTCCATGCTCTTTGCCGGTTCCCTGCGTTTCCACTGCAATGGCCGGGCGAACGAACGGATGTCGTCATTCCGCCTTGTACCCGCTTACCAACCGCTTAACCAAAGGACCATCCTATCGGAGCAGGATGCGGACAGCGGACAGGATGATGATGGCGCCAAATATTCGGCGCAGCCAGTCGTTGGAAATCTTTTTTAAAAGCAGGGCGCCGCCAGCTGCTCCGATCAGGCCCCCGGGGATATAGCCGAAGGCTTCTGTAAATTGCAGATCCCCCCGCCATAAATACAAAGCCGCGCTAAGCAGGCTCAACGGAAAAATCACGGCAATCGAGGTCGCATGCGCCCGTTTGGCGTCAAGCCCGAACTTCTCCAGCAGGGGTACAACAATGACACCGCCCCCCGCTCCGAAGAGTCCGTTTAATATTCCGGCGGCCAAACCCAGCAGCATATATTTCCATTTGGAATTTTTAGGCGCTGAACGGGTTTCCAGCGTCTGTCCTGCGTCCTGCATCTCATCCCCCCATTTTTCGGAATTTCTAATGTTATTATTTTCAAAACCGGTATGTTTATGCAAAGCCTTTGCATATACATGTATCAGTACCGGCCAGGCTCCGGCATGGCCGCAAGGGGGAAACTGTATGTTTATTGTTTCACTGCGCGCATCCAAGTATAAATTTGTGGTTGTGCTTCTCAGCATTGCCTGTGTGCTGCTGATCGGCAGTTTTTTGTGCCGGGCAGCCCGCAGCGCAGGACGGGAAACCGGTGGTATTTCTGCTCCGGGACAAACGCTGGAAGAACAGGCAGAATTTCTGAGCCGATACGGTTGGGAAATTGATCTGGAAGCTGTAGAAAAAACCCAGATTACGATCCCTGCCGACTGGGAAGAAGTCTATACCCGTTATAACGAATTGCAGAAAACAGAAGGATTTGATCTGTATCCCTATCGAGGGCAACAGGCGGAACGGTTCCGTTACCCGGTAACCAATTATCCTGATCATCCGGAAAATGTCTATGCTGATTTATTGGTCATCGACGGTATGATCGTTGGAGGAGATATCTGCTGCGTGGAACTGGATGGATTCCTGCATGGGTTTACACACAAGCAGTAAAAAGAGCCAAAAAAAGCTTTGATCTTTTTTGCTTTTTATGGTAACATGCAGAAAATCACCGTGCGGGCTTTGCGTCCGCACGGTTTTGTGCTATACTAAGTATATCTGTTAAAATTTATAGAAAACTGGAGGATATATCATGCGCGCAGTTATTACCGTCATCGGCAAAGACACCGTCGGCATTCTGGCAAAAGTCAGCACACTCTGTGCCGAATATCATGCCAACGTCATTGAGGTAACCCAATCCGTTCTGCAGGACATGTTTGCAATGATCATGCTGGTAGATATCAGCCAACTGAATGCCAATTTTAATCAACTGGTGGACCATATGACAACGCTGGGCGAAAATCTCGGTCTGAAAGTGCACGTGATGCACGAAGATATTTTCAATTCCATGCACCGCATCTAGGCGGCAACTTTGCAGTACAAGTAGGAGGCTGTTATGCTCAACGTTCAGGACATATTGGAAACCATCTCCATGATCCAGGAGGAAAATCTGGACATCCGCACGGTGACAATGGGGATTTCTCTGTTAGATTGTATTGGCAGCGATATTAAAACTGCCTGTCAGAAAGTATATGATAAAATTACATTCCGCGCGCAGAATCTTGTCAAATCTTGTGAAGAAATCGAAAAACAATATGGCATTCCGATTATTAACAAGCGGATTTCTGTGACGCCGATTGCCATTGTTTCTGCGGCCTGCGGGCAGAATCCGGTACCATTTGCACAGACATTGGAAAAAGCGGCGAATGCTTGCGGCGTTAACTTTATCGGCGGATATTCCGCCTTAGTGCAGAAGGGATTTAGCGCAGGCGACGAAGCGTTAATCCGCTCCATTCCGGAAGCATTGGCTGTGACAGACCATGTCTGCTCTTCCGTCAATATCGGCTCCACCAAAACCGGTATTAATCTGGATGCTTGCGGAATGATGGGGCAAATTGTAAGAGAAACGGCAGAACGCACGGCGGACAGAGACTGCATTGGCTGCGCCAAGCTTGTGGTTTTCTGTAATGCCCCGGAAGACAACCCATTTATGGCTGGCGCATTCCATGGTGTGGGAGAACCTGACTGTATTATTAATGTGGGGGTTTCCGGTCCGGGTGTCGTCCGTGCAGCGCTTGCCAAAGCGCCGGATGCCAATATTACAGAAGTAGCGGATATGATTAAAAAGACCGCGTTTAAAATCACGCGGATGGGGATGCTGGTCGGCACCCGCGCCTCTGAAATGCTGGGTGTTCCCTTTGGAATTGTTGATCTGTCTTTGGCGCCGACGCCGGCTGTCGGGGATTCAGTCGCGCATATCCTGGAAGAAATCGGGCTGGAGTCCTGCGGCGCACATGGTACGACCGCAGCGCTTGCGCTGCTGAATGATGCGGTGAAAAAGGGTGGCGTCATGGCTTCGTCCCAGGTGGGCGGACTTTCAGGTGCATTTATTCCGGTGACAGAAGATGCCGGTATGATTGATGCGGCGCGTTGCGGTGCTCTCTCCATTGAAAAGTTGGAGGCCATGACGGCTGTTTGCTCAGTTGGTTTGGATATGATCGTCGTGCCGGGCGATACGCCGGCTGAAACCATCTCTGCGATTATCGCTGATGAAGCGGCGATTGGTATGGTCAATTTCAAAACGACGGCTGTCCGCCTGATTCCGGCGATTGGCAAAGGACTGGGAGAAGAGCTTTCTTTTGGCGGTCTGCTGGGCGGCGGCCCTGTCATGAAGGTGAATTCATATTCCCCCAGCAAATTTATTGCACGCGGCGGACAGATTCCTGCGCCATTGCAGAGTCTGAAAAATTAACAGTCATCTTGCCCATAACCAGGCAACCGGCATCAGTTTGCATCTAACTGTAACATCAGTTTGTACCTAGCTGTAACAGCGGTGGGGAGAAATCATCCCCGCCGCTGTTTTTTGTTTCGGGAGAGAAAGAACCGTAACCGCATCCTATACTCTGTCATACTTCAGAACATATAGTTCAAAAAATTTTTACCGACCACCTGACATCATCAAAAATACAGGGACTATATAGGTGAAAGCATTGATCAATCGCTTGGGAGAAAAACAATGAAGAAACAGGAATTGCTGAAAATAATAGACGATGAACTGCTCGAAAAGCTGTTTGGATTTTGTTATGCCAGAACAAACGACAGTTATGAAGCGCAGGATCTGTGTTCAGATATCATCTTTGAGCTGATAAAAGCCGCCAATACGGATGGCAGCATCGAAAATCTGTATCCATTTGTATGGCGAGTGGCTCGGAATGTATATGCTGACTTTTCTGATAATCGAAGAAGGCGTGCCGATATGTTCTATGAAGATGGTGCAGAGCATCTCCTTCCGTTTATTGCAGATGTAGAAAGAGAAGATAACAGCGATGAATTACTCAGCGCAGTCTACCGGCGGATCTCCTTTTTAACAAAAGCATATCGTGAAGTCATGATCATGTTCTACATAGATGGTTTGTCTACGGAGGAAATTGCAAAGCTTCAGAATACAAGCGAAGGAGCTGTTCGTCAAAGATTGTTTTGTGCAAGAAAAAAACTCAGAAGTGAGGTGCAGGAAATGACTGAAAACTATCGTAAACCAGTAGCCCTGGATCACATTGATTATGTGATTTGGGGAACCGGCAACCATAGCTGGGGCGATCCCAGAACGGTATGTACAAGACAGTTTTCAAAACATATCGTTTGGCTTTGCCATAAAAAGCCTATGCGTGCAGCAGAGATTGCGGATGAACTGAATATTCCAACCGTATACGTGGAAGAAGAACTTGAAATTCTCACGAAAGGTGAAAATGGTCAATACGGCCTGTTGCGCCAACTTGAAAACGGGAAATATGCGCTTAATTTTGTCTTGTTGAATCAGGAAGAAATCGAAAAAGCCAATGCGATTTATACAGAACAGATGCAGACCATTTGCCGTATCATTTCCGATTATATCGAAAAACACCGAGAAGAATATCTGGCGTTCCCTTATCTGAATCAAAAGATCGATCTGAATCTCATTCTTTGGCAGCAGGTATTTACAATGTCGCATGCCTTGTGCAATCATGTAGAGAGGATCTTGTCCGAAAAGTATTTTACACAGGTTGAACAGGTCAATCGCCCGTTTAGTGTGTATGGCTATCTGGATAACGGGAAATATTATGGCAGTGGTTGGGACAATGTAAAGGCCGAGAATGTGTGCGGATATTCCGAAATACACCTGAGCAACATCTACATCACCCGGATTAAGCAGCATTTTAATTGCGAGCTTAATATGGCAAAGGACTCACAAATCCAACTGGCCCTCCGCGCTATCCATGGTCTTCATCACAACACTCTTTCGGAAATCGAAAAAGAGCACGCTGCAAAGGCGATTGAAAGCGGATACCTGTATCGTGAGGGTGAAATGCTCTATACGAAAATCCTCGTGAGCGATGTCAAGGATATGGACCGGCTGTTTGATATTAGCAACAGGCTTTCTCAAGGTTACTTTGAGACCCATGCACAAGCCGTAGCCGAAAAAATATCCGCACTGATTCATCAGATTGTTCCGGATTATCTGCTTGGAGAATGGAGGTTTGTGAACCGTCTTGCCAATATGCCGGTGCTTGATTCACTGGTTGAGGTCCTGATCGAAAAAGGGGTTCTTACACCGCCTGAAAACGGTATTGGCGCTGAAGGCTGTTGGATGAGCGTAAAAAAATAATATAATCAAAACCACCCGTCAAACGGGTGGTTTGTACAAATTACACAAAGGCTACAAGCCTATGATACCAGCCAGCGCCTAAAAGCGCTGGCTTTCTCTTTTGACTATGGGAGAGATGTGTCAGCAGCTCTCCCTCCCTTAGCTCCCTTCATGCCCAATGCCTCTTTACTCTTTTGCCTCCCCTCAAAGGACGTTCGTATTACTTGCTATCCTTAAAAGGCTCCTCTTTCTCTCGGACTCTCTGTTTCTCCTTCGCCTTGTCGTGTTTCTCCTGTTCCTGTATCTGTTTCTTGATCGTGGCCTCCCTCATGTCAGCCCACCCTCGAAACTGAATCCCCTTCTGCACCAGAAGCGCCTGTTTGCTTATTTGTAATAGGGATTATGAAATGACAGCCGCCAATAAATTGTGGGGTATCCCTATCACTACTATACTTTTCCGAATTTCTTTTTCCAATTCGCTTGCCTGTCCAACATCATCAGCCCGCTTTTTCCTTTTTAGTATCCCATCAAGCTTGACTCACTCATTTTGGCTGGTATTCTTCACAGCAGGTGGACATGGTCCGGCATCATATGTCTCTCCATGATTTCCACTCCCTTGTATTTACAGTATTGACACAGCGTTCTGATGTTTTCTCTCAGATCTTCCCGACACGCATGTACTCCTGCTAGATGATTTTTCGTCTGTATTTCGGGCAGAACACGATGTGATACTTGCACACCTATTGGGTATGCGCCAAACTGTTTGTTTGGTTTGCCATACCTCTCACCTTTCTTTCTGCAATGGACCTCAACTTCCTTATTGTCCATCGAAAGTTCCTTTTTGGTATAACTATTTTTACCCACCCGCAAAGCGGCTGGGGTTTGTTTTGCTTCGCTCAACTGCCTTAAGGCATTAATTAAATACCGCTGGAAACTTCAGTTTCCAGCGGTATCTTTTATGCACCAATATGCACCAATATACACCAAATCATTCGTATTCTCATGAAAAAATATCCACAGGTATACCGTTCCAAAGGCACAGACCGGTTGAATGATTTGGTGGGCAAAACCATCATCCACTCTCCCGGTCAGAGCAGTAACAATCAAAAACAGAAAACTACAGGGCTTGCCGTCATCGTCGGCGTGGCCGGTGATAACGGTATCACTGGGGACGGCACGGCTTTTCCCTGTTTTCCTTACCTCTGTCCCTCTTGTACCGTTACCCAGCATATTTCTCTTTATTGCGGCGCCTTACCATATAAACATGCCTGTTTTTTATCATGTAAGAAACCATTTCCAAACCAGAGTTAGAAGGAGCCCCGTGCTTCCAACCGTTCCAACAGCTCATTGATCAGCGCATCCGTCAATTTTCCGGAAGCAAAGCTCACGCCCATCCGCATGGGGCTATCTTTCTCCATGTTAAAGTCTTTCTTCACATCCAGACCTTTCTCCTGCAGAAAAGCCTCTGCAATCGGACGCGCTTCCGGATCCTCTAAAATGGTATAAATCGGCGTATTCCGGCTGTATACTGGACGGATCACCGTGGTGGAATGAACAGTGACTGTATCCTTTAGACGGATATCCCTCGAAGAGGCGCCTGCCATAATTTCAAATACGCCGCTTTCTACATACCAATCATGGATCTCTGTGTTATAGTATGCAAATGAGCGTTTATCCAGTTTAAATTCGGCTGTCTTTTCCTCACCCGGCGCCAGTTCCAGTTTCTCAAAGCCTTTGAGTTCTTTTTCCGGCCGGATTACATGGCTGTGCGGATCACCGACATACAGCTGAACAATCTCCTTGCCTGCACAATCGCCTGTATTTTTCACAGTTATCCGTACAGTGAGCGTGTCTGTATCCTGCATCTCTTTTTTGTCAATCTCCAGTTTTGTATAGGCAAAGGAAGTATAGCTTAACCCATAACCAAATGGAAAGAGCGGTTTGCGGTCTACTTTATCATAATAACGATATCCGACAAAAACTCCCTCTTTGTACTCGACCCGCGGTGCAAAGCCTGGGAAATTGAGATACGATGGATTGTGGCAAAGCTTTTCTGGGAAAGTCTCCGCAAGCTTGCCGCTTGGATTGACATCTCCAAAAAGGATCGCCGCAATCGCGCCGCCTAAAGCCTGGCCTCCCAAATAAGCTTCTAATAAGCCCGGCACCTGATCAATCCAGGGCATTTCGACCGGAGAACCATTGCTTAAAACGACAACCGTATTTTTCTGTACTGCGGCAACAGCTTCAATCAGTTGATTGTGGCAGTTCGGCATCCGCATATGCTGGCGGTCATAGCCTTCGGACTCAAAACTTTCCGGAAGCCCTGCAAAGATCACTGCAACGTCTGCATTCCGGGCATTTGCCACCGCTTCCTGCAATAAAGCTTCATCCGGTGCGTCCGCATCCGTCCGATATCCCTGCGCATAAGTAAAATCAACCGCTGTGCCGACCTGTTTCCGCAACTCATCAAAAATATTATCGACACGGGTCGGATTGATATGGGAAGAACCGCCGCCCTGATAACGGGGATTCTGCGCAAAATCGCCGATGACCGCTATCCGTCCGGATTTTTTCAACGGCAAAATATGGCCTTCATTTTTCAAAAGCACCATGCATTCCTGCGCCACCTTGCGCGCAATATCATGATGCGCGTCTTTATCGTAGGCCGCGTTTTTATCCAGGCGATCCAGGCCACGGAAAATAACCCGCAGTATCCGTTCCACTGCCCGGTCTAATACAGCTTCTTCCAGCCTACCTTCCTGTACGGCATGCACAATCTGCATATCCCGGTCATCGGTCTTCTGCGGCATTTCCAGATCCAGCCCGGCCTTTAGCCCCTTAACGCGATCATTGACCGCCCCCCAGTCTGATACAACCATGCCTTCAAACCCCCACTCATCCCGCAGGATGTCCGTGAGCAGTTTTTGGTTTTCTGAACACTGATCACCGTTAAACTTATTATAAGCAGCCATAACAGTCCATGGCTGGGCGCCCTTTACAGCTGTTTCAAAACCCGCCAGATAAATTTCGCGGAGTGTGCGCTCATCTACAATGGTGTCAATCGCGAAGCGATTATTTTCCTGATTATTGACAGCAAAATGCTTTAGAGAAGTACCGATTCCCTTTTCCTGTATTCCGTTAATTTGATTTTTGGCCATCTGTCCAGCCAGGTACGGATCTTCTGAAAAATACTCAAAATTTCGTCCGCATAAGGGGGATCGTTTGATATTAATCCCTGGTCCCAAAATGACAGAAACCTGTTCTGCAATGCATTCCTCCGCCAGCGTCTGGCCTACATAATAAGCCAGGTCCTTATCCCAGGAACAGGCTAAAGTTGCCGAGGTCGGAAAACAGATTGCCTGTACAGTAGACGGTTCACCCGGCAGATACTTTTCCGGATTAGCCTGTCTGCGCAGCCCGTGAGGGCCGTCGCTCATCATAATATGGGGGATTCCCAAGCGCTCCACTGCTTTTGTATACCAAAATCCTTTACCGGAACAAAGCCCTGCCTTTTCTTCCAGCGTCATCTGACTGATGACTGTGCGGATTTCTTCTGTCGTTTTCGCCATATCAGTGCCTTCTTTCTCAACAAGATTCCCGATTTAGGGCCTTCATGTTCTTCATTATACTATAGGAACACCAGAGTTTCAAGACAGAATTCACAGGCATTTCCGTAAAAAATTATGTTTTGCTTCCAAAATTTTGATCATGAATTCACGCGCCTTATCTCCCAATCACTCCAGGCAATCTTGACGTGACCTCTTAAAAGTTTTTCTGTGATCTGGAATTTTGGGTGCTTTGATTCTGAACCTCCTGGTCGAAAGTCCCCGCTTCCTGTCCGGCATCCATCCCATCAACCCGGCTTTAAAGCAGTCCTGCCCGATACTGCAACTGCACAAATTCATTTTTCCATGCATATAATACAGTACTTTGCCTGGTCAAAGAAAGTAGAAGGTGATCGTATGAATCAGGAGTCAGCGCAATATATCGCGCTTAGCTCAATTACGTATGCATACAAGGCAAAAAATTTTTTGCAAAAGGCGGGCGTTAAATCCTATATTGTCAAAACACCGGCAGAGCTGACCACGTGCGGATGCGGTTACAGTGTCAAAATCCAGGGCGATGCAGATGCATGGGCAGAGGAACTGAGGAAAGTGGGCATTAAGGTTACAGCCGTTTATAAATAGGCCGGCGCTTGCATATTGATTTGCATTCAATAGGAGGACAGGAAGTCAGACCATGCTGTTGTGGTATCCTGTCCTTTTTATCTGTTCCGATCCGAATGGGCGTCCAAAACAATATCCTTTTAGGAAGGTGAGAAGATATGATTTATTTTGATAATGCAGCCACTACTTTTCCAAAACCGCAGGCAGTCGCGAATGCCTTATGGGATGCAGTTGCTCATTATGGCGGCAACCCCTCCAGAAGTGGTCACCAAATTGCCATGCGCACATCCGAAAAAGTGTTTGCTGTACGAAATCGAGCCGCCCAATTTTTCGGAGCTGATGTAGAAAATGTAGTTTTTACAATGAACTGTACCCATGCATTGAATATGGCCATCAAAGGAATCATGGCAGACGGGGGCCATATTATTTTGTCCTGCCTGGAACATAATTCTGTTTTTCGTCCGGTCTATGCTTTATCAAAAACCGGCCGGGTAGAATATGATATCGCGGCTGTCTATGAAGATCCGGAAGCAACCCTGGCGTCTTTTCAAAGGCTTGTCCGCCCCAATACACGGGTAATCGTCTGTACACATGTTTCTAATGTAACTGGACAGATTCTGCCTGTTGCAGAAATTGGCACGTTCTGCCGGCAGCACAATATCCTCTTTATTTTAGATGCTGCGCAGTCAGCAGGCGTCCTGCCGGTTGATATAGAAAAACAAAATATCGATCTGCTTTGTACAGCCGGCCATAAAGGACTATATGGCCCAACAGGCACTGGCCTGCTGGTTCTTGGCAAACGCGTTGGACTCCTTCATACCATTATGGAGGGCGGCAGCGGCAGTACCTCCATTGAACCGGAAGCCCCGGATTTTTATCCAGATCGTCTGGAAAGCGGCACAATCAATAGCAGCGGGATTATTGCATTAGGAGCCGGTATCCAATTTGTTCAGAAAAGAACGCTCGGCCAGATCTACCGACACGAAATGCAGATTTACCAACAGGTTTATGAAGGCTTAAGACGAATTCCAAAGGTGACAATCTATAGCGGAGAACCTGTTTTCGGCCGACAGGCACCGGTTTTAAGTTTTAATCTGGAAGGTCATCATTCCATGGATGTCTGTTCCTTCTTAAATCAGGAAGGTTTTGCTTTGCGCAGTGGACTACATTGTTCTCCGCTTGCCCATCATTTTTTGCATACGGAAGAAATTGGTGCAGTACGCTTCTCACCCGGAATCTATAATACGACAGCGCAGGCGGAAGCTTTTATCCGGTCTGTTTACCGTTTCAGCAAAATATAAAAATTTTGCTTTGCGTTTTCTGTTATTAGTATTTCGGGTGTCTTTCTGCCATCATGGATCCATGCACATAAATAAATCAGTCATCATGCCCAAAATATTTAAGTGGGCAAAAAGTTTTTAACCGGTCCATTAAATGCTAAATACTAAAAACAGGACCTTGTGTACAACGGTCTTAATCACCCAGGTACCGGAACATAAAGGAAATCCGAAGCATAAAATAAAAATACCCAGGCTGATCATTATCCGAGAAAACCTTTTGAGCAAATAAAAAAGAAGGTCCTCCGATTATCCTGGGCGGAAGCTTTCTTAAAAGTCAGATACAGGATCAAAATATGGACGTTACAGGGCCTCCCCCTCTATAAAATTTAATTTTTAAAAGAACTCTGATTATTTTCTGTCTGTATGGGTAGAATAGCGTTGAAGGCAAAACGATATATTTGATCAGACAAAAGATAGAGGAGTGTGGACAGAGTGTCTGTCAAAAGAGGCGAAATTTACTATGCAGATTTAAGTCCTGTCGTTGGTTCAGAACAAGGCGGTATACGACCAGTGTTAATTGTACAAAACGATATTGGAAATCGGTACAGCCCAACAGTAATCGCCGCGGCGATTACAAGTCAAAAAGATAAGGCCAAACTGCCGACACATATTGAAATTAATGCGGAAAGCTGTGGTCTTGCCAAAAATTCCATTGTACTCTTAGAACAAATCCGTACCATTGATAAAAAACGGTTAAAGGAAAAAATGGGTACACTGGATCACCAGGCAATGAACTATATTAATTCAGCATTAACGGTAAGTTTCGGCTTATCAGATAATCCGGCGCAGGGATCAAGCGCTACATAACATAAGTCATGCAGCGCTCATAAAAACTGGCACGAAATATTTCGTGCCAGTTTTTTTGATAGGATCATTTGGATTCTATCCCTATGATCAAAGATTGCAAAAAGAATTGCAGCCCCAAACATGTTTTACTTAATTTCTTTTCTCATCCGTCCTTTTTAGCATATTGTGGTGATAGCTTCCGAAAATCATTAGAGGATATAAAAAAGGACCGGATTTCATCCGGTCCTTTTATTTTTAAATAAAGTTTATAAACTAAACTTATTTAACAGACTTCTTAGCAACAACTACAGTTGCAGCAGCAGCAGCCAGTGCCAGAGCAGCAAAACCAACTACGCTGGAATCGCCTGTGCTCGGGTTGGAAGGTTCTTCTGTAGAAGACTCCTCTACAGAAGACTCTACGGAAGATTCCGGAGCAGAAGAAGTCTCGTCAGCAGCAACAGTTACTGTAGCAGCGCTGGTTGTAACATCTACAGATTCAGCAGCAGCGTTTGTGCTGTCGTTAACAACAACATTGATGTCTGTTTCGCCAGCAGCGATCGCTGTGAACTCCAGTGTGCAGATAGTAGCGTCAGCATAGTCAGCGCCAGAAACGATCAGGATTTTGTCCGGATTGCTTGTATCAGCGATTGTAGCGCTGGAATCAGCTGTAGCTTTTACAAATTCGAGAACTGCATCATCATAGTCAACTGCAAAGTCGATAGAAGCAAGACCATCAGCAGTAACTGTAACTGTTACAGTATCGCCAACTTTAACATCAGTAGCATCAGCAGATAATGTTACGTCAGCAGCGCTTACTACACACATAGCTGCAGCAAGAGCCATAGCAACAACGAAAGAAATTGCCTTTTTCATTCTTAATTCCTCCAATAAAAATCTTGTGTTTAAATAAAGGTTGTACGAGGACACACCTTTATTTTTAACAATTACGGCGTATTGTATACGCCGTAATTGTTATTTCATAAACTTAGGGTCTAAGTTAAACCGTCACCGGTAAACTTATTTAGCAGCCATATAGATGTTAACTTCTTTCTGAAGGTCGATCAGAGAAATTCTGCCAGCCTGGTAAGCAGATACAGCCAGCTGGAGGTCTCTCAGGTCAACAACACCGTCAGCGTTCAGGTCGCCCTCAACAGTAGCAGAACCGCTTTCAAGAGCTGTTACCAGAGCCTTGTTAGCATCTGTCAGCTTAGAATCCTGGAAAGCATCCAGATTCCACGGCTGCCAGGAGTCCGGAGCCAGAACCATGTACGGATCTACACCGCCATCAAAAGCAGCGATCATTGCAAAGTAGTAAGCAGCATTTTCAGCAGCTTCCAGCAGAGCATCGCTCATGTTTTCTGTAGAGTAGGCTTTGTAAATGTTATCCATTACATCGCCAACACTTACATTGTAATCTTTCAGATAGTTATCCATGTAAGAGATGGATTTCTTCAGGCCGATATAAGCGTCAACAACTTCCGGAGTAGAAGCGCTTGTGCTTACGTCTTTGCCCAGAGCTTTCAGTACATCATTTGCATAAGATGCAGCGTCTCTGATAGAAGAAGCACCTACAGTTACAACGTTAGCAGTTCCCTGTACCAGCTCTTCAGTCTCATACGGGATATAGTAACCGCCGCTGTACGGAATATCTGTTTTGCTGCTGGAAGACTGATCGCCTTTATACAGATCAAGGAAAGCATTGTCATAAACTTCCATATCCATATATTTTTCAGTAGAATCGATCAGACGATCCAACTGACGAACATTGTAGGAAGCGTAAGCGCCAGCATCGATCATTGCATACTGCAATGTACGGTATGCTTCTGCACGCTCGTCAGAATCGTTAGAATCAGCGTCCAGAATCGCCTGTGCTGCTTCTCTTGCCTCAACTACAGCTTCATCTGTGATATCTTCAGATTTCTTCACCAAAGAAGTCAGAGAACTAACAGATGCGCTCTTTGTGTTATCCGGCTCAAATGCGTTAATCATTTCTACACGGACACGCAGATTTTCATATACCTGCTTAACCTCATCATTAGTTGTTCTGGAAACACCGAAGGAGAATACATTTTCCAGTGTTTCTTCAGCAGATGCAATCAACTCTTCCAGAGTAGCACCGCCGCCGACTGCACCGCCGTCTACATTGGTGATTGTACCATCAAACATGGTGCCCCACTCAACATAGTTAGAGTTCGGATAAGAATTAGTATAATCCATCCAGTACGCACCGGCATCCGCTACACCATAGTTGGTGCTGCCAACAGTAATTCTGCCTTCCATTCTCTGGTTGTAAGCATACTTTTCAGGATCCAGACGGCTTGCGCGGCTGATCAGGTTCTTCAATTCAGATTTTGTAACAACCTGATTGGTCTCACCAACCATTACGTTATATGCTTTTTCCAGCTGACGATAAGCGTCGGTGATCTCTGCCGGATCATCCTGCACGTCAAAGGTCAGAGCATCCTCATACGCGTCAACAAACATATCCCATGTTGCGCGGTTCGGCCAATCTCTGTCACCGTTGTCGTAAATCTCGTCGCCTTCATTATTAAACATATTTTCGGAATCGTATACAGATTTATAGGATTTAGCCAGAGCCTTCAGTTCCTCAACTGTACGAACTTCCAGATTGTTGTATGCTGCCTGCAGAGCATAGTAAGCAACTGTGAAATCTCTCTCTTCAGCGCTTCTGTCGCCGATCAGACTGTCCGCATACTCATATGCATTCTCGAAAATCTGAGTGGAAACAGTACCATAGTTTCCTTCAAGATCTTCATCAATGAACTTCTCAAAGCTTTCAACATAAGCCTGAAGTTGTTCTTCGTTTTTAACTGCGCTAGTATCATCAGCAGATACTAAAGCGATGCTCGAAACCGCCATAGTACCAGCCAGTGCGGAAGCGAGTAATCTTTTTCCAACCATGTTTCATCCTCCTATGTGTGTAGATGCGGATTTTTCCGTATTGAAAAATCCCTCGAACCAGTTCCCATACATACAGCCTGTGTCAGCTGCGTGTACGTCAAACTCTTTTACAAAGGTTTGCTTCATTCATCTCCAATCTTTCATTTCGAGATTATGTAAATAAACCATCTTGTGCTGCAATACAGGACGATAGGACTTTCCCGTATTCTATTTAGATGTCTGTCATTATTCTAGCATATTAACTTAGCTAAGTCAACAATGTTTAACTAAAAGTTAATATTTTTCTGTAATAATAGACAAATATCTCCGGTACAGCCAATCTGTTCGACCAAAAAATGACAAAAATGACAGAACAAATTCCAGTACCCCACAGGACTGTATTTAATTCTCCCGAACTTCAAGCCGATGAACACGTGAATGCCAGTCCGTCATGAACCCATTCCGTAATCCCTGTGCACAGACCCCATCCGGTTGGACGACCGTATCGAATCTATATGACCATATATCGAATGATATCCGGTCCACAGGAACAGCAACCACTGCATCAAAGCTCCACTGAAGGGAACAACCTTACTTTATCACAAAATATCAGTAATGTCAACAGTTTTTTAACGTTCTGCCTCGATAATATATACCCTGTTTTTTTATATAGAATATACAAATTTTTTCGGATTTTTATGGAATATCAACAAAAATCCCGTTGTTTACAGCATGATTCCGAACAATCGGCAGGCATTTTTGCGGGTATGGTCCACAATTTCCTGTTCGCTGACCCCCTGAATCTCGGCCATTTTTGCCACCGTCAGCGGCAGCATGGAAGAATCACAGCGCTTTCCGCGGTTGGGTACCGGTGCCATATACGGACAATCCGTCTCCAGCAGCAGCCTGTTAAGCGGCACTTTTGCCAAAGCTGCCAAAGGTTTTCGGGCGTTTGTGAAGGTGAGCACCCCCGTAAATCCGATATAATATCCCATCTGCACGAATTCCTGCGCCACTTCTGCGCTGTAGCCGAAGCAGTGGATGACACCGTTGGCCGGATATTGCCGGAGAATCTCCATGGTATCGGCCGCCGCATCGCGGGAATGGATGACGACAGGCAGCTTCCGTTCTGCCGCCAGCTGCATCTGCGCATCGAAAATCTTTTTCTGCGCCTGGACCGATTCCTTCCCATAATGATAATCCAGACCAATTTCACCGACTGCATATACCTGCTCGTCATCAATCATCTGCCGGATCTCTGCAAGCTCCCGTTCTGTCGTTTCGGCAGCAAATTCGGGATGAATGCCAATCGCTGTGTATATATAAGGAAAGTTTTTTGCCAATGCAATGCTTTGACGTGCGCTTTCTATGCTGCACCCAATATTCATGATTGCGCAAATGCCCTGCTGTGGAAGCATCTGCAAAAGCAATTCCCGGTCTGCATCAAAGGCCGCGTCATCATAATGCGCATGTGAGTCAAAAATCCCTGTCAGCATGCAGTCTCTCCTATCGAATTTTACTGCCATTGGGCATATTGCGGTCCACAAAGATCACCTGCACGTCGTTGTCCGCACAGTCTGCCGCCAGGATCATACCCTGACTTTCCACGCCGCAAAGTTTGGCAGGCTTGAGATTGGCTACGACGACAATCTTCTTTCCGATGAGTTCCTCCGGCTGGTACCACTGTGCAATTCCGGATACGACCTGCCTTCCGCCCATGCCGTCATCCAGCTGCAATTTCAAAAGTTTTTTTGCTTTTTCGATCTTTTCACATGCTGTAACCTCCGCAACCCGCAGATCTACTTTGGCGAAATCATCAATTGCAATCATCGTTCCCACCGGTGGAACCGCAGCCTTTTCTTCCGTTTTTTCTTCTGGAACTGCGGTACGGGCTGCAATATCAGCCATAACCTTTTCTTCTTCCAGACGCGCAAACAGAGGCTGCGGATTTCCAACCTGTCCGCCAACCTTCAGGCCGCCAAAAGAACCTATAGAATCATAATCAGCGCAGTCTGTCCCAAGCTGTTTCAGGATCTCATCTGCTGTTTCAGGCATAATGGGCTTTAGCAGCACCGCCAGAATCCGGATTCCTTCTGCCAGGTTATACAATACCGTCTGCAGCCGCGGTTTGGTCTCTTCGGTTTTTCCCAGCACCCAGGGGGCTGTTTCATCGACATACTTATTGCAGCGGCGGGCCAGTTCAATCATAGCGTCCACGGCGTCTGCGCATTTAAACGCATCCATCTTTTCCGTATAGATCTGAACCGCCTGCATAGCGGCTGCTTTCAGTTCGCCATCCACCGGTTCTTCCGTTCCCGGCGGCAGAATGGTTCCATCGAAATACTTCCGGATCATCGAAACAGTCCGGTTGACCAGATTCCCGATCGTATTGGCCAGATCGGTATTATAGCAATGAAATACATTCTGATAGGTAATCACGCCGTCCTGCGCATAAGGCATATTGGCCAGCATATAGTAACGGACCGCATCAACGCCGAACAATTCGCACAGCAGATCGGCATAGACCACATTCCCCTTGGATTTGCTCATCTTATCGTCTCCGCTTAAAAACCACGGATGCCCGATAATCTGTTTCGGAAGGGGGAGCCCCAGGGCCATCAGCATGCAGGGCCAGTAAATGGTATGAAACCGCAGAATATCCTTACCGATCACATGGAGATCAGCCGGCCAGTATTTTTGGAACAATTCGCTCTCGCCGTCCGGGGTATAGCCGAGCGCCGTAATATAATTGGTCAGGGCATCCAGCCAGACATAAACCACATGCTTGGGGTCAAAATCCACCGGGATCCCCCATTGGAACGACGTCCGGGAAACGCAAAGATCCTGCAAACCCGGTTTGAGGAAGTTATTGACCATTTCATTTTCCCGGGACTTGGGGTTGATGAACTCCGGATGTTCTTCAATGTATTGCATCAGGCGATCCTGATATTTGGACATCCGGAAAAAATACGCTTCTTCCTTGGCTGGTTTGACCTCCCGGCCACAGTCGGGGCATTTGCCGTCGACCAGCTGGGTTTCTGTGAAAAAGGATTCACAGGGAACACAGTACATTCCTTCATATTCGCTTTTATATATATCGCCCTGTTCATACAGCTTGCGAAAAATCTTCTGTACCGCAGCTTCATGATAATCATCCGTTGTCCGGATAAAGGTATCATATGTGGTGTTCATCATGTCCCAGATCTGCCGAATCTCTCCAGACACCTTGTCCACATAGGCTTTCGGGGTGATGCCCGCTTCTTTGGCATAGGTCTCAATTTTCTGCCCATGCTCGTCGGTGCCGGTCACAAAATGTACATCGTATCCGCGCAGCCGTTTATAACGCGCAATCGCATCGGCAAACACAACGTCATAGGTATTGCCTGCATGCGGTTTTCGGGACGCATAAGCAATTGCCGTTGTAATATAAAATTTTTTCTTCATATATGACCATTCCTTTCTGAATGCTTGTGCCGTTTTCAGCCGTGAAAATGCAGGTTAAGATTTTGACGTTCTGCCTGCTGAAAAGCACAAAAGCAGCGCTTGAAAGAATATTGCCTGTTTCTTTCAAACGGTTCTTCTGTACCTGCGGCGGCGCCATCCGTCCAATAAAAGCCTTAATTTGATATTATTATAACAAAACTTTCCGGAAAATAAAAGAGCGATTCTGAATTCCAGCGGATTTTTTCAAAAAAATCCGCTCTGCGAACGGAAAATCCAGATAAAAAAAACTCTATACAGAAAGGGTTGACCCCCTGCATAGAGTTTCATCTCCCGTCCGCGGATGCCAGCCGGTATAGCAGGACTTTTAACCGCAGTTCAAAGCGGGACACTCATCATTCTTTACAAATCCGGATTCTCTCTATTCAGCTGGATTCGGAGCGCTGACCGGGCAAACACCTGCGCATGCGCCGCACTCAATGCATTCGTCCGCATTAATCTCATACTTGCCGTCACCCTCGGAAATAGCGTTGACCGGACATTCTGCTGCACAAGCACCGCAGCTGATGCAATCATCGTTAATTTTATATGCCATGGTTTAACACCTCCTTAAACTCTGCATGTTTTTGTCTTTCAACAATGCCCTTTTATTTTAACACCTGTTCTATGAAAAATCAAGAGGTATCGCAGGAAAAATACTTTTTCCTGCGCTGTTTTTTCCTTTTTTGGCCAGTCAAAGAGTACCTGACTGCCGCAGGTATAAAAATATAGTTTCCGAAAGAAGCCGCCAGCGTTTTCAAGCTTCTGTTTCCTCCAGCCAGTGCCGCCGCTCCTCCCGGTATTCGGGAAGTGCCAGCCGCTGCAAAAACGGCAGCGGCGCCGGAATTTTTCTGGTGACATACAGCGGCGGCCCATCTAATTGATAAATCAAATCGCCGAGCAATGCGGCGGCAGATGCGTCATGGGTTACCAGAATCGTCAGTTTTCCCTCCGTCCTGGCATAAATTCTGGGATAGAGCCGCTCGCAAAGTGCAAAATCCAGGCCTTTAAACGGTTCATCCAAAAGCAGAATATCTGATTCTGCCCCCAGCGCGCGCGCCAGTGCTGCGCGCCGCCGCATCCCACCGCTCAGCGCCTGCGGCATAACCTTTTGGAGTCCATCCAGCTCCACGGTCTGCAAAAGCCCGTCCAGATCGACATCGGGATTCACCAACCGAATATTTTCTTCCAAATTGCGCCAATTTAACAGCCTGTCCTCCTGAAACTGCATGCTGCACCGCATGCCCTCCATCCCGGAGATGCTGCCGGTATATGCGTGGTCAAGTCCAGCCAGAATATGCAGCAGCGTTGTTTTCCCGCACCCGGACGCCCCATATAGGCAGACGATTCCCCGTTCCGGGAATGTAAGCGAAAAATTTTGCAAAACGGCCTTATCGCCATAATATTTGGTAATCTGATCCAGGCAAACCGCCATGTTTTCCTCCTTTTATTTTCCCGTATGCTGCATTCGGATCTTTCCCAGCAGAAACAAAAATAATTTTTCCAGAATCATGCTAAGGATAATCACAATCAGCGTCCAGGCAAACAAATCGACCGTTTCCAGATAAATTTTCGCATTATAAATTTCTTTGCCGATCGAATGAGCCGGTCTTCCCAAAACCTCCGCTGCAATTCCCGCTTTCCAGGCCATTCCGATTCCCGAACGGCAGGCAGTGACAAAATACGGCAAAATACTGGGAAGATAAATTTCCTGCACCCGTTTCCGAGCCGGAACCCGGAATACATTCGCCATTTCCAACAATTCCCTGTCTGTAGCAAGGATACCGGCCTCCAGATTGGACCAAAAAACCGGCAGCACCATCAGAAAAGAGATAAACAGAGAAAGCTGGCTGGATCGAAGCCATACCAGCGCCAATAAGATAAATGAAGCCACCGGCGTTGCCTTAACCACCGAAAGCGCGGGTGCAATAATCATCCGCAGCGAGGGCAAAAAAGCCGTGCCTGCCGCCAGAATGGCGCCCATGGCAGCCGCAGCAAAAAAACCGCCGAAAATCCGTATAAAAGATAAGCTGACCGTCCGCCAGAACTCTGCTGCCGGCAGCAGGTCACCAATCCTGCCGAGAACATCTGCCGGAGAAGCAATCAAAACATCTTGGTCCACAGCAAGATAGATAATTTGCCAAAGCGCTGCCCAAAAGAGCAGCGCCAGCAAAGCCGATATCCACTTATTTTTTGTAATAAAACGCTTCATCCGGCAGACTTCCTCCTACCGCTTGCGGGTTTGCGTCATATAACACCTGCAAAAATCCACTCAGTGCACTTTGCATTTCTTCACCATCAATATATACAATATTACAGTTGGGAATCGCCTTTTCAGCGACATCCGCTGCCAGAATATCATATTTTTCGGAGATTATGCCAGCCTCATGCGGGTTGGCATTGACATATTCGACAGAAGCTTTGTATTCCTCCATAAACGCGCTGACCGCATCCGGATGTTCTTCCAGAAAATCATTGCGGACAATCATACAGCCCATCGTCAGCGCCGCACCGTTTTCAGCTACTTTATCCCATTCCTTTGTCAGATCGAGGGCGATCTTTACATCCGGGTTCTTGCTGGTAATCTGGGTGACAAACGGTTCCGGGACCATACAGAGGGAAACCTGTCCAGCTACCATCTGGGCCGCATTTTCACTATGTTCTGTTTTCCACTCCACGGTTACGTCTTCTCCCGGTGTCAGCCCGTTGCGGGTTAAAATATAATTCAGCGCATATTCCGGTACCGCTCCCTGCCCTGAAGAATAGATGGTTTTCCCCTGCAGATCGGCTACGCTGGACACTTCATCTCCGATCTGAAGGATATGTAGCACGCCCAATGTGTTGAGCGCCAAAACAGAAACGTTTTTCTCCGTCTTATGATACAAAATACTCGCAGCATTGGTTGGCACAGCCGCAATATCTACCTCGCCGGAAATCACTTTGGCAAGCACCTCATCCGCCGCACCTGCCAGCGTAAACTCATAATCGTTTGCAGTTGTTCCCTGCTCGTCCTGCTCCATCAAATAGGTGATTCCCAACCCGGTGGGCCCTTTTAATGCTGCCACGTTCACAACGGTTTTCTCCGCAGAGACCTCCTCTGAGGATTCCTGGGCAGAAATCTCTCCTGAGGATTCCGGCGCAGAGGAATCGGAGGGCACAGAACTTCCGGAATCTGTGCATCCGGAAAATACGCTCAGCGTCAGCAGAGCGCTCATTGCAATGGAAATCAGCTTTCCTGTCAGGTTTCTTTTCATGGTTTCATGTTCCTTTCTGGTTAGCAAAATATATTTTTCTTTACCGTGAGGGAAATCCTTCCGGCGCAGAATCTATGAATCACCGGCACAGGCCGGGAATTCATCCAATGGAAGAACGCGGCGGACAGACCGCGTAAAAATTGGTTTCCCATGCGGGCAGGTACGGAGGATGGCGCAGATAGATCTGATAATCATTACACAGTTCATGAATTTTTAAAGGCAATGCAAACAGATCCTCATTCCGGTGATAAGCGCAGACATACAGTTTCGGGCGCTGGCTGCGGATGGTCTCTTCGGCCCCGCAAAGCGCCTCCATTTCGCACCCTTCGACATCCATTTTCAAAAGGCTGACCTGTTTGCCCGCCATCATATGATCTACCGTATCCACCGGGACTTCCAAATATTTTCCCGGACCGGCCAAAACCCGGGAGTTCCGCCCGGCGCAGGGGGAAAACCGCAGGACACCTGCCTGGCTGTGAACGCCTATATTGCGGCAATCTATGGGCTTTTCCAGCGTCTGTGCAAAACGGGTCAGTTTTTTAAAATTCTTAGGATCCGGCTCTATCGCCGTGATCTCTGCATATTGGCCATCGGTATGGGCCAGCAGTTCCCGAATCGTATCCCCGTCATAGGCGCCCAGATCTACAAAATATTCCGCTGGTCCCACGCGAAGGAGGCTGGTATAGACCTCTTCTTTAGGCGTTGCAGAATGAAACAGGTAATCCACCTTGCCGCTAATCTTGAAATTCAGCACCTGCGCATAAATATAGCGGGAAATATCATCTGCCAGCAGATCATAGACCGCCGCAAATTCTGCCTCATGCGCTGCCATAAACGCCCGGTTAAAAATCCCTTCTCCAGCCACCGGCACATCCGGCGCCAGCACTTCGTGCTCTTGGTGCATGGCGGCAATCCGCGCCAATACCGCCGGGTCGTGGGTAGCAAAAGCCAGCACCACTAAGAAATCCGGATATTCTGCACAGATATCGGCATACCTGCGGACAGGATATCCGCGGAAGCTATGCCCGCGGACAAATTCATCGCTTGCAAACAAACCGGCGGCACGGATTCCGCAGCGAGAAAACTCATGCAGGATCTTTTCGGCCCCGTTTCCCATTCCATAAAGAAAAATCGGCCGCTTCTCCCCGGACAATCGGGTCCATATATCTTCTTCCTGCAAAAAATGAAGCAACCGGCATCCTCCTTCATTTACTATTTTTCAATATTTTGAACTGGTTCCCCGGCCAAAATTTTCAGTAAACATGGCATATTCCCATGTTCGTTTATAAATGCAGCCGTTTTTTGATCTCTGTTTTTGTACCCGCATCCGCAAAAATCAGCGTCCCCAGAAGCGCGGCAACGGATATGCCGGCTGAAGCGGTAGCGGGCCAACGAAGCGTGACAACCTGAAGGCAAAGCAGCAGGAAAGGAATGAGGCCGAGTACCCCGTTTGCAATCAGATAAATCACATAACTTCGCAGATCCATCTTGCGGATAATAATAATCACACTGATGGCAAGCGTCGCCGCGGCGGTCAGAATGGGGACGGCAATATTCAACGACCAGTTAGAAAAGCCGATCTGAAAATCCAGCCAGATCACCAATACCGAGATCAGGACCGTTTGAAACAGAATATTCAGCCCAATATTATACCGTTCACGCATCGCAAACCGAAAGGTAAGCCATCCATAAATCAGGCCGCCGATCACAATCGCCGCCCAAAAAATCCCGCTGGGAATCAGCCAGTTGACGATGAGGCAGACGATTCCGACAAGTACCGAAGCAAACAGTGCAATCCGGATCGGCAAATTATACCGTTTGAGAGGATCTTCCAATACCGGATAAGCAGGTGTGCAAACCGGTCCGTCCGTCTGGGCCAGCGAAGCGTTGCAAAGCGGGCATTTCACCGCAGGTTCTTTCACCGAAACCCGGCAATTAGGGCAGTATCTCATTTTCAGCCACCTCATTTGTCTGTAAAACAACATCGACTCCCTGCTCTGCCAGAAATCTGAAAAAATAACGCGGAATATCCGTTTCCGCCAGAGAACTGGAGTAGGAAACCATCAACGTGTCTTTGAAAGAACAGACGCCGAATTTACAGGGGTTGGGCTTGGAAACACTTAAAACGACCTCAAAATGATCAATGTAAGCATCCAGTTTTTCTCCCAGCGTAATCCTCCCGATATTGGAAAGCGCTGTCGTAAAAGCGGCTTCCGTTTGCGCATAGGCTACCTTGAGCGCCAAACGCTTCAAAAACAGCGGAATAAACCGGACCAGCAGGTTTCGTTCTGTCGCAACTGTAAAATTAATCTTTTTAGACAGGTTCTGCGCCTTCTGCTGTGCCTGTAGCTGCACAGACACACTGTGTACAAGCGTGTCAAAGTCCACTTTCTCTTCTGAAAACCGATGGGAAGCCACAATACAGGCAAAAAAATTGCGTGCTGTATAGGACGGAAACAATCGGCGGAGATCGACAGGAATATTGACAACAATCGAGCGTCCGGTGCGCCGCTTCGGCATCGCGGCATGGACGGACAGGATCAGCAGTGCTGTCAGATATGCTGTCAGAGAAACACCCTTTTCCCTAGCCAGCGCAAGAACCTTGGTCAATGGCATGGATCCCTGGATTAATTTGATTTTATGGCACGGGAGTCTCTGCCCTGACATATGGTACGCCTTTTGTATAAAAGGGCTGCTTTTTTCTTTTCGGTCATAATAGCGCTTAAATCCATCCTCCGCCAGGGCGGATGGTTGCGCCTCACTGTCGGGAGGCGGCAGTATATCCTGCAACGCTTCCGGATGAGCCAGCCGCAGATATTGATACAATAAATAGTTAAAAAAACGAATCGATCCGCTGCCGTCCGCCAACACATGAAATACTTCAAAATTGATACGCCGTCCAAAAAAGCTGAGTTTAAACAGGTAATGCTGATTATCCCATTGGTAATAATTTCCGCAGGGACGCGAATCATCTTCTGAAACCCGCGGCAGTGCCGGATTGTGTTCTAAAAAATACCAGAAAAATCCTTTTTTAAGTTTCATCCGGAAAGAAGGATATTCCGCAACCGCCGCTTCCAGGGCCTGCTGAAGCAATACCGGGTCTACTTCTTCCTTCAGTTCGCATACCAAGCGGAAAACATTGGTATTCTCCGCATTACTGACACACGGAAAAATTTTCGCCGCATTATCCAGCCTGTACCATGTTAACGAGGCCCCCTGCGGGTTTCTCATCGGATCTCCTCCTTCCTCAGCTATTGACTTTTCAGCCTGTATACTTCAAAACCCCCGCCAAATCGACAGGGGTTTGGGACTGGTATGTAAATCCGTGACTAAGCCGTCAGATAGTATTTCACCATCACTTGTAAAAGCTCGTCTCTGTCGATCCGGCGGATCAGACTGCGCGCATTATTATAGGTGGTGATGTAAGTTGGATCTTCAGACAGAATATACCCTACGATCTGATTGATCGGATTATAACCTTTCTGCTTGAGCGCATCATATACCTCGGTGAGAATCTGGCGCATCTCTCGTTCTTTATCTTCATGTACAGAAAACGTCATTGTTTTTTCATGCATGATCAATACCCCCTCATCCGCAGAATCGTTTTCCTTTTCCCTTTTTATTATATAGCATTTACAAAAAATGCACAAGTATTTTACTGAGAAAAAATTGGATATTCTTAAGATACCGGCCAATTTTTTAAAACCGGCCTGCAAATACCGCTGATTTTGTCCAACCGGCCAACCGAAGGCTGGCCGGTTGGACAAAATTTGTAAACGATCCATGCCAACGATTCCGGCAGTAATATTTACCGGAGAGTAATCCCCTCTGCGGCCAGCGTCTGGAGGATTTTGTTCATGTCATGGTCTGCTTCTTCCACTGTCAGTGTGCGATCCTGCGCACGAAGCACAATAGAGAATGAAACACTCTTTTTCCCCTGTGCAATCTGGCTTCCCTTATAAACATCAAAGAGCTCTATCTTCTCCAGGTGCTTGCCGGCGCCGGTGCGGATCAGCTTTTCCACCGCGGCAACCGGCAGGTCATCATCACAGGTCACTGTAATATCGCGAAGCGCAGCCGGAAAACGGGGCAGCGGCTGATACAGCACCTTCGTCTGTGCCAGACGGTAAAGGTCCGCCAGATGGAGTTCTGCCAGATATACGCGTTCTTCCATATCAAAATTCTCTGCAACCGACGGATGAACCTCGCCGAATGTTGCCAACGGCACCCCATCCATCCGGGCTGTAGCCTGTCTGCCGGGATGCAGGTAAGGTTCGGCCGAGCGGGTATATTCCAGATTCGTAATCCCGAACCGGGCAAATACTGCTTCGACAATGCCTTTCAGGGAATAGAAATCCTCTTCTTTTCCATAAATTCCAATACAGGCTTCCGGTTGTTCTACCGGCTGCTCGGTGATCGGAAGCGCCTTGGGCAGGTAGACCTTGCTGATTTCAAACAAACGGGCCCGGGCGTTTTTCCGGTTATAGTTTGTCGAGAGAACGGTCAGCATGCTGGATACCAGCTGTGTGCGCATATTGGAATATTCTTCTCCCAATGGATTCAGGATCTTCACTGTCTTACGGCGGGCATCATCTTCTGACAGTCCGATTTGATCGACCGCCTTGCCGCTGACAAAAGAATAGGTTGTAATCTCCCGCAAACCGTTTGCGGTCAGAACGCCCTTCAGCCGGTCATGATTGATCCGCAGGGCATCTTTGCGTCCCCGTATAATATCCCCTTTCATCGCGGTTGCCGTAATATGGTCATAGCCGTATATCCGCATGACTTCTTCCGCCAGATCCGCTCTACCCTCAATATCCTCCCGGAAAGAAGGCACCTGGCAGCAAAGCTCCGTTCCGGAGAATTCGGTCGCGATGCCCAGACTGTTGAGAATATCCACCATCGCAGACAGGGGGATATCCACTCCCAACAGTTCTGTAATCCGCGCAGGCTCTACCCGGATTTCGCGCGGCGCCGGCAAACCGGTATTTTTATCGATCACACCATCAATGATATCCCCGGCATTCAATTCATCAATCAGGCTCAGCGCGCGTTCCATCGCATATTCTGTGTTGATCACATCAATGCCCTTTTCAAACCGCGTGCTGGACTCTGTACGCATGCCCAGCGCGCGCGCGGTTTTGCGGACGCTGTCCCGGCGGAATTTCGCACATTCAAAGAAAATATCTTTGGTGTTTTCGGTAATTTCGCTGTCGGCGCTGCCCATGACCCCCGCAATACAGGACGGAGCTTCGGCATCCCCGATCACCAGCATTTCGCTGGTCAGCTGATGCTGCTTACCGTCCAAGGTGGTCACCGGCTCGCCGTCCCTGGCACGGCGTACAATGATCTCTTTTCCGCGGACCTGAGCCAGGTCGAATGCATGCATCGGCTGCCCGGTTTCCAGCATGACAAAATTGGTGATATCTACAATATTGCTGATCGGGCGCATACCGGCCGCTTTCAAACATCGTTTGAGCCATTCCGGAGATTCACCTATCCGGACATTTTTTACCACCCGGCCATAATACCGCGGGCAAAGGTCGTAATCCTCTACCGTTACCCGGATATGTTCGCTGATATCTCCGCCAATGGTCCGATAGGAAGGAACAGGCGGACGGAATTCTTTCTTTAGCGCAACGGCAGCTTCCCGGGCAATTCCCAAAACACTCAGACAGTCGGGGCGATTGGCTGTGATTTTAAAATCAATAACAGTATCCATCAGCCCCAGCACTTCCCGCATGTCAGTTCCCGGCGCCCAGTCTCCCTGGAGAATCAGGATGCCATATACCTCAGCGCCTTTATAATCCTCCTCTTTCAGGCAGAGCTCTTCTCCGGAGCAGAGCATGCCGGCGGAAGCAACGCCGCGCAGCTTTCCCTTTTTGATATGCACACCGTTGGGCAGATCGGAATCATGTTTGGCAACCGGCACCAACGCGCCTTCAAACACATTATCCGCCCCGGTAACAATCTGCAAAGGCTCTGCCTCTCCCACATCAATCATGCAAATCTGGAGTTTATCCGCATCCGGATGTTTTTCAATTTTTGTAATCTTTCCAACGACAACATTGCGCATTGTTTTGGACAGGTCTTCTATGCTCTCGACTTCAAACCCGCTCATAATCATTTTATCGCAGAGCTCACTGACCGGTACATCGATATCTACATAACGCTTTAACCAGCTTAATGATACTTTCATCTTTACTTTCTTCCTTTCGATCCGGTAGGGCCGGGATTATTGAAACTGTTCCAGAAAACGGACATCGTTTTCAAACAGCAGGCGGATATCACTGATTTTATACCGGGTGGTCGTAATCCGGTCCAGCCCGATTCCGAATGCAAATCCCGAATAAACTTCCGGATCAATTCCGCAGCACCGCAGGACGTTCGGGTGTACCATTCCGGCGCCCAAAATCTCGATCCAGCCCGCTCCCTTGCACACTTTGCAGCCGGTTCCTCCGCATGCCGAACAGGAAACGTCCACCTCAACGCTCGGCTCTGTAAATGGGAAGAAAGACGGACGGAAACGCACCTGGGTCTCGGGTCCATAGACTTCATGCGCGAATTGTTCCAGCACGCCCTTCAAATCACACATGGTAATGCCCCGATCGACAACCAGTCCCTCCATCTGATGGAAAACCGGGGAATGGGTCGCATCCACTTCGTCAGAACGGAACACCCGGCCGGGGCAGATAATCCGGATCGGCGGCTTTCTGGTTTCCATTACACGGACCTGCGCCGCAGACGTCTGGCTGCGCAGCAGGATATTTTCTGCAATATAGAAAGTGTCCTGCATGTCTCTTGCCGGATGATCTTTCGGCAGATTCAGCGCTTCAAAATTATAGTAATCCGTTTCGATTTCCGGTCCATCCACAACATCGAATCCCATGGACTGAAAAATTGAAATCATGTCTTCTGTCACAATGCTCAGCGGATGCAGCCCGCCCATCTGTTGCCTGCGTCCGGGGATGGTAATATCGATTGTCTCCTGGGCCAGGCGCATCTCCAGCGCTTTTTTCCCCAGCTCATCCATCCGGCTCTTGATTTTTTCTTCAATATAGGCGCGGACTTCGTTGGCACGCTGCCCCATGACCGGGCGTTCTTCGGGGGAAAGCCCGCCCATCTGTTTGAGAATCGCCGTCAGCTCTCCTTTTTTGCCCAAATATTTGATCCGCAGCTCATCCAGTTCCTTGAGATCCGCGCAGCTGTCCAATGCCTCTCCGGCCTGTTTTCTGATCTGTTCCAGCAGCTGTTCCATCTGTGATTCCTCCTGTTTTTTCCCTTTCTCTGACAATAAAAAAGCCTTCGTCCCCAGCGGTTTCCCGCCGGGAACGAAGGGCTAAAAACCTCCGCGGTACCATCCCGATTCCCTCCTTGGAGGGCAACTCATTGACAGCGCTTAACGCGCGCCCGGCGTCGCTGCCTACGTCTGATCAAGATCTCTGCAGCGCCCCTCCCAGATGAAATTCAGCTGCAAGAACCTGTCGGTGCGTTTCCAGCTTCTAACGCATCCTCTCTGCAGACAGGTTTTTTCTCCGCTTACTCTGTTCTGTTCACAGGGTTTATGTCCTTACAGGACATCTTGTACAAAGTATAGCACAATACAAAAATTTTGCAAGACCTATCCGGAAAAAACTGCGCTTTTACTAAAACGCAGGACTGCCGGCTGCCGTTTTTTCATGAAAAGCAGAAAAAATGCTGCTGCCCTTTTCGGTATTAGCCTCCATTTTTTCTGTCCATTTTACAGCAATCAATCAGCAATTTGTAAAAAAAGTTTTTTGATTTGCTTTAATTTTTATAAAAAACATATAATTTTCTATTTACAGTACCAGGATAACATGCTATAATCCAACCATTGGTTTTCAATGATATTGTCTGTACGGGAAATACAGGCTGGACACCGACAGAAAAGCGCAAAAATGGAACTTTCATTAGGAAAGGAAGCGGTTTTATGGGAAAATCCAAGAGAATACTGGCGGCGTTTTTAGCCGCGGCTATGATGGTCTCTCTGGTTGCATGCGGTGAAGAAACAGAAGAGCGTTCCGACAGCAGTACTTCGCCGAATGATTCTTCTTCCGGTCAAAACGTAATTGACGGCAATATTCTGGATAGCAAATACAGCGATGACTGGATCATCGACAAAAGCAAGTATGAGGGGAAAACCCTGACGGTCTGGGCCTGGTGGGATGTGAGTGAAGCCGATCGCGAACGCACCATCGGTATTTTTGAAGAACGCACCGGCGCCAAGGTAGACTGGCAGGTTCTTTCCTGGGCGGATTATCCCACGCAGCTGGTTACGGCGGTCAGCGGCGGCTCCGGACCGGATATCTGTTATGTGGGGTTGGAGCATATGCCGGCATATGCGATTAAAAATATCATGCTTCCGGTTTCCGATTATTTAGATTATGATACAGCGCCGATTACCATCTCCCCCGGCGGCCGGGACGCCTATACGTATAAAGGCAAGGTATATGGGCTGACCAGTATTCCGGATAGCCATAAGCTGTTTTACCGCAAAAGTGCTTTCCAAAACCTGGGCATTGAAGATCCCCGCGATATTTTTGAACGGGGAGAGTGGACTTGGGATAAATTCCTGGAAGTGGGCCGGGAACTGACCTACGACAGCGATGGAGACGGTGCAACAGATAAATATGCATATTGGTCCTGGAACACCTTCCAATGGTTTACCAGCAACAGCGCCAGCTTTATTTCCTATGACGAAACGGGTACGCCGTATTTTTCCATGGGTGAACCGAATGCGCTGGAAGCGCTGCAGATGATCCGCGATATGGATTCTGCAAACGGTGTTTATAAGATTACAGCGCCCTGGATGGTTGATCATGCGCCTGATACGGACCTGATCAGCGGCAGAATTGCCATGAACTATACCAACGACTCTTATATCGGGGATATGAACAACGAAGGATTCCGTTCACAGATGGGTGATGATCTGGGCTTTGTTCCCTGTCCACTCGGGCCGAGTTATACGGGCTCTAACCGCACGGCTGATCAGGGAGGCACGTTGGGCGAATGTATCGGCGCGGGCAGCGACAATCCTGAACTGGCGGTTCTCTTCATGCTTTTGAAAACGGCCCCGCGCAACGCTGAGGATGAAAAAGAACTGGCAGAGAAAGCGGCGGAACTGCAGCTTTATAAATATGAAGATCAGGCTGGGATTGATCTTGCCAACGAAATGGCCATGAATTCTGTCTTCAATCTGGCTGGCGGCTATAACAAGCTGCAAACGATTGTGGACAATATCATTAATGATTCTTCGGCTACCCCGGCGCAGGCGGTCGAAGCAAACCGTGCAGCAGCCGAAAACCAGATTGCCAAGGTGCTGTCGGACTCCGAATAAAGCTTATCTCTTTCTCTTTACTATATAATACAGCAAGGCAGCAGGATAAAAATGTATCCTGCTGCCTTGCTGTATTATGGACCCTTTTCAGATGCGGCAGAGCATCCCTTCTATGCGGCAACAAGTGTCCCGCCGCATCATAATCAGGAGGCGCGTATGACGGCCGCGCCCAAAAGCGCACCGTCCACCGTCAGATAAACAGGACAGACCCCCTCGCCGAAATCTCCGATCCCGGTCAAATCTTCCATCTGCCGGATCATAAATGCAAAGCTTCCTAACTTGCAGGACTGCCCGCCGATCTGCGCGGAAACACCATCCGCCGCTGTTGTATCCACCCGCTGCGGGAAAGTGAGCGGAATCCCATTGGCCTGCGCGACCTCAGCAAATAGATGCGCCGCGGGACAGTTTGAGGTACAGAGCGCGGAAGCTGCATAATAGATGACCTGTTCTGCACTGACCTGTTTTTCTGCGATCAAATCACAAAGCGTAATCTGCAGTCCGTCGAGGGCAGGACTGAACAAAAGCGTGTCCAGCCCGACCTTTGCATTGCTGAAAAGCTCGACAGCTTCTGTAGCGGCCTCCATTTCCGGCAGATCCATCTCTTCTGGAACATATCCAAAATCATCAATCCGGTTTAAAATATATTCCCACTTATTTGGACGGTCTTTATAGAGAATGGTTGCCTGTCCGGAAACTGCATTGACATAGGCCCGGACTCCCTGAATCCGGTTAAGCGCCTTTTCCAGCCCTGCACTTTGTGCGATGTTTTCAAGCCCTGCGATTTTCAATCTGCGTTTTTGTTTCATCGTATCTCCCCCATTTCTCCCAAATGGAAATGTTCTGTCCGGAATATTGACGCTTTTCCGGTCTATTATACAGTCCGTCCGGATATATATATCAATGGAAAGGCGGGAAAAAGCTGAAAAATAAATTTTCCGCCCGGATTTTATGGGAAAGGAATGGTTGCCGGCATGAAACAAAGAATCCGGATCATCTGGACTGTCCCAGCCGTTTCTGAAAAAACGTCTATCCGGCTTCGCCTGGGGTTGGTGCTGGTTGTCGGGGCTGGGCTGGTTTTTGCGATCAGCCGCCTGGCACTGTTTTTAAGCAGCCCGTCGGTCCTTGCCTGCTGTAAAGACGCGGTGAACGCTCTGGGGATATTGGGTGCGCCTCTCATTGGGATGATGCTGGCCATACAGGAACTGCTGGCCATTTTCCCCTCCGAACCTTTTGAATTTGTTGCCGGCATGTGTTACGGCGGATTTTATGGATTTTTAATCTGCTTAGCCGGTACACTGGCTGGATCTGCCATCGTGTTTCATCTGGTGCGCCGGCACAGCCGGGCAATTCCGGCCATAATCCAAAAAAAAGCTGCCAAAACAGTGTGCTGGCTTCAAAAAATACAAACACTGGAAACTGCTGTCTTTATTCTGTATCTGGTACCTGCACTTCCCAAGGACCTTTTCACGTACTTATTTGCCGCCATGACGCCGATCCGCCCCCGCAAATTCCTGGCGTTATCCGGAATCGCAAGAACCGCTTCCATCATCACTTCCACCTATATCGGTGCCAATGTTGGATCCGGGAATGCCGGGAATGCCCTGCTGATCTTTGTATGCTGTATGGCAGGGGCTGTGGTGATCTGGTTTTTATTTCGGAGCTGGATGGCGAAGTACCGTAAAACCCTTGAATAACATGCAACAATCTGTTATACTGAAGATACTGTGAGTAAACTGTACGGCAGCGCGCTTTTGCGTGAGGAAAGTCCGGGCATCACAGGGCGGGATAGCTGCTAACGGCAGCCGGAGGCGACTCTAGGGAAAGTGCAACAGAGATATACCGCCGGAATTTTTCCGGTAAGGGTGGAAAGGCGAGGTAAGAGCTCACCGGCGTGTGGGAGACCCCACGACCCTGCAAACCCTATCCGATGCAACATCAGCGGGGAGGTTATCATTGGCCCGATGCTCCCGAAAGATGGCTTGAGCACCAGCGGCGACGCGGTGCCCAGATAGATTGCCGTATTCAACAGAACCCGGCTTACAGGTTTAGTCACAGTCTATTGATGATTCGGCAGTGTGATCGGACAGTCAAACCGATTCCATTGCAAAAGCGCCCTGCTGTAGATTGATCTACAGCAGGGCGCTTTATGATTGTTCCCCGTTGTATCCCGGCACATCGGCCCTGGGAGCCGGCTAAAAGCCCGCGGTAAAAAGGGAGCGAAGCCAGAGAAAAAGCTCTACCAGCAAGGCAAAAGGAGCAGGCCACCATAGAAATTTTTCTTTGATCCAGCTGCCTGCGGCCTGAAGGCCTGATAGATCCATCATAAACCGCTGTCCGACGATGGTAATAAAGAGGGAAGAATCCGAAAAATCGGCCTGAAAAACAGGAAAATCCTTTCCATATAGCAAAGACGAACTGTTGGAAAATACAATCAGTCCGCCTGCTAAAAGCAAAACAAGAATCAAGGTGATCCAGACAGATAAAATCACAATCCGGCGATTTGCTTTGGAAATTGTCCTTTTCATTTCCGTTCCTTTCTAAACCTTTAATTTTTCATTCCATTCAACAATTTGACCAGAGATTTACCCAACAGTTCCCCTGCATAAACCGCTTCATCCAAACTGTTCCCATGCGCTCCGACTTCAACCAGAATGGAACCGCTGGTCAGATCCTGATTGTAATGCCGGCAGGAAAACAAAATCGGACGGGTTAAGCCGGGATAATCGCCTTCCATCTGCCTCTGCAAAGCACAAGCAAACCGGAGATTCTCCATATAATTGGGAATTTCCCCGCTCCCATCGTCACAGCAGGAAATAATCATCATCTGGGCGGCGTTTTTACCGTTAACCTCTACGACTGGAGCGACTCTTTCCCCGTTTTCTCTTTGGATGGCATCCCGGTGAATATCGAGCACGACCTGAATCGACGGATATTCCTCCAGAATTTTTTCCACAGTGACCCTGGAGCGGTCATAGGAACCATTATATGAAGGATAATCGTGCAGCGTCTTATCGTGGATTACGCCGATCCCAGCCATCTTGAGCTGCATTTCGATTTCATCCCCGACCCGTACCATATTCTTAGTGTTATCCGTTGTGCGGGAATTATACGATTCATCATAGAAATCTCTGGATGCATCCTCATAACTTTCCGTGGTATGTGTATGCATAATCAGCACCTGCGGCTCTGTCCCCGATTCAATGGTAAAGGCGGGAGGCTTCTGGATTTCAGATAAAATCGCTGCGCTGGAAACCGATGTCGTGTTTTGGATATAGGCATTGTTCCCAATTGGAATAAAGGCACTGGTTGTCCCTGCTTTAAAAGTTTCCCGGACAATCGGTCCGTCCCGATCAGTCGCCGTCGGTTCGTAGGGCTGCGCGTCTTTCACCGGGCGCTGCAAAATCTGTGTGTTTGGATCGGACAGCTGTGTTTGCCCGTTCCCTTCAGAACGGTCCGGCGTATCGTCCTCCGTTTCCTGCATCGCCTGTCCCCTGCCCTTTTCGTCTATCTCATCGGATAAAACAAGCATTCCCTCCGGCATGGTCAATCCAAAAGACCAGAATACTGCACGCTCTGCTGCCGCTGTCACCAGGGGGATGCTGGCAATAAAGCCCTTAAAAAGAGCGGGAACCAGTCCAAAAAGGACCAGCAGGAACCCGGCCCTGCGTATCCAATTCTTTTGTCGTTTTGCTTTCAACCTCACACATCCTTTCTAGCTGATGCTCCGCCGTTTTTTGCGGCTGTCGCCGCGGTTCCTCTTCTGTATATTGCTATATTTATGTGATCGGCCTGTTTTTTATGAAAAAAACAGGCCTGTTTGATGTAAATCCTTCAAAGTTGTCCATGAGGCGGAATATACTTTTGGGATCGTTCAGCGTCCGGCCGTGTGGTATATCGGCAGTCCCGTTTATCCTGCGTTTCCTCCCGGAGAGGGCATCAGCCAACAGGCATACCCCACCTATCCTGACTGAATGGATCCTGCCTGTCTCTTTGTTCTGTATAAAAAAATCCGACAGCGGGGATATGAAAATATCCCCGCTGTCGGATTTAATCATATATCATCCGGCGTCAGTTAACCCTGCCACACCAAAAAGCGCAGAGACTGCAATACATATAATCCGATCATCAGCCAGACGGGCCAGGAACGCAGCAAAATTTTTGCACGTTTCCCGCAATAATATCCTGATTCGTCCTCCAGCATCAGGAAAAGCTTATATCCGATAAACAACAGCCCGCCCAGTCCCGGAATCAATGAAATGATGCCGTTGAATATAGAACCGATTCCTGCTACTACCGAATTGAACGCCAATTCCGTGGTCAGCGTGACAAACAGATTATTCCCCAAATGCAGTAAAATCGTCGGCAGAATGGAATGACTGCGCACTGCTATGTATCCAAGCACCAGACCGATCGGAAAAGCGGAACAAAACTGGGGCAGGTTTGCATGGGCCATGCCGAACAGAAATCCCGACAGCAAGATGGCAAAACCGTCCCCATATCTCTGAAAAATACGAAGCAGCACACCCCGAAAGACATATTCCTCAAAAATCGGTGCCAGTACAACAATACTCAGGGTCATTAAAATACTGGCTGCCGGTACATCAGGCAGGCTGAAATCCGGCTCTGTGGGCACCAGATGCATCCGCTGCATCAGGTCACTGACCCAGGAAGAAAAAAATCCGCCCCACATATTCACGCCCAGCACAACTGGAAACAGCCCCAGCAGATATAGAACAGGCATCCCCAGCCCATTACAGAGTTTCTCCCGCAGGCCGGCCGCCCGGCGGCAGAGAGAAAAAGGGATCAGGTTGGAAAAGATTGTGCTGCAAACCATGGCCAGTGCATTGACCACAACGATAAACGTCGGACTGCTGAATGCAGACTCCATCCCCAAAAATCCCACTGACTCCGTGCCCGAAAAGAGGGCAAAAACAGGCAGCGCGACCAGCAAAACCGCATAAGTGCAGACATATCCCATCAGCAGGGATACAATCATCCCAAATGCAGCATACCGGCTGTCAGCACGTAGGGTCTCAGGCGTATATTGGTTGAGCCTTTCCCCGATCGGCATATCCGCGGTACTACGTCCCGGAGGATCATTTCGTTTCTGACGAAACCAGCGGATCTTTCCCATCTAAATCTTCCTTTCTGTGCTGTGATGCCGCTCCGCCCTGTCCGTCATCCGCCTGACTGGCGCAGCCATTCCTTCCACGGTCTCCGTATTATCCGGTTGGGAAGATCTCCATATCTTCCCAGCCGGAAGCCTGTTCTGCATCTTCTTCCTCCGGCAGCACAGACACATCATCCTCTTTGGAAGAAGCTTCCGTACTCACTTCATCGGAGGAAGTTTCTTGCTCTACGTCTTCTGAAGAACTTTCCGTGTCTGCCGGCGCAGTCACCGGTTCTGCATACTCCTGGGTACGCATAGCTTCAATCCGGTTGATATGCAGGGCTGTATTGGCCGCAAATACATTATTGAGGAACAGCAGATCCGTGACCTGGTTTTCCCGAATAAAATCCGGCAGATTCAGCTCAAAATAACGCAGATCTACGACAAAAATCTCTTCATAATCCGCAATCAGAAATGGTGCAAATGCATTGCCGTAGGATTCTTTCACAACTACGATTCTCTTTCCGTTGTGATTGTTGGTTTGAATTGTGGTCAAAGGGTAATCGCCCTGCAGAAAAACGCCATAGGAGTTGGCGCCTGTCGCATATTCTGCCCAAACCAGTCCTCCGTTGGACGTATAGGGCGACCCCTTAAGATACTGCTGTACCGACTCCAGGCCCGGTACAATATAGTAATCAACATAGTCCGGATTATTTTTAAGGGACGAGTTCTGGGTCTGGGCATAGAGCGTGCCTAAGAATGGGTTGGGCAAACGTCTGGTCTCATAGTCCGACAGTTTCTTCGCTTCAAAACCGGCCGCCTCTGCAAAGGCCGTATAGGCATAATAAGCGCCCAGTCCGGTCCAATGATGATCGGTATTAAAGAACAGGTATTCATCTGTATGCTCTGCAAGCACGCTATATGCGTCGACAGATTTAACCTTCGGGGACAACCGGGAATAAATATAATCAATATTATCCTTTTGGGAATTGGTCAATGACCGATACTTTTCGGGCATATAAAAATCCGTGCTGGTGGGCACCACCATATTATAAATCTGTACACTGTCTCCCAGCTCTTCGGCATAGCGATTGATCGCGTCAGTATATAAATCACAGGCCCGCTGTGTTCCGCCAAAAATCTGTAACGCCATGCCATTGACAATAAAGACCGGGCCGTTTTGCTCGCCCACAACCTCCGATTCCGGATCCACAGCCGGAACGGAACTTTCAGGAGGTGCAGATGATGTCTCCGAACTGCTTTCCGACGGCTGACTGAATTCGGGCTGACTGGATTCCGGCTGGCTGCCCTCCACTGGAACCCCCGGCAAAACTTCGCTCGACTCTACCGACGCAGAAGAATCTGTAGAAACAACCGGTTCTTCCGGCGCAGAAGTCTCTGGCTGGCCATACAGCCGCCCGTCATCCATCTCCAGCCCTCGATGCTCTTTTAGCCAGGCGCCCGCTTCGACAAAAGCATCCCGAAACGGGAAAGTATCTGCATAATAAAGTTCCAGATCGCGAATATAGTTCCCCTGGAAAAGGGCCTGTGCCGAAAAATCCGGCCGTTTGGCCAGTTCCCGCCGTTCATATTCGGACACTGTTTTTTTGGGCAGAATCAGGGACAGAATGCCGATAACAAACAGCAGTCCAAGAAATAAGATACAGTTGGCGTACAGAATCCGCCGCATCCGGCGGTCATGCTGTCGCTGTCTTCGTGTTGCCTTGTCCAAGTGCCTTTCCTCCTAAAAATGAAAATACAAAAAGGGATTATAGCTCTGCCCGACCAGTAAAGCCGTACTTGACAAAAGCAAAAACCCTGTCAGTAAAACTTGCCCGATCCCAGCAGCCTCCTGCCAGGAAGAAGGGAATTTCTCCCGGATGACCCGGCGCAGGAAAGGAACCACTGGCATACAAAAGAACGCAGACAGCAGAATCCAGAAAATATTATTGACAATCTGCAGCTGTAATTCCAACGGAAATCCGCCGGAAAAGCTGAACATTTTACCGAGGTATGCAAAAAGCTGGCTGGAATCGGTGTAGTAAAAAATCACCCATCCTACAACCGTGATGAACAAAAGGTATAGATGTGAAAAAAAGGCGGGTATTTTTTCCAGCACTTTACGAAGGAACAAGCGTTCCAGGCAGATGAGAACCCCATAATACAGACCCCATAGCACGAAATTCCAGCTGGCTCCATGCCATAGTCCGGTCAGTCCCCAGACAATGAACAGATTCAGATACTGATGTTTCCGGTTGCCGCCCAGAGGGATATAAAGATAGTCCCTGAAAAAACTGCTCAAAGAAATATGCCAGCGTCTCCAGAAATCGGTTGCGGATTTTGCAATATAGGGATACTGGAAATTTTCATTGTAGCTGGAACCAAACATCCGTCCCAGCCCCAATGCCATATCAGAATAGCCGGAAAAATCATAATAAATCTGCAGGGTGTACATCAGCGCGCCAAACCATGCGCCGGCTGAAGAAAGCGCGGCGATGTTTCCGTCCATATAAATGGCGACAAATTCCCCAGCCACATTGGCGACAAAGACTTTTTTAAACAGCCCGACACAGAACCGGGAAATTCCCTCGCTCATATCATAGGCTGTAATGGTGACCTGATCAAAATCATTCTGCACTTCTTCGTACCGGACAATCGGCCCGGCAACCAGCCTGTGATACAGGGAAACAAAGAGCAGAAAATTCAAATAGGATCGCTGCGCCTCCACCTTACCGCGGTATACGTCAATGACATAGGCAATCGTCTGAAATGTATAAAAGGAGATTCCAATCGGGAGTCCCCACCCCGGCGCGCTGATCGAAAGCCCGGTCAGCTGGTTTACCGTTTGAATGATCAGTCCGCTGTATTTGAAAACCGCCAGCAATCCCAGGTTCAGCACGAGAGAAGAAGCAACGGCCAGCTTGGCACCAATTTTCCCCCGGTATTTCTGCGCCAGGCGTCCGTGAAAATAGTCAATGGTGGCAGAAAAAAGCAAAAGGGTGATCCAGACCGGTTCCCCCCATGCATAAAAGAACAGGGAAAATAAGATCAGGACGATGTTTCTGTATATCTGTTTTTTGGTCGCAAAATAGCACAGAAAGTTGGCAGGCAAAAATAAATATAAGAATATTAAATTGGAAAAAACCACAGAAATCCTCCTAAAATAAGCAGAAACTACAGGCCAAAAAAGTCGAGTGCCTTTTCAATTTGCCAGTCCCAGTACTTCCATGTATGGTTTCCGGGGCTTTCCGTATAGGTATAGGGCAAATGGGTGTTGGTCTGTATAAAGTCCCGGAATCTTACATTGATATCATGCAGAAAATCTTCTGTCCCGCACCACTGATACAGGATGGGGGCTTCTTTTCCCGATTGCTCCAGTTGAAGCGCCAATGTTTTCAGGTCATCACAGGTACCGGTGAGATCCGTTTTGCCGTCCCAGATAGAGGATACCAGCAGTTTTTGTTCTTCGCTCAGGTTCCCCTCCCGATGCAGCTCCATCAAATCCATGGCGCCGGAAAAGCTTGCGGCCCCGCGAAAACGCTCCGGATAATTCAGTGCCAGTTTAAACGCACCGAATCCGCCCATGGACAAACCGGCGACATAGGTATCCTCCCGGCGGCTGGAAATTGGGAAAACCGTCTGCATGACCCATGGCAGCTCTTGTGAAATATAGGTGAAATAATTCTGTCCATGCACCATATCGCAGTAAAAGCTTCTGCCGACTTCGGGCATGACAACCGCCAGCCGCCGGTCAGCCGCATACCGTTCAATAGAACTCATCCGGATCCATGCAGAACAGTCGTCGGACAGTCCGTGCAGAAGGTACAAGACCGGCAGCGGCTCTTTACACATCTCCAGGCGGTACGGAAGCAGTACCTGCACACTGGTATGTAATCGAATGCTCTGTGCAAAAAAACGAAAATCAATCAATCCCATGGATCTTTCCTCCTATATTGTCCTATTTTTCTGCGTGTTGCCGGATCTCCAGATGAAGATGGCCTGACGCTGCGTGGATATTTGATAGTTAGTTATTAGTATAACACAAACCTTCTGTATTTTCACTCCCTTTTAGAAAAATTTCCTGTTTTTCTGGATTTTTTTATCGGCCATTCCGGCGTGGCGTCGTCCGGCATTCTCCGGCCGTGCTTTTTTCGATATTTGACACGTTTTTTCAGAGATGGTATAATAATTAGATGTCGGTGCAAACTGCTGGATATGAAATGATTGTATCATGCAATGGCTCTGCCTGGAATCAAAATAAACGGCTGTCAGGTTTATTGAATGGTCGCATAATAGATAAGGAAAGCAGAATGGTTTATCTGGAAAGGAATGGTGTATGAGCGATGCCCAAAAAAGCTGCTGCATCTTATGGCAATGACAGTATTTCTTCTTTAAAAGGTGCGGACCGGGTCCGGAAACGCCCGGCTGTCATCTTTGGTTCGGATGGTCTGGAAGGGTGTTGCCACTCGGCCTTTGAAATCCTGTCCAACTCGATTGACGAGGCCAGAGAAGGGTATGGGGATCGGATTATCTGCACCCTGTATCAGGACCATTCCATTGAAGTGGAGGACTTTGGCCGCGGTATTCCGGTAGACTATAACCCGGTTGAAAAACGGTTTAACTGGGAATTGGTATACTGTGAGCTGTACGCAGGCGGAAAATATCAAAATAATGAGGGAGAAAATTATGAATTTTCTCTGGGATTGAATGGTTTAGGTGCCTGTGCTACCCAATACGCTTCCGAATATATGGATGTCCGGGTTTTCCGGGACGGCATGCAGTACGACCTGCATTTTGAACAGGGAGAGAATATCGGCGGCCTGAAAAAACAGCCCTATACCGGCAAGCGGACGGGGTCTATCCAGCGTTGGAAACCGGATCTGCGGGTATTTACAGATATCAACATCCCGGTTGCGTTTTTTCAGGACATGCTGAAAAAGCAGGCGATTGTCAACCCGGGCCTCCTGTTCATCCTGAAAGTTGAAACCGATACAGGTTTTGAAACAGAGGAATTTTTATATAAGAACGGCATCCGGGACTATGTGCAGGAACTGGCGGCTGGCACAGAGATGTCCTCCGTGCAGTATTGGGAAACGGAGCGCCGCGGACGGGACCGGGAAGACAAGCCGGAATATAAAGTCAGGCTTTCGGTTGCTCTGACCTTTTCGAATCGCGCCAAAATGCTGGAATACTATCATAATTCCAGCTGGCTGGAACATGGCGGCTCTCCGGAACGTGCGGTACGCCAGGCGTTTGTATCCCAAATTGACGCATATCTCAAACAGAATAATAAGTATCTGAAAAACGAGTCTAAGATCAATTTTGCTGATATTGAAGAATGCCTGATCCTCGTCTCCTCTTCTTTTTCCACACAGACTTCCTATGAAAACCAGACCAAAAAAGCGATCAATAACAAGTTTATCTACGAAGCGATGACTGAGTTTTTAAAGCATCAACTGGAAGTCTATTTTATTGAAAACCCGGAAGAAGCGGGGAAAATCTGTGAGCAGGTGCTGATCAATAAGCGCAGTCGGGAAAAAGCGGAAAAAACCCGGTTAAATCTGAAGAAAACCCTGTCCGGCGGCGTTGATCTTGCCAACCGGGTACAAAAATTTGTAGACTGCCGGAGCAAGGATATTGAAAAACGCGAACTGTATATCGTGGAGGGTGACTCGGCGCTCGGTTCCTGTAAAATGGGAAGAGATGCAGAGTTTCAGGCGATTATCCCGCTGCGGGGAAAAATTCTGAACTGCTTAAAATCCGATTATGACAAAATCTTTAAAAATGAAATCATTACGGATCTGATCAAGGTCCTGGGATGCGGGGTGGAAGTAAAAACGAAATCCAATAAGGAATTTTCTTCCTTTGATCTGAAGGGACTGCGTTGGAATAAGGTGATTATCTGTACCGATGCTGATGAAGACGGCTTCCAGATCCGCACCCTGATTCTGGCGATGCTTTACCGGCTCACCCCCACCCTGATTGATGAAGGGCTGGTCTATATCGCAGAATCCCCCCTGTTTGAGATCACAACCAAAGACAAGACGTATTTTGCATATACCGAACCTGAAAAAAACAAACTGGTCAAGCAGCTGGAAGGCACCAAATATACCCTGCAGCGTTCAAAAGGTCTGGGCGAGAACGAACCGGATATGATGTGGATGACGACCATGAATCCTGCAACCAGACGTCTGATCCGTGTGTCAGCGGACGATGCGCGGCGGACGGCGGAAATTTTTGATATGCTGCTGGGTAAAAACCTGCAGGGGCGGAAAGATTATATCTTACAATTCAGCGCGGATTATCTGGATTTGGCAGACATCAGCTGACCGGAAAAGGAGAGTGAAGACAACCAATGGCCAGGAAAAAAGAAGAAACCGGGGTCAAACGCACGCATACGGACGCTTATATTGAAGGGGCCGGCATCGTAGTGGACCAGCGGATTACGGAAACTCTGGAAAAAAACTATATGCCTTATGCCATGAGCGTCATTGTTTCCCGTGCTCTTCCGGAGATTGACGGCTTTAAACCATCCCACCGCAAGCTCCTTTACACCATGTACAAGATGGGGCTTTTAACCGGTGCCAGAACAAAATCAGCCAATGTCGTTGGACAGACGATGCGGCTGAATCCGCACGGAGACGGCGCGATTTATGAAACCATGGTGCGTATGGCACGTGGAAATCAGGCTCTTTTGCACCCATATATTGACAGTAAAGGAAATTTTGGAAAAGCCTATTCGCGGGATATGGCCTATGCTGCGTCCCGTTATACGGAGGTCAAGCTGGACCCACTCTGCAACGAGTTGTTCCGGGATATTGACCGGGATACCGTAGATTTCGTTCCCAACTATGACAACACCATGCAGGAACCGACCCTGCTGCCGGCGACTTTCCCTTCTATTCTGGTTAACTCAAATGTCGGAATCGCTGTATCCATGGCCAGTTCGATCTGTCCCTTCAATCTGAAAGAAGTCTGTGATGCAGCGATAGCGCTGATCAGGGACCCGGAGACCGATCTGTCGGAAATTCTGAAGGGACCGGATTTTCCAGGGGGCGGTTATATTCTGATGGATCCGGCGGAACTGGAAAAAATCTATCGGACTGGCCGCGGCAGTATCCGCGTCCGTTCCCGATACCAGTATGACAAATCCAATAACTGTATTGAAGTAACAGAAATCCCGCCTTCCACGACCGTGGAAGCGATTATGGACAAAATTGTAGAGCTGGTAAAACAGAACAAAGTGCGTGAAATTGCAGACATGCGGGATGAAACCGATCTAAACGGGCTCAAACTGACGATTGATTTAAAGCGCGGTACCGATCCGGAAAAACTCATGCGCCGCCTGTTCCGGATCACACCGCTGGAGGACAGTTTTTCCTGCAACTTTAATATCCTGATCGCGGGAAACCCGAAAGTCATGGGCGTATACGAAATCCTGCAGGAATGGATTGCGTTCCGCACCGAATGCGTGCAGAGACGCACCTACTACGAAATGGCCAAAAAGCGGGATAAACTGCATCTGCTCCGGGGCCTGCAAAAAATCCTTCTGGATATTGATAAAGCCGTCCGGATTGTGCGGGAAACAGAGGAAGAAAGCGAAGTTGTCGGCAACCTGATGATCGGATTTGGCATCGACGAAATCCAGGCCGAATATGTCGCCGAAATCAAACTGCGGCATTTAAACCGCGAATATATCCTGAAACGGACGGAAGAAATTGAAGCGCTGGAAGCGGAAATTGCAGAGATGGAGGATATCCTTGGGGATAAAAAGAAAATCAGGGCCATCATTGTCTCGGAATTAAAAGAGGTGGAAAAGAAATATGCCCAGCCCCGTCGCAGCCTGTTTATCTATGAAGATATCGTGAGCGAAGAAAACGAGGAGGAAGAAATCCCGGATTATCCGGTTCATCTGTTCCTGACCGAACAAGGGTATCTCAAAAAGATTACGCCGCAGTCCCTTCGGATGAGCGGTGAGCAGAAAATTAAAGAAGATGACCGGATTCAGATACAGACAGAAACCACCAATAATACGGAACTGCTCTTCTTCACTGACCGCGCACAGGTATATAAATCCAATCTCTGTGAATTTGACGACGCCAAAGCCAGTATGCTGGGAGAATATGTTCCGGCAAAGCTGGGCTTTGAAGAAGGAGAAAAACTTTCCGGCATGGTGATGACAAAAGACTATCTTGGCCATATCCTTTTCTTCTTTGAAAATGGAAAAGTAGCCAAAGTCCCTCTGGAAGCATACCAGACCAAAACAAAACGGCGGAAATTGGCCCCGGCTTATTCCAACAAGTCCCCGCTTGTGGCTGTTTTCTCAGGAACCGGTGAACAGGAATTCATCCTGACTTCGACCAGTCAGCGCAAACTGCTGTTTGATTCTGCCATGATCAGCCTGAAAACCACAAGGGATACCCAGGGCGTTGCTGTTATGTCGCAGAATAAGGGCTGTGTCGTACAAAGCGTGCAGCTTTATACACCGGAGGCCCTGGCCAATCCCCATCGGTTCCGCACCAAAACCCTGCCCGCCAAAGGTGCGTTCCTGCGTGAAGAGGATATGGGCGAACAGCTCAAGCTCTGATATACAGCTGCAGCAGGCTTTCATGTTACGCTCTCTGCCGTATGCCGGCTGGCTGTTTGCTCCTCTTCAGATAGATAATCATAACCACCCGTTTGACGGGTGGTTGTTTGTTTGGCTTCGCTCAGCTGCCTGAAGGCATGAAAACGAATCAAAGCCGTCTTTCCTGAGGAAAGACGGCTTTTTATCTCTCATTTTTCTATCCTTCTGTATTCTGCGTTCTGCCTGTTCCGATTTCACGCCGCAGTTCCGGAAGGAACTCAATAATCTTGGGATCGGGAGGAGCTGCACCACCAGCCGCTGTCCACCCAGCCGCAAAAGCGGCACGGGCCATCAGGAAGAGCGCATTTTCTACCCGATCATATTCTCTTTTCCCTAAAAACAGGTCAAATGCTGTTTCAAATTCCATCATGGATATCTCCGCCTTTTCAAAAAAAGATCTTCGCTTTTTGACGCTGTCTTTGCCGGACGCCGCATATTTCGTTTTTCTGATTCGTACCGGCAGCCTCGCTGCACCCTGCTATTATGCGCACTTTTTTCAAAAAGATTCCCATCGGCTGGCATTTCCCTCTGGTATCCGGACTGCCCGGCAAGCGATGCAGCCTGTCTTGACGGTTTTCAGGTCCACGGGTATCTGCTTTAGAGGTTGCACAACCAGACGATCCTTAGAATACCATCCTGAAACAGATTTTCAAAGGCCCTGCCGGTCCCGATACGGATGGTTGGCAAACCGTGCAAAAGCGCCGGCACTTTTCCTCATGGAAAAACCCTGGAATAACCCATGGGTTTCGATGTCTCATGCAATCCGCGGACAGAGTGGACTCCCAAAATCTCGGGACATCGTTTCCCTGTTCAAATAAAATCTCCGGATGGAACATCTGCCATCTGGAGATTTTATTCTGCCGGTTGGATTCCCAACCCGTGCATAGAGAAAAAAGCTTCCACCTCGGCCCGGTCCATATTGGGAAGAACATGCCGCTGCCTGCCTTCGGCATAGGTGTAAACAACCACCGTACAGCGATGGTTGCTGGAAGAAAAATGCTGCCATGGATTTTGTTTGAACTGCACCTTGACCACCCGATTTGCAGGTACAGAAACGGTATACAAGCGATAGGCATAACTATATCGGAGCGTATAGACTGCGTCTGTATATCCAATGCCCGTATGTGAAAATGCTGTAATTTTTAAAATCAGAAACCATATGCAGGGAATCTCTGCCATGATTGCCATAAATACCACCGTACCGCGAAAGCTGGGCAAAAACCAGTATAAAAAAATTGCCGCTGCCAAAAACACAAAAATCAAAACCAGCGGTTTGAAAAGGAATCCCCAGATTCCGTCTTTATGGGGATGAACCTCCGTGCGGTCAAAGGGCATCTCCGGCAGCAGAAGCTGTAAATTGCGTTCTGCCTCCCGGCGGGTGGCCGCCGGCATCAGGACGGCAAGGGAATTTTTCTGTTTGCCATATCCGGAGACATGGACAAACACCATAAACAACCCTAAAAACTTGGTGGTCAGAGACTGCCTGAGCTGTACAAAATGAATCTTTTTCACATCCAGCGAATAGTATCTGCGTATCAGGGATCCTTCACTGATATATAAACTGTTCCCCTGCCTGCTGGCGGTAAAATTTTTATGATGGATCAGTCCCAGCAGGAACCCTACCAGCCATCCGCCCAGCAGCGTGTAACCGACAATCGCCGCGGCCGGCGGCAGGCCGAAGGCCAGGGTATGCACAATCTGTGTCAACTGCGAAACCAGCTGATTTTCAAATTCCCGCCCCAGAATATCGCCGGTCTGAGAAATCAGCGCAGATGCAAACAGCACCCCGCTCAGGCTGTTTGAGGTCAACAGGGACAAAACCCCGATATAAAAGTTCTTGGGCCGGTATGTCTTACGGATACCCTCATTTCCCCGCAGCGGAAGTTGGGACTTCATCATTAAATTCAACGCATCCTCCCGCCGCATGGTGAGAGAAACATCATACCGGTGCTTTCCGCCGGCATTGGTGTCCAGGGTGACCCGTACGGCCCGGATCGGCATCCAGTAAAAAGGGGATTCCACAATCACCGTAGCGACATTGGTATAGGGAATAAAGCGCTTCTGCCAGATAAAAATGCCTTTGGAGACATAGATGCCCCGGTTTGCAACTTTAAATGTATTAAATACCCAGCGAATATATCCAAACAGAATAATCAGCAAAACGATCAACAGGTCAAACCATGCGCCCCGCACCCATTGATAAAAGCCCTGTGTGTAAAAGAAAAGAACGCGAAAAAAGGGAAGCAGAAGCAGGAAACAATATTTAAATGTGTTTTCCACAATATTGATCGGATGTGGATGTGTGTATTCCATCTCTTTCCCCTTTCTGCAAAAATCAACATAACCCTTGTCTGACAACATCTCAGGATAAATCCGCAAGCCCTTCCGGCGAAAGGGACTCTACAATTTTTCTTCCTTCCTCCAAGCGCAAAAAGCTGATGACCATGGAAGCTCCCGCCCCGCTGACCATCACCGAGCAGGTACCGAAGATTGGGGTAAACGGATCCCGTACCAGGCTGACAAACAGCACCTGCTCCCGGCGCATCACCTGTGTTGTTCGAAACAGAACGCCCTTTTGATAAAAGATAACGTGATCTGTCACTGCATAACGAATCGAATACCACCAGGCCGGAATATACCAGAATGCAAACAGCGCCCATACGCCGGCCACGCTCAGCAATACCGCCCACCAGGCAACAGAGCCGGATTCCAGGACAATCATGGGTATAACAAGAACAACGGACGCCAGAAGAAACGCCGCCACTTCCAAAATAATAATACTTTTTTTTGATACATGATGTGTATTTTTCATGGTCTGCTACGCCTTCCGCTGATTGACAATATCTCTGAATGATTATAACAAAAAAAACATTTTAAGTAAAGTATAAAAGTTGCGTTGGTTCAATATTTGTGCTATACTGAATAAAATACCCTAAAATTTAAAAAGAAAGGATTTAGGAATTAAAGATATGGATACCTTTGTGGAACAACTGGTCAAAAAGCAAAGCACTTCTGCCGATATGCTCAAACGGGCGGGGATCGTTGGTTTAGGTGCTCTTTTATTTGTGTTGATCATTCGTTTTTCCCGTTATCTGGGCGTTTTTTCTATGATCGGCTATTTATTGAGCGCTGGTGTTTTGTATGGTGCATACTATCTTTGGACTTCCCTGAATATCGAATATGAATATATTCTGACCAATGATGAAATTGATATTGACAAAATTGTCGCACAGAGAAAAAGAAACCGTTTGTTAACAGTTAATATCAGGGACTTTGAACAATTTGGCCTGTATAACGCGGCAGAACACGCACAGGATGAAGAACGCACCAAAGTCTTCGCCTGCTCCTCCCCAACTGCCCCCAACGCTTATTATGCTACCTTTACCCACCGGAAATATGGCAAAACCCTGTTGGTTTTCAATCCGGATATCCGGATCGTGGAAGGGGTCAAAAAATTTCTTCCTGCACAAAAGATACAAAATCTATGAGAGATACGGGAGCCATGCAAATTCTGACCGGTGTTGACCTGGTCTCCATCCCAAGGATTGCGCACAGTCTCCAAAATCCACGTTTTTTAAAACGGATTTTTTCTGTGCAGGAACGGGAATTGTTTATGAAGAGCTCCTGTCCTCTGGAACGGATCTCGGCTAACTTTGCTGCAAAAGAAGCCTTTTCCAAAGCGCTGGGAACCGGTGTGCGCGGATTTTCCCTCAGTGAAGTTTCGGTTCTCCGGGACGAGGTAGGATGTCCCTATTTTTATCTGACAGGCAAAGCGGCGGACATTGCGCAGCGCAGAAAGCTTTCTTTTTCTGTCAGTCTGTCCCATACCGCAGATATGGCTTGCGCGTTTGTAGTTGCTTATCAAAGATCATAACAGACAGGATCTGTTTTTCTGCCGGGCAGGATAACCGCCCGGCAGTTTTTTCAGCGTTTATCCTGCGCGTATCGGATGGACGTTCCCTGCGGGCCAACTCCTTCCCCGGTCCGGACATATCCGGACGTTCCTTTGCATATATATGGCGGGAAAGGAGCTGAACATGCTTTGAAAAAAAGATGGACTTTGCCGGTGCTTGTTTTGTTGTGCGGCGGATTGTTGTTTACCGGCTGCCGGACGCCGGAGGCACCGCCAGCAACCCCTGAATCGGCTGCGGAAAATCTCGCCAAAGGAATCAGGCTGGATGCAGATATTACTTTTCGGGATATTCAGGCCGAAGCACAGATTGTACGGGATTCATCCGGACTGTATCAGATTGAACTGACATCCCCCAGTCATCTGAAGGGGCTGTCTGCTACTTTTGATGGACAGACTGTGCAAATCTCTTATTTGGGGTTTCAGTTTGATGTTGATGCCGCCGATTACCCGGAAGTCAGCCTGGCCTCTTCGATTGCGCAGGTGCTGGATGAGGCTGCCGCTGGGACAGCAGAATCCATGACAAAAACAGATCTGGGCTATGTACTGACCGGGGAAACCGACAGCGGCAGCTATTCTCTGTATCTGGATTTAGAGACGCTGGCGCCGATTTCCCTCGCCGTTCCGGATCTGGAACTGTCCTGTACATTTTCTCCGATTCCGGAATCCTCTGTCTCTTCTGCACCTGAGGAATCCCTTTAGGCCTGTCTGCGGGCATAGCCCCTGTCCCGCAATTTGCCGGCGCTGTCGGTCTACGCTGTCAGGGACAGAATATCTTCCATATTCAGTGTCGGCTGCAGGGCTAAATTCAGTGCTGCAGCCACCATTTTGGCCGCCTGTTTGATCACCTGATCAATTTCTCTGGGTGTAACCATCATATGCCGCCCTTTTTCTGAAACCGATTCTGTACTTCCGGTCAGATCTTCGGCAATGGTGGACATGTCTACCACGGTCGGAACACCAATGGATATGACCGGTACACCCAGGGTATGGACTGACAATTCTTTTCTCCGGTTCTGTACGCCGGAACCCGGAGAGATCCCAGTATCCGAAATCTGAATGGTGGTGGCCAGCCGATCTATGCTTCGGGAAGCCAGTGCATCGACAGCGATTACCGCGGCCGGATGAAGCGTACCGCAGACGCTTTCGGCCACTTCAGCTGCCTCCATCCCTGTTTGTCCCAGAACACCCGGCGCTAAAGCAGCAACCGGGCGCAGCCCATCCAATCCTGCAGCGCGGGCCGTTTCTCCGGAAAGATGCCGGGTAGCCAGGGTATCGGCAATGCAGTATGGGCCTAACGCATCAGGTGTAATTTCCGAATTTCCAAGTCCGATCACTAAAACCAGCCCCTGCTCCGGGAGGAATCCTGCGATCTGCTCAGCAATCACAGAGGCTTCCCCTTCAAAATTCCCCGTAAACCGCCCAAGTCCCTGGGTTTGTAGGGTGACATACTTGCCGCAGGGCTTGCCCAACCGTTTTTCTGCCTCTGCATGGGTAATTTCCACCGTTGTAATACGGATTCCTTCTTTTTCTTCTTCCCAACTGTTTACGCCCGGTATGGATGCTGTACCTGTTTCACCGGCCGCCTCCAGACTTTCCAACGCCAGATCTGTTCTGCAATTTTGCATAGGAAACCTCCTGATTATTTTTTTAAATTTATTTTGTTTTTCACTTGCATTTTCTATCAAAAGATGCTATGATTATGAGTATTGTCGGTGAGCTGTGTGTGTCTCAGCGGTTCACCGAGTGGATCCATACACCATTTAGTTTGCGGGATATTCTGTGCTTTATGCGGAATTTTCCATACGATATATGGTGGAAACAAGAAGGAGGTGCCAATATGCCGAATATTAAATCTGCGAAAAAGAGAGTATTGGTAAATAAGGTTCGCAATGAGCGGAATAAAGCTAGACGTTCCAATCTTCGTACCGTTATAAAAAAAGCGGATTTGGCTGTCAGCCAGAATGCGGACAACAAGCAGGATGCTATTCGTCTGGCGATCAAACGTGTTGATCAGGCCTGCGCAAAAGGGATTCTTCATAAGAATGCCGCTGCTAGAAAGAAATCGCAGCTGGCGAAAAAGCTCAATAACGCAAATGCATAAAAGATTAAAGCCGTCCATTCAGGACGGCTTTTTGTTTTTCTGTATACTTTTCTATAATTACCCGGCAGGGATTTTCTTTTTTTTGTTGACTTTTCCTTAAAAATTGATTATCATAAAAAGAGACGGCGTGTCTGATACGTTCCAATCCTAATTGAAAAAGCAATCCTGAACGGAGGTAATCGCTATGAAAGAAAAAGAACAGATTGATCGAAGCTTTGTCCGCGTATTTTCGCTCCTGTTGGCGGTGGCCGCCATCGCTTCGACTACAGCCTATTTTGTCTACCGTTTCTTCAGTGACCGCGCCTATAATGAAAAATGGAAAGATTATGATGACTGCGGTTTGATGTAAGCAGAGAGTAAATATGCCGATTTTTTTTAATAAAAAGAAACGGGAAGAAGAAAAAGCGCGCCGGGAAGTGATCGCGCGGGTACATGAAAAGCCAGTCAACCGGGTATCCGAACGAAATCCGGCTGATTATACAGAGACGATTCTTGGAGAAGGGGGTGTCATCAGCATTTTGGCTGAAGACATCGCTGTATATTGCAATGGCGGAGAGGCATTTCGCGGAAAGCTGAAAGGGGCCTCTTTCGGCGAGTTTTTAAGCCGCAACGGCGTCGTTATTCAGGCGCAGGATGCCTATACCGGACAAAGACGGACCATTGTGGTTTATTACAGCCGTTAAAGTCTTACTCTGTGGCCATCCCTGCATCCTTTGGAGTGAATAATCCGTTAAAGCATATAGAACAACAGCCACCGGAAAACCGGTGGCTGTTCTCATTTTTAGGTTCCCGATTTCTGACCTGTTACCCATGTTATCCAAACATTCTCTGCGCCGAAATCCCCGGTTTCATTGCCCGTTTGTCTCTTCGTAATGGATTATGGCCCTGATTCGTTTCCATCCTGCCCGTGTCAGGATCGGTTTAGCCACCCGGTCATCCATCACTTCCCCATTTCTGAATATGGACAGCAAAAGCCCCAGTAAGGCAAAGTTGATTATATTCGCGAAAGAACCGTATGATATAAAGGGCAGGATCGTGGAAACATAAGGGCGGATTACGCCTAAATTTGATAGTGCATAAACGGTGATTTGTATTGCAAAAACACCTGCAATGGAAACCGCAATCAGTTTTCCAAACATGCTTTTCTGTCTGGCGGCGGACCAGATGCACACGGCTACAAACGAATACAGCAGTGCAATCACGGTGACCAGGGGGATCCAGCCATGACGATATAATAAATAGGCTAAAATATAATCTGTATGGAACATCGACGGAAAGGGGCTGGACAATGTACGGCCCATGCCAAGCCATGAAGCGTTTTGAACGATTTCCTGCAACAAACCGGAAATATATTCATCACCTGTCCGCCCAGCCCCCGACAGATACACCGCACAGGCTGTCAGCAGCAGTAAAAGACAGGGCGTCATACAAATCATGAAACCATAAATTTTTCTGACATGAAACCATCCTTTAAAAACGCTTAAAGGCAGCAGAACCAAACCGGAAAACAGGCACAGAAAAACACCCATGATGCGATTGGTGAATAAAGAGCAAATGATGAGCAGCAGTAAAAAAAGGGTGCTGGCGGTAAGCCCGGCATATCCTTTTGTTCTGAAATAATAAATGGCGCAGGAAACGGCAATGGGATACAGCCAGACAATATAATATTTTAAATGACGCCCAGACGAAGGGATGCATGCTATCAGCACAACGGCAAGCGTACAGATGGCAATCGGTAAGGAATATCTCGACAGTATGGAGAAATCAATAAAATAGGCGGCCATCAATATGGCAAACCCGATCAAATAGGAAACTGCCTGCGGAATCATGTCTGCAATTGCAGACGTGGACTGGATACAGAAAAACTGGAGTAACCCGCCAAACAGGCAAAAAAGAACCAGCAGAATCATGAGAGGGTACTGACTTTTTGGTCTGTGAACCCGATCCAAATCCATACCGATACAGACCGGGTCTCCAAAATCCAAAATCGCCTTATCCGTTGCCTCCTGTATCGAATCCCCCATCTCTACAAATGCATCACGTTGTTCGAGTAAATGATTTTGTAATTCACTAAAAATTTTTTTATGAGACTTTTTCCAACGGATTTGACTGCATACCGTCGTGCAGTACTCTACAATTTTGTCATTCTGCATAGCATAATCCCCCTCTTAAAACACTGTTGACCGCGTTGGAATATGCATACCATTCCGCTTCTTTTTCTTTTAAATACTTCTTACCGTTTCTGGTCAAATGATAATATTTTCTGGTACGCTCATTTTCTGCAATTTTCTCGTACGATTCAACGATCCCGTTCTTTTCAAGATTGTGCAAAAGCGGATATAATGTTCCCGCTTTTAAATCAAAGGTATGATTGGACCGTTCGGCCAGACTGGAAATCATTTGATACCCGTACATATCTTGATCCTCCAACAGTTTTAAAATTAAAACGGTTGTGCTTCCCGCCAGCAGACTTTTATCCATGGATACGAATCTCCTTTCTGATTACAGGCAATTTATATATCGATGATCTATCTATATTATAGATAGATCATCGATATATGTCAAGGGATTTTAGACAAAAGGATAAAAAAGCGAAGGAGAGGCTGATAAAGCCTCTCCCTTCTAAAACCATATTTTGATATGAAACCTCTTGCCGGCGGCAGTTCTGTGCTTTCCCGTATCCGGCGGTATTGCCTGGTTTGGGAAACTCCGCCTCCCTGGCCATATTTTCTATACAACAGGGGTGTATTCCATATGCGCTTCCTGATCCGTCGCCTCCAGCTTAAAGATAACCGGCCGCAGCCCATCGTTGCAGCTGCAAATCGCAACGCCCGGTTGCCGGATCCAGTCGCCATAATAAAAAAGCTCTTTCCCCATCCCGTGCGCCAGCGCAAATACATATTGATAAATCGCTTTCCAGGCTTCATCGCAAAATCCCTCTGGCTTGGCGTAATCCGCGTAAAAAACCTCTCCTGCACGCATCATAGGACATACCGTCAGTCCTTCCGCACCATATTCCAGCGCCAGCTCTTTGTCCAACGTTGTTTTCAGCACGGTAATCCGCACTTTTTTCATTGCATATCGCCCTTTCTGTCTACAGCAGTCAATCCATCGCCCCAGGAAACAGGCCATAGAATCTGCCGGTCTGTCATCTCCCGTGAAAAACTATATCTTGTAACTTATCCATTCAATTTTTCCAGATATTTTTTCTTATATTCTTCCCGGAGCAGGTTGTAATTCTCTGTCCCGCCGTGATGCAGGGCTGAAATATATTCGTGCCGGTTAATATCGTCCCCGGATGTATGATTATAGACCATGATATAGGTTCCGATGTTAGAACAGTGGTCCGAAATCCGTTCCACATTGGTCATCAGGTCTAAGAACGTAACGCCTGCATAAACCGAACAAAGCCCATTTTTCAATCGTTCAATATGCTTGTCTTTCAGATTTTCAATAATATCGTCAATGGTCTGTTCCAGCGGTTCAATCCGTTCGGTCTGTTCCAGATCATTGGTTTCATATGCCTGTCGGGCCAGACCGATAATTTCCTGTACCGCACTGAAAGCGATATTGAGTTCTTCAGTCGCCACAGAACTAAATGATGCTTTTTTATCCCGCATCTGGGCGGCCAGTTCTACAATATTCATGGAATAATCGCCGATCCGTTCAAATTCGCTGATCAAATGCAGGTACTGCGTGACCCGGCGACTGTCATTTTCGGATATATCCTTATCAGACAGCTGGGGCAGGTAATTTCCCAAACGATCTTCCATCCGGTCAATGGCGTCCTCATACTCCATAAACCGGTCTACCTTTTTCTGATCGTAATTATTAAAAATCTCGACGCTGGAGGTATAGTTGCGTTCTGCATATTGAGCCATTTTAGAAATGGTATTGGCCGCCTGAGATAAGGCAAGTCCCGGAGAAACCAATAGACGGGGATCCAGCACATCGGGCTGTGCTTCTCCCTCATCCTTTTTATCTTTGAGGGTAATAGTGGCAAGCTTAACCAGCTGATTGGCAAACGGAAGCAGCAGCAGCGTTGTCACAACATTAAACATGGTATGGAAATTGGCAATATTGCCCGCATCCATCGTTGTCTGCAGGAAAGACTGGAATGATGTGTTGAACTGCTGGAGGACCAGCATGCCGACAAAAAAGATAGTCGAACCAATCAGGTTATAGTATAAATGGATAATAGCTGCCCGTTTGGCGTTGCGGTTTGCTCCTGCGCTGGAAATGATGGATGTAATACAGGTTCCGATATTCTGTCCAAGAATGGCTGGTATACAGGTTGCATAGCTTAGTGCACCCGTTGAACTCAGCGTTTGCAGAATCGCCACCGATGCCGAGGAACTCTGGATAATAGCGGTAAAAATAGCGGCACCGATTAACACAATGATCGGATATGCGGAAATGGAATCGAGCACTGCGCCGAACGCAGCGGAATCCCGAAGCGGCACCAGCGCTTCCTCCATCGACATCAACCCGGTGAAAAGGATACCAAAACCCAGGCAGATCAGGCCGGCGTTTTTCTGAACCGAACGTTTGGCAAACATAAATAAAAGGATACCGATCACAGCCGCAATCGGTGCCAATGTAGAGGGCTTGATGATCTGCAAAAACAGATTATCGCTTTCAATCCCCATTAACCGGATCAGCTGGGCTGTAACGGTCGTTCCGATATTGGCACCCATGATAATGCCTACAGCCTGGGTCAGTTTTAAAATCCCGGCATTGACCAATCCAACAACAATGACCGTTGTAGCAGACGAACTTTGGATCAGGGCTGTTACAACTGTACCCAGCAGAACCCCTTTAAAAATATTACTCGTAAAGCGCTCCAGTGTTTTTTCCAGTTTACCGCCCGAAGCTCGTTCCAGTCCTGTGCTCATCGTGCTCATACCGAACAGGAAAAGCGCCAGGCCTCCCAGCAGGGATATGATGTTAAATACGCTCATGCCTATACCTCCGCGATTGTATTTGTACTTCCCTTGAATCAAGTTCCGTCACTGCAAAGAAAGCAGATTGTTTTTATTATAGCATTTTTCCCCACCGATTCCTATAGTTTTTTGCAAAATTTCGTCAAAATCTTGATGATTTTCATCAGCTTCCCAGATATTTATGATTTTGTTTTTCTTTCTTTTTTGTTGCTGAAATAAAAATGCGCAGCCTGCTGTTATCATTCTGCAGACTGCGCGTGGACAGAATCCGGTTACGTATCTGTTTCAGGTGGTCTGTGCAGCGCCTTCAAGTTCAAAATCCAGATTGCCGGTGCTGACGTTGGCGGCCGTACAACGCACCGAAACCGGGTCACCAATTCGATAAGCCTGTCCGCTCAGGGTCTCCTTCAATTCCATAAAGCCATCGTATTCATACTGCCCAACTGGAAGCGTTTCGATCCGGACCAAGCCCTCCACAGTATTCGTCAGTTCTACATAAAGTCCTTGGGGCGTCACTGAAGAAATGATGCCTTCAAACACCTCTCCGATATGCGCAGACATATATTCTGCTTTATAAAAATCCTCACAGATCCGTTCTGCTGCGATCGCGGACAATTCAGCCGCTGTGGACGAACGGGCGGCTTCCCGTGTATAGGCTCCATATTTTTTCTGCAAACTGTCTGCTTTCTGACCGCGCAACAGGGCAGAAAGTACCCGATGAATCGCCAGATCCGGGTACCGGCGAATCGGGGAAGTAAACTGTGCATAATTTTTCAGAGCCAGCCCATAATGTCCAATCGGATCTACGCTGTATTTCGCCTTGGCCATAGAGCGAAGCACCTGCCGGTTGATGATGGGAAATAAAGGGGTGTTCTCAGCCTGTTTGAGTATGTTTGCCAGCACGCCTGGGGAAACGCCGGGGGCAAGCTTACCTGCCGGTATCCCCAACCGTCCGAGCAGTTCTTTTAAATCGGCCAGTTTTTCAGGGGATGGGGGTTCATGAACCCTGTAAACAAATGGAATGCCATGCTCGAGCGCAAAACTGGCCGCCGCCTCATTAGCCGTCAGCATGAATTCTTCGATCATGCTTTCGGCAACCCCCTGCTTCCGGGGATAAACCGCGTCGGCAATCCCCTCCCTGGAAACGCTGATTTTGCTTTCGGTGGTTACAATCTGGGGTGCACCTCTCTGCTTTTTGTTCGTGGATAATAAAGCGGCCAGCTCCCTCATCAGATACAGGGTATCTGTCAGGCCCGCATATTTTTGCAAAATATCTTCACCGGCTGTCTGGTCAAAAATCTGGTTAATTTCCTGATAAACCCCTTTGACCCGGGAACGAATCACACTCTTGCAGAAACGGTAGCCCACCAAATGTCCCTGACGGTCCAAATCCAACAGTGCGGAAAAACTGAGCCGATCTTCTCCGGGATTTAACGAACATATCCCATTGGATAAATCCGGAGGCAGCATCGGAATCACCTGATCGGCGTAGTAAATACTGGTCCCTCGTGCCAGCGCCTCCTGATCGAGCAAGGTTCCCTCCCGTACATAATAAGAAACGTCGGCAATATGCACGCCCAGCTTCCATCCGTCGGACGTACGGGCAATCGAAACCGCATCATCCAGATCCTTGGAGTCCGCTCCGTCAATGGTAAAAAGGATTTCCTCCCGCAGATCTAAACGCCCTTGCAGCTCTTCTGCCGGAATTTTCTGCATCGCGGCCTCCCGCGCCTCTGCTAAAACGTCATCTGGAAAATCCTTTCGGATTTGATTGACTTCCAGGTAAGCCTGGGCACAGGACGCCGCCCTCCATGCGTCCCCAAAGGCGTCCACAACCCGGCAGACATGATCTTTGTGCCGGACACCTCTGGAAATAACTTCTGCCAGGACCTTATCTCCGGCCTGCGCTCCTCCCAGCGCATCCCCCAAAACCGGGATCAGGTCTCTGGATAAGAGATCGGGATCGACAAAATACCGGTTTCCCTGCCCGACCAGGGTGCCGGTAAAACGCGATGGACCGTATTGCAGCACAGCTGTTACCTGCGCCTCTTCACTTTCTCCCCGGCGGGGAAGCGGATGAATCGAAACAATATCACCCGCCATAGCGCCCATAGCATACCGGCCAGGAATAAAAATATCCTGGTCCTCCCCCTCCCTCTGTGCAAAACAAAAGGTGCGGGCGGTCCGGACAATGGTTGCCGTGTCTCTTTTTGACCTGCCGGCCAGGCTGTACCTGCCGTCAATACAGATCACTTTGCCCTGCCTCTGCAGTGCTGCCAGAACCAGTTTCATGTCCTCTGCGGCCTGACCGTTCAAATGATATTTCCGTTTGATCTCCGGGATAGAAATCCCTTTTCTGCCGGCACGGGAAATATACATCCAGACCGTAGCCTCCGCCTTTTTATCGGGTGTTTTGCGCAAATGTCCATGATGGCGCTTTTCGATCTTTTGTTTCAACCGCCGTTTTCGCCGTTTCTCTGTTAACTTGTCTTTTTGCATGCATCTGTCTCCCTTATTTTCTGTAAATCCATCCAGACGATCCATTTTCAGGTTTTCGTTGTGTGTTGTTCGTGTCGATTTGCCTGCTGCCTTACTATAGCATGCCCTGGATTGAACCGGATCACCCGGCATCCCAGAAAGTTCCTGACAGTCCCCATCGTATGCCGCCGGATTTTGATGATTCCCTTCGCAGACAACCTGTTTTCCGCCGGAAGCCAGGCGTTTTATTCCAATAAAAAAGCCCTGCATATGCAGGGCTTTTTTTACTGGAATAAAACAGCTAAATTAACAGCTAAAACTAAAACAAAAAAGACAATCGCCGCAATTTTTGTCAGCCGTTTGAGCATCTGCTCTTTGGTTCTTCCTCCTCCGGTCCGATCCATATAAGACTCTGTGTTGCCGCCGCTGATCGAACCTGACAAACCGTTCTGTTTGCTCTCCTGCAACATAACAACGACAATTAAAAAGATACCTGTTACCAGTAACAAAATACCGGAAATCCATTCCCAAACGCTCATTCCGAAACCTCCATATTGATTGACTCTTATCACTGCGGCAAAGAACCTTTTAAAAACCAGTCTCTCCGCTGTTATTTCTGCTATCCGCTCAAACTGCATATCTTCATGACGGTATAAACACGAATACTGTTAAAGTATAGCATATCCGTTAGATAAAAGCAAGTACTTTTTCCCATTTTATCTGCCGGCTGAAGCAAAGAAATAAGAAAGTTTAAAACAGCATGACCCTGAAAAAATTTCCATGTGTATTTTTTTTGCTCCCGCAGATACTAGGAAGGCATTACAGTTTTCACAGTTTTGATTGCGTTTGCGGCGGTGAAAAATTTGTAATGCGGGGCCGGTCTGTCTGGATAACCAACAGATTCGGCCCCCTTTTTTTGCCGTCGCAGTTACCGTTATCCTTTGATCTTCCGGCAGATTTTATCGGCAATATATAAGCCATGTGCGGAGGCCTGAGACAGGGAACGGGTAAATCCCGCGCCGTCTCCAATCGCAAAAATACCTTTGCAGCCCAACAGCTCAAAATCCTCGGTCTCCGGGCGGGCAGAGTAATATTTACATTCGATTCCATAAAGAAGCGTATCATAATTCGCCGTACCAGGCGCTACCTGATCCAGAGCGTGCAGCGTCTCGATGATATTGTCAAGCTGGCGTTTGGGCAGGCACAGAGAAAGGTCTCCTGCTACCGCCGCAAGCGTCGGACGTGTGGTGCTCTGCTGCAAGCGCTTTTCATCTGTCCGTCTTCCCCGTTCCAGATCACCCAACCGCTGTACCAGCACACTGCCGCCGCTGATCAGATTGGCCAGCGCAGCCACATGGCGTGCATATTCGATCGGCTCTTTAAACGGACTGGTAAAACGGATCGTGGAGAGAAGCGCAAAATTGGAATTTTCTGTTTTACGCTCTGCATCTTTATAGGCATGTCCATTGACTGTCAGCACCCCGTTTGTGTTTTCGGTGACAACAAGTCCCCGCTCGTTGAAACAGAACATACGGGTCGTGTCACCATAAGCTTTGCTGCGATACCAGATTTTCGGTTCATAAATTTTTTTGGAAAAAGCCTCCCAGACGATCGCAGGCAGTTCGACCCGCACGCCGATATCCACCTGATTGTTCTGCATCGGTACCTGATTGTCGGCGCACCATTTGCTGAAAAACCGGCTGCCGACCCGTCCGACTGCAAATACAATCTGATCCGCCGTTACCGTCTGTGCCTTTCCGTCCCGGATGAAATGAACTGTATGGGTCTCTTTCTCCACATCGGTGACTTCTGTTTGGACCCAAATGTCACAGCGTCCCTGCAGGCTTCTTGCCATATGCTGCATGGTAGAAAAATTGGCATCTGTCCCAAGGTGCTTCACAATCGCCTGCTGCATGTGCAGATCATATTGCAGACAGGTGAGTTTCAGCGCATTATCCGGCTCAAACCGTTCCTCTGTCGCCCCAAAGGAAACCAGAATCCTGTCGGCCTGTTCAATATAGTTCAGTACTGTCTCCTGCGGCAGGAAATCGGGCAGCCAACCGCCGTACTCATGCGAAATGATATATTTCCCATCTGAAAAAGCGCCCGCACCAGCCAGTCCCTCCATAATGGCACAGGAAGAGCAGCGTACACAGGTCTTTGTCCTGCCCGCAACAATAGGACAAATCCTGTGTTCCAGATCATGGCCTTTTTCCAAAATGACAACCTTTGCATTCGGGCGGTGCTCCAATATGCGGTATGCGCACATCATCCCTCCAATACCGCCCCCGATAATCACAACATCATACATGTTTATTTCAATCGACCTTTCTGATATTTATCCCGCCTGTTGTCTCTCTGCGTGTCAGGCTTTGTTCGCTTCCATTCCTATTATCATAAAATCCATCCAGGAATATACACTGGATGCACCAGGTACCGAAGCCCGGCCTGGAGACGCTGTGTTGAGGCTTCTCTGTTCTCCGTGCCTATTTTAAAATCATGACAAAAGTTCCAGCCGTAATGAGCAGTCCGCCAACGATGGTTTTGATATCCGCCTGTTCCTTTAAAAAGATAAAAGCCAAAATCATGGTCAGCACCACGCTGAATTTATCAATCGGCACCACCTTGGAGGCATCCCCTGTCTGAAGCGCATGGAAATAAAAAAGCCAGGACAAACCGGTGGTAATGCCGGACAGGATCAGAAATGCAAAATTTCTGCCGGTCAGCTGACCAATCTGCCGGTGCTGGCCGGCCACCAGCACCACCAGCCATGCCATGACCAACACCACGATGGTACGGATCGCTGTGGCCAGATTAGAAGGGATCCCATCCATTCCGATTTTAGCCAGAATCGCTGTCAGAGAGGCAAAGAGAGCCGACAAAAGTGCATAAACAGCCCACATAGATCTCACTCTCCTTTTATTGTCCGTCTGCCGCATCCGGCTCATCAAAAAAGATACCGGAGCAGACCGCATCGCAAAGGCCCAAAGTGATTTGATTATGAATCGTCAACGTGACAGAGCCCTGATAGGTAAAGGAGAGATACATCCCCTGTTTAAAGTCCTCCACGGAAATCTGTTCTGCAAAAATCTGTCCAGCCGGGGTTTTAATATCAACGGCCATCCGGCGGTCTTTACAGATGATCCCGAACCCGCTTTGCGGATAATCTGCCATATACAGCGTCATCCGATGTAGCGCATGATCTTTTGCATGAATGGTATACTGAAGGATTCCCGTGCTGGAATCATATCCCGCCCCTGTTTCCGGCCGCCCGTCCGGCGCAGAGAGCAGGACTGTTTCCAGCCCCTCTGCCTGCAAATATTTTACCGTACCTGTGCATTCAATCTTTTCGATATAATCCGGAAGTCGCTCCAAATGGCCGGTATTTCGAAAGCCGCGGAGGGAATAACCGGACCGTCCGTAATGCCCAACCCATTGTCCCCCGGTCACCCGATCCGGCTCTTGTACAAGGACCGGATTGATGAAGTCCACCCTGCAGGATGCCTCACAGGAATAAACCGCCTGCCCATGCGTATTCTGTATCACCAGCCGGTAATAATGAAGCCGGCCATTGTCAGCCTGGTAGTCTGTATATTGATTCTCCGCCGTTTCTCCGATCCATGTCAGGGGGGATGGCGTAAAACCTGGCTGACTGGATTTATGCACCTGATACCGGCAGCCCGGCTGTCCCCTCCAGCGCAGGATGACCCCATAGTTTTCCGTATCATACATAGCCTGCAACAGGCAGTTCTGTTCCAACGGTACCGGAGGCTCCGAATCCTGCTCTTCCTGTAGGCGCAGCTGCCAGCGTACCGTCCGGTTCTCTCTGCTGACCAGCACTGCCCGGATGATCTGATCAAACCGGTTCCATTGTACCTGGCAGCTGCATCCTTCCGCATCGAGCTGAGCGGTGTAATGTTTCCCATCCGGCAGTTTGACCGTCAATACAAAATCTTCCTCTGCCACAAGGTCGGACATACCGGACAGACATCCGTCCTTCCATTCCAGGTTCCTTGTCTCGACCACACCCTGTAAAATATGGCGATTGTCCGACAAAAACAGCGGCTGTTCCGCTGCACGGCAAAGAGAAAATACCCGGCTCTCCCCCTTACGCAGATGCTGTGCAAGGGCAGCGTTTCCTGCAATCCTGCCCACATACCGGTCGTTCCAGAAATCATATACCTCATATGTCGCTGCCGGATCCAGCTCCAGCCCGCCTTCATATAAAGGCGCGGACAGCGGCACGGAAACCGTTTTCCCATGCTGCCGGTCTCCGTTGTAAAAAACAACGATGACCCGGCCATCCGGCACAGGCAGCGCATATACTTCGGGCGCGCCGTCCCGCACAAATGCGTCAACCGGCCGGAAACTCTGGGGAAATGCGTGCTGAGGGTATGTACGGGACAGAACATAACGGGTATCCGTATCCAGATTTTCAAACCCGTTTGCCAGCAAAAGACGGCCTGATACCACATAGGCCATGGTCACTAATGTACGCAGTTCATCCAAAGACTGGGCGCGCATCAGGTCTTTGCTGTCCATATCATAATTGGTGACCACGCGGTTTTTATACCAGCGCAGACCGCACCGGGCCACCATTTCGGGCGGCATGTCGGCAGTATCGTCCTCGGTCCGCTGGGAATCCACATAGCCCAGTGTAAGATCCAGTCCCGTTTCAAATCCTCGCTCATCGATCCAGCTGTCCGGTCCCAGATTCTCTTTGGCAATCCGGAAAACATTCCGGTAATTGCGGGCTGTCGTCGCATGCGGATCTTCAAAACCGCCCTGCACATCCCAGGCGGTTCCGGGATAATCAAACATCAGTCCCCGCAGCCCCGCCTGCCACAAATGGCTGTAAACTGTCCGCAGATGCTCCTCAAAGCCCGGATCTGTAAAATCATAGCCAACCTCCGGAGAATAGGAACCGTTCAGCCACTCATTTTCCCGGTAATTCCCTGCGTTGAAAAGGGTATGTTCAGGAAGAGCCTCTGCATAGTCCTGAGAGATCACGCTGGTTTGTAAATAGCTTAACGGAATGCCGCCCAGCTCTGTCACCGCACCGGCCCATTTTTCCGTTGTCTCATAGGGTGGAACATATTTTCCGTTTCCCTCCACCGGATCCTGGTATTTTTGCCAGTGAGCGTCATCCCACCAACCCTGCTGGAGATTTCCACCGCGATGTTCCAGTCCGTAATAGTCGGGCACCAGCCGAACAGCCACCGGAGAATATTTCAGAAACCCTGTCTGTGCAATTTTCCGCATTTGCTCCACCGCACCGGCGGATGTATTGATCTTCTCCTTGCTGTGGTTGAGCATATCGTAAAATTCCGCATACCACATACAGACGCTTGGAAAATGATAGGCGTTTGGCACGGCATGCTGCGCCAAACGCAGCGCCCGCGCATATACTTCCAGCGCAGCAAACGGATCATCCGTTGTAAAATCCAGATAATACCGGTCTTTTTCCGGAAAATACAGGCTGCCCGGATCGGTCAGCCGCCCATAGGGATCTTCCGCATACAGAGACAGTTTTGCTCCGTCCTCTTCCGGCAGAATCTTTACATATTTGGCAAAATCCTCATAGGAAAGCCCGCCCAGCACCAGTGCGCGGGTCTGTCCTTTCTCTGTAAAGGCCAGCAGTCCGTTGTTGCGGCTGCAAAGTTCTCCTTCATGCAGTACCCTGGTTTCAAAAGCGCCTCCGTTGCCATCGAGCATGCTGAGATGTTCAGGATGCCATCCGGCATATGCCCGACCGTCCAAAGGCTTCATCTCCCGTACCTGTATTGCCCGGTCCATTGTATTTTGCAGCCCGGTACAGAGCACAATCCGTCCGCTGTCCTCATACAGACCGATGGTCAAAAACAGGGTCGGCTCTCCTTCCTTTTCCGCCTTTACCCGGACTCTTTGTCCCTCTCCCAATTCGTCGGAAAAGCCTTCCGCCGTATAGCTGCAACAGCCTCCGTCCCGTGTGGAGGAGTAATCGTTGACGGAAAAGCTCGCCTGCTGTACAATCACCTGCCGGTCGGACAGGCGACATGCCGCATAGGTCCCATCCGTCAGGTTCACAGCCACCGCTGCATACCGGTTATAGAGAACAACCTGTCCCTCCGCTTCCCATATAGAAATACCAGCAGATTCTGCGGAAATATGGTCAAAAACAGACATTGTTTTTCCCCCTCGCATTACATAATCCCATATTTTTCAAAGGCTTCCCTGGCGCTCATGCCCTGCTGAATAGCCTTACGCACGAGATTTTCCCCCATTGCCTTTTCATAGGCCTGCCGAATCACCTCTGTTTCCGCTTCCTGCGGGACAGCGACAACCCCGTCGCAATCTCCGACCAGAATATCTCCCGGCCGGATCCGGACCCCTTCAATTTCAATCGGCACCCGATAATCGACAACCATCCCCCGCGGCGCCTGGTCCTGGGCATACCGCCCGTAGGAAAACACAGGGAAATCCAGTTCCAGAATTCCTTTTGTGTCCCTGGAATATCCGTTCATGACAGCGCCCGCAGCGCCCAACATTTTTGCGCGGGTGCACATCAGCTCCCCCCAAAGCGCATAGGTCGGGGAGGCGCCTGTACAGATATAGATTTCATCTTCTTTTAAATCGTCGAGCGCTTCCAGCATCAACCCAAAGGATTTTTTCAGCACCTCGTTATGCCGACCCTGCCCGCCGACTGCATCGGCTTCCAGCGCCGGCATTGCCCGGCCGGCCAGGATCATATCCGGCCGCAGCGGCTGGATTCTGGCCGGCAAAAACTGATGGGTGTAACCCATCTTATCCAAAATATCCCCGACCACAGCCGAATACAAATGCCGGCGAATGATCTGAAACAGTTCTCTGTCATCTTTCCATGTAAGCATGCTTTTCCGCCTTTCCTATTCTACAACCGCGCCTTCTGCTGCCGACCGGCTGAGCCTCCGGTAGGTGTTGAGATATCCCGGCTCCAGAATTTTTTCGACCGGTTTCCATCCCACCCGGCGCTGTGCCAACTCCGTTTCCGATACCAATAATTCCAATTTTCTGTTGGGGACATCAATTCGGATTCTGTCCCCATCCCGAACCAGCCCAAGCGGGCCGCCTTCATAGGCCTCGGGAGAAATATGGCCAACAAAACAGCCGCGGTTGGAACCGGAAAAGCGGCCATCGGTGATCAGCGCGCAGGAATCGGACAGTCCCATGCCTTCCAACACCTTCATCGGGCGATACATTTCGGGCATTCCGGGTCCCCCCTTCGGTCCCTCATAGCGAAGAACCAGAACTGTTCCCGGACGTACCTGGCCGGCGAGAATTTTTTCAACCGCTTCCTGTTCATCATTAAAAATCTGGGCAGGACCGATCCAGTCCATCAGGGGTTCGGGAATCGCAGCCGGTTTAACCACTGCGCCCAGTGGCGCTAAATTACCGGTTAACACCGCAACGCCTCCCTGCGCCGAAAAAGGATCCCCGATGGTGCGGATCACCTCCCGTCGGGAGGAATACGGAAATACGGACAGGTTTTCCTGCAATGTTTTCCCCGTAACGGTGATGACGTCTTCATGCAGCAGCACAAGCAGCTCCTTCATCACTGCAGGAATACCGCCCGCTTCATAAAAATCCACCATATCATAAGCAGATGCAGGATAAACGGAAGCAATCTGCGGGATCTTTTGGCTGAACCGGTCAAACAGGGAAAGCGGCAGCATTCCCAGCCCCGCCTCATAGGCAATCGCCTGTAAATGCATAATGGCATTGGTCGATCCGCCCATTGCCATCAAGACAGAGATCGCGTTTTCGATTGCCTCCTGCGTCAGAATCTGCCGGGCTGTGATCCCGCGGCGCACCAGTTCCATCACTGCTTCTCCGGTTTCAAAAGCCGCACGCTGCCGGGCGGCAAGGATAGCCGGAATCGTCGCGCTGCCCGGCAGGGACAGGCCCATTGCCTCGGCCAGACAGCCCATGGTGTTTGCCGTCCCCAGCATGGCACAGGAACCTGCGCAGGGTTCTGCCAGATCTTCAATCCGCCGGAACTCCGCCGCATCAATTTTTCCCTGCTGCTTCCAGCCAATCGCTTCTGTGACAATATTTCCGTCGTAATCCTTTCCCTGATAAGAAGCTGGCAGCATCGGGCCGCCGTTGAGAAAAACAGCCGGTATGTCCAGCCGGGCCATGGCGATCAGTATCCCCGGTACGATTTTATCACAGGAGCCAAGCAGTACCATTCCGTCAAACCGGTGCGCCCTGACCATCACCTCCACGGAAGAAGCGATCAGGTCCCGCGCCGGCAAAATATACCGCATCCCGGTATGCCCTTCGGCAATCCCGTCACAGGGCGCGATGGTACTGAAAACCATCGCAGTACCTCCAGCGGAAACAATCCCTTTCTGTACCTGCTCGCAGAGCGTATCCAGATGGAAATGTCCGGGCGTTGCATTGGTATACGAGTTCACAACAGCGATCAGCGGCTTTTTCAGCTGATGATCCGTAAACCCCATGGATTTGTAAAGCGCGCGTTTGAGCGCACCGCTATCCCCTTGCAGAAGCGGATTAAAAAAGCGATCTTCCTGTTCCATGCCACCATCCCTCTATTTGACAAAATCATTTGCCGCAACGACCGGCAGTGTCGCACCCCCGTCGATCGTCAGGCAGCTTCCAGTAATATAGGCCGCCTGCGGAGATGTCAGGTATACCACAGCCTGCGCCACTTCTTCTGTGGTTGCAAATCGTTTCATCGGCAGCCGTTCCGCCGCTTCCAGGCGAATATCCCCCTCGGGCCAGCCAACGTTGGTGTAACCCGGCGCGACGGCAACCATCCGGATGCCTTTAAGTGAAAGTTCCATCGCCGCATTTTTGGTAAATTTGAGCACTGCCGCCTTGGTCGGCGCATATACCGTGGCCCTTGGCCAGCATCCGTCAGCCTGATTTGAGGTAATATTGACAATGACTCCATGAATGCCGCGGCTCTCCATATGCCTGGCCGCATATTGGGAACAGAAGTAAACCCCTTTCCAGTCTACACGGGTCATCCGATCGAAAAATTCTTCGGTTGTGTCTTCAAAATATGCCTCATCGCTGATGCCGGCATTATTGACCCAGACCTGAATGTTGGGAAATACTGCTTCAATCTGCTCAAACATACCGGCGATTTCCGAAACGCTGCCGACATCCGCCTGTACCAGCAGGGTTTTGGCGCCATACGCCTCTGCCTGCCGGCAGGTATCCTCCGCACCGGCACGGTCACTGCAGTAATTCACCGCTACATCGTATCCCGCCTGCGCCATACTGATCGCAATCTGCTTTCCAATTCCTTTACTTGCCCCGGTGATCACGGCTACCGGCCTTTCCATATCCATGCCCCTTTTCCTGTTTTTTTTGCAGCGAACCTTGCCCGACGGTCGGGAAATCCCCTGCTGTATCTTTTTCTATTATAGGATACTGTACCCACATTGGCAATAGATGCCTGCAGATTTTCTTTGTTTCCCCACCATCTGTTAAAGAAAAAAAATAGAATAAAAGGAAAATACAGATTGAAACGGTTTCCTGATTATGGTATAGTATGGGTATACCACGCGAACGTTCAGGTATAGCAAACAGAAGAAAGGAGGAACAGCCTGCAGACCGGCGATGGTATGCAGTTTGGCAAAAAATTGATATAGGCAGGTGATAATTTTGAAAAAGATAATTGCAGGAGGAATTTTGCTTTGCGTGATCGTGACAGCGGGCATACTGGGTACCATCCTGCGGAGTCAGGAAAAAACAGAAGAAACAGGTGAAGTAATGATGTTGGATGAAAACATTAAAAAATCGGATATCGCTTCGACGGCGACCGATGACGGCCGTTTTACAAACCCCGTAATTTTTGCGGATGTTCCCGATGTAGATGTGATCCGGGTGGATGACGCATATTATATGACCAGCACCACGATGCATCTTTCTCCAGGTTGTCCGGTCATGAAATCCTATGATCTGGTGAATTGGGAAATTGTCAACTATGTGTACGACACATTGGATGACAGCGACAGCTTTACACTGAAAAATGGACAGAATGCCTATGGAAAAGGTTCCTGGGCCAGTACACTGCGTTATCATGACGGCATGTTCTATGTCGGATTTCTGTCTTATACCACTGGAAAATCCTATATTTATTATACCACCGATATTGAAAACGGAAAATGGGACCGATATGAGTTTAACGAGTCGTTTCACGATATGAGCCTGTTGTTTGATGATGACGGACGGGTTTATATGGTTTACGGCGGAAAGCAGATCTGGATGGTGGAATTGGAAAGTGACTGCTCCGCGATTAAGGAAGGAACCAAACGGGTGATCGTGGAAAATGCCAGCCTGACCGAAGAGGGGTTGGGTGGAGAAGGCGCGCATATGTATAAAATCAACGGGTATTATTATCTGTTTTTGATCACCTGGCCTGAAAACGGCCGGCGCACACAGCTCTGTTACCGTTCCGAACAGATTGATGGTCCGTATGAAATGAAAATTGTGCTGGACGACAATATGGGATTTGCCAACGCAGGCGTTGCGCAGGGCGGCATTTTGGAAGCCTCTGACGGGAAATGGTACGCCATGCTTTTCCAGGATCACGGAGCTGTCGGACGCACACCGGTTCTGATGCCGGTGGAGTGGGAGGACAACTGGCCGGTATTAGGTATTGACAATAAGGCGCCGTTAGAGATGGAAATCCCGTTCCCGGGATTTGAAAAAAAAGGTGTTGTTACCGATGACGAATTCATCCAAAGTCAGATTACCAGAAGCTATCACACCCTGTCGTCGGATAACCCGGAGAAGCAATACAACGGTTCTAATCTCGGTCTGGAATGGCAGTGGAATCATAACCCGGATAACCGGTACTGGTCCCTGACCGAACGGGAAGGATATCTGCGGCTTAGGACCGGCAGTCTCAGCACCCGGCTGACGGATGCAAGAAACACCCTGACACAGCGTACGTTCGGCCCTGTCTGTTCTGGTTATGTTTCCCTGGACACCACCAATATGCAGGATGGTGATGTCGCCGGGCTGGGCGCGCTGGCGGAACTGTATGGCTTTGTCGGCGTAAAAATGGAATCCGGAAAAAAACAGTTGGTCATGGTTCGGTCTATGGGAGAGCAGGATCGGGAAGCAGAGACGGTCGATATCGACCAGGACGTTGTTTATCTCAAGATTGACTTTGACTTCAGAAATGCTGCCGATAAAGCGTATTTCTATTACAGCCTGGATGGAGAAAACTGGACGCGGATTGGCGACCGGCTGAGCATGCAGTATTATGGAACGCATTTTATGGGATACCGCTTTGCTCTTTTCAATTATTCTACCCAGACAACTGGGGGATATGTCGATTTTGACTGGTTCAGAGTGGACGACGAAATTACAGATCTGACTGCGGCCGTATAGCTATTTTCTCACTGGCTTTCTTCCCTTCTGTACGTATCCTTTCCACCCGATTACCTCAATCTCTATTTTCCCCTATCTTCTGATGCTTGTCTTTCTTATCTCCATTCCCGGCCTCTAATACTGCTCCCTGGTATAAAAGTATCCGCACGGAATAGTCCGTGCGGATATTTTTATACCACTTTGCCATCAACGTTCTGCAAAGCCGGAAAAGGTTTACAGAATACAGAACAGATGGATTCTTTGCTCAGGCAAGCTAACGATTATCCCAAAGGCCAATGCGATTGCATGGCTTTTCTGTATTCTCTCGGGGAATGTCCAACAATCTTTTTAAACTGCCGGTTAAAATTGGACAGGTTTCTGAACCCCACTTCAAATGCAATCTGCGCAGAAGAAAAATCTGAATTTACCAGCAATCCGCAGGCAGCTTTAATGCGTATGATATTCACATATTCTATCACGCCCATTCCTGTCACACGTCTGAATTTCCCCATAAAATAGCTCTCGCTTAAATGAACATTTTGAGCAAGACTTTTTACCGACAGCCCTGTGTTATAATGGTCTTTTATATATTCAATGGTGTCTTTTATATTTTTATCCGAAACAGTTTGGTTATAGTCCCCATACAGTATGCTGCCGCTGTTTATAAGCAACCAGAAGGTCCGCATCAGCTCACTTTTTAAAAGCAGATCCATCATTCCGCTATTTTCTTTGGCACATGTCATCATGTTTTCAACGGATGCCCTGATTTCGGAATAATGAGGGCTGCTGGCGGTAATCGGCATATTCGCGACAGTATCCTCAGCAAATAAATTGGAAAGGCAGACCGCATAACATCTATCATCGGCGTTACCGCAAAGCATGGATTGATTAAATACTATGGTGTCATAAACAAGCTTGCTATCATTAACAGATGTAATTGCATGGAGTCTGTTGGGCAGGACTGCAATGATGTCCCCCTGATTCACTGTAAAAGTGGATTGATCACATTTAAAAATACCGCTGCCCTCATGGACAAAATTGATTTCAAATTCATTGTGCCAATGCAGAGGAACATATGGGTAATAAACAGGGATGATGCATTGGTAATAACTGTATGGAACATAAAGCGAACTGTGACAGCGTTTTTCTTCGTAGATTAAATGGTTCATAAAACCTCCTTGAAAGTAGTATCGTATCATAATTCAGTATCATTTCAGTAGAAATGCCCCTGATTCAATCGTATTATATCATATATAAGACAATATTGTAATCTTTCATTTGAAAGGAAAGGAAAATGTATGGCAAAATGGCTTGATAATGCAGTATTTTATGAAATCTATCCGCAATCATTTAAGGATACAAACGCAGACGGTATCGGTGATTTCGCTGGTATTATTGAAAAACTGGATTATATAAAGGAGCTTGGGTGTAATGCCATCTGGCTGAATCCCTGCTTCGAATCCCCCTTCGGCGATGCCGGATATGACGTTTCAGATTTTTACAAAACCGCGCCAAGGTATGGTACAAACGAAGATCTGAAAACGCTTTTTGAGGAGGTGCATCAACGCGATATGCATATTCTCCTCGACCTTGTGCCGGGGCACACTTCGGTTGAACACAAATGGTTCAGGGAGTCAATGAAAGCTGAAAAGAATGCGTTTACCGACCGTTATGTCTGGACGGACAGCATCTGGCATGAGCCCCAGGGAATGGGCTGTATCCGAGGCATTTCTGACCGGGATGGTTCCTGTGCGGTTAATTTTTTTTCCCATCAGCCCGCCCTCAACTATGGATTTTATAAACCGGATCCTAACCAGAAATGGCAGCAGTCCATGGACGATCAAGGTCCAAAAGCCACACTAGAAGCCATGAAGGATGTGATGCGTTTCTGGCTTAAAATGGGCTGCGATGGTTTTCGGGTTGATATGGCAGGTTCTCTGGTAAAAAATGATGAAGACGGGAAAGGAACCATCAGGCTTTGGCAGAACGTCAGAGAGTTTCTGAACAGGGAATTTCCCCAAGCGGTGATGGTGTCTGAATGGGGTGAACCTGACAAATCCATTCTCGGCGGTTTCCATATGGATTTTCTGCTGCATTTCGGCCCGTCGCATTATAACGACCTTTTCCGCTGTCAGGAGCCGTTTTTCTCTTCCAGGGGAAAAGGTGATGCATATGAGTTTGTAAAAAAATATGAGGAAAATTACAAAAAGTCACAAGGGAAAGGACTGATCTGTATCCCGTCAGGAAACCACGACATGGACAGACTTGCAAGAAGCCTGCACGGCGATGAACTGAAAATCGCATTTGCCTTTCTGCTTTCTATGCCTGGCGCGCCCTTTATTTATTATGGCGATGAAATTGGTATGAGGTATGTTGAAAACCTGCATTCCGTGGAGGGCGGATACGGAAGAACCGGTTCTCGTTCTCCCATGCACTGGAACAGCAGTGTCAATGATGGCTTTAGTACAGCGCCTGCCAATATGCTTTATATAAAACAGGATGACCGTGCAGACAGACCTACCGTTGAACAACAGATGGCAGATCCAAAATCGCTTTATCATGAAATCAAGCGTCTTATTGAAATCAGAAAATCCCATCAGGCCCTTTTAAGTAAGGGAGAGATCACTTTTATTTTTGCACAGAAAAATGAATACCCCCTCGCATATATCCGACGCGCTTATGATGAAAAAATTCTTGTTGTTATCAATCCTTCTGGTCAAGAAGTTTCCTTTGCAAGCAACATACAACCGGGTGAAAATATTTACAGCACAGGAGGCAATATACACTTTGACAACGGCCGGATCATTGCTTCCCCGCAGACGGCTGCATTTATGCGAATATAAACCGCCGGCCGATAATCCTCTTTTATTTTCTCTCTCCTTTTTACTTTCCCTCCACTGCACTTTTCCTCTGCTTTCTTATCCCATTATCCCCGCAGATCCCCCTGAGCCCGCCCTTTCCTCTATCCTCTCTATCCTCCCTATCTTCTCTATCCTCCTCATCCTCTCCATCCTCTCCATCTTCTCCATCCTCTCCATCTTCTCCATCCTCTCTATCTTCTCCATCCTATCTATCCTCTCTATCTTCTCTATCCTATCTCCACTCTACATCCCGTATTCCCTTCTTTCCACTTCCTGTTGAATACCCATTTCTTATAAAAAAACATCCGCACGGAATAATCCGTGCGGATGTTTTTTTATAAGAAATGGAATTGATAAATCTTACCGGGGATTTTTGATTGCAGCCTGCGCAGCAGCCAGACGGGCAATCGGAACGCGGAACGGAGAACAGGAAACATAATTGAGTCCAATATTGTGGCAGAACTCCACAGAGCTCGGATCGCCGCCATGCTCACCGCAGATTCCCAGCTTAATGTCAGGTCTGGTAGCACGGCCTTTTTCTACGGCCATCTGTACCAACTGTCCAACGCCGACCTGATCCAATTTTGCAAACGGATCCGATTCATAAATTTTCGCTTTATAATAAGAATCCAGGAATTTACCGGCATCATCGCGGGAGAAGCCGAAGGTCATCTGGGTCAGGTCATTTGTACCGAAGGAGAAGAATTCTGCTTCCTCTGCGATCTGATCGGCTGTCAGAGCTGCTCTCGGAATCTCGATCATGGTACCGATATGGTACTGAATGTCAGAACCTTTTTCCTTCTTGACCTGTTCTGCAGTCTCAATGACAATATCCTTGACAAATTTAAGCTCTTTTTTCTCGCCAACCAGCGGGATCATGATTTCCGGAACGATATCATAGCCTTTTTCTGCTTTGACTTCGATTGCAGCCTCCATAACCGCTCTGGTCTGCATTCTTGCAATTTCCGGATAGGTCACAGCCAAACGGCAGCCACGATGACCCATCATCGGGTTAAATTCATGGAGTTCGTCGCATTTAGCCTGTACCTGTGCCGGCGTCAAGCCCATATCTTTTGCCAGTGCAGCAATATCCTCCGGATCTGTCGGAACAAACTCGTGGAGCGGCGGGTCCAGATAACGAACAGTCATCGGACGGCCTTCCAGCGCTTCATACATTGCCTTAAAGTCGCCTTTCTGGAACGGAATCAATTCATTAAGCGCCGCTTCTCTTGCTTCTACTGTATCGGAAAGGATCATTTTTCTGATTTTCGGAATTCTGTCCGGTTCAAAGAACATGTGTTCTGTACGGCAGAGGCCGATTCCTTCTGCACCAAGCTTCACAGCGTTTTTGGTATCTGCCGGTGTATCCGCATTGGTTCTGACAGAAAGGGTTCTGAACTCGTCTGCCCAAGCCATAATTCTGCCGAAGTTACCGCTTACGCTTGCCTCAATGGTCGGGATATCGCCTTTATAAATCTTACCGGTTGTACCGTCCAGAGAAACATAATCGCCCTCATGGAAGGTATAGCCGCCCAGTTCAAATTTCTTTGCTTCTTCATCAATCTTGATCTCGCCGCAGCCGGATACACAGCAGGTGCCCATGCCACGCGCAACAACCGCTGCATGGGAGGTCATACCGCCGCGGACGGTCAGGATACCTTCTGCCGCATGCATACCCTCGATATCCTCCGGAGAAGTTTCCAGACGAACAAGGATGACTCTTTCTCCTTTTTCATGTGCAGCCTTCGCCTCATCCGCTGTAAAGTATACTTTACCGGCAGCCGCGCCCGGAGAAGCCGGAAGGGCAGCGCCGATGACTTCGCCTGCTTTCAGTGCAGCCGGGTCAAAAGTCGGATGGAGGAGCTGATCCAGAGACTTTGCTTCAATTCTGCAAACAGCTTCCTGCGGGGTGATCATTTTTTCATCAACCAGGTCGCATGCAATCTGGATCGCAGCCTGTGCCGTTCTCTTGCCGTTACGTGTCTGGAGGAAATAGAGTTTGCCTTCCTGAATGGTGAACTCCATATCCTGCATATCGCGATAATGGCCTTCGAGTTTCATTGCCAGTTCCATAAACTGTGCATAGCAGTCAGGCATTTCTTCTGCAAGCTTGGTAATCGGCTGCGGTGTACGCACACCAGCAACAACGTCTTCACCCTGCGCATTGATCAGATATTCTCCGTAAATTCCCTTTTCACCAGTGGATGGGTTCCGTGTAAACGCAACGCCTGTACCGGAAGTATCGCCCATATTTCCGAACACCATGGTCTGTACATTGACAGCTGTACCCCAGTCGCCCGGAATATCATTCATACGGCGGTATACGATGGCACGTGGGTTATCCCAGGAACGGAATACAGCCTTGACAGCTTCCATCAGCTGCACCTTCGGATCCTGCGGGAAATCTTCCCCGTTCATAGAATCTTTATAAACCTTTTTAAACCGTACGATCAGTTCCTTGAGATCGTCTGCGGTCAGTTCGGTATCGAAATGAACGCCTTTTGCCTCTTTGACTTCATCAATGATCTTCTCAAAGAAAGATTTCGGAACTTCCATCACAACGTCTGAGAACATCTGAATAAATCTTCTGTAGGAGTCATAAGCAAATCTCGGATTACCGGTTTTCTTTGCAAATCCCTCTACAGAAATATCATTCAAACCGAGGTTAAGAATGGTGTCCATCATACCCGGCATAGACGCTCTTGCGCCGGAACGGACAGAAACCAGAAGCGGGTTTTCCGTATCCCCGAATTTTTTTCCATTTTCTTTTTCCAGCCAGGAAATAGCTTCAAAGATCTGGTCCTGAATCTCCTGTATAATTTTCTTGCCGCTGTTGTAGTAATCTGTGCAGGCTTCTGTCGTTACAGTAAAGCCCTGGGGAATCGGGAGACCTAAATTGGTCATTTCAGCCAGGTTTGCACCCTTGCCGCCCAGCAGGTTTCTCATGTCTGCGTTTCCTTCTTTAAATAAGTAAACCCATTTTGCCACTGGAAATCTACCTCCAAATTTATAATTTCAGCTTGTCCGGATAGTCCGAGCCATGCTGTTCCCGAAAGGATGCATAAAAAAGCCTCCTATACTCAGGTTCCATATTATTATAACAAACATTTATAAATTTTTCCATACATCTTTCAAAAAATTTTGATGAAAAGTAATTTTTTTTGAAAATCCCTATTTTAGCGTATAAATGCTTGCAATTTTCCATAAAAATTGCAATAATATTGGTAGGACTTTACCGGGTTTTCAGGGAATTCCCAGCCCGTATGTATAAAGGAGATGTCCATTGATGGCAGAAAATTGTGTTGTGATCCTGGCGGGAGGGAAAGGCACACGGATGAAAACCGAACATCCGAAGGTTCTTTGCCAGGTTCTTTTCAAGCCCATGCTTTCCTGGGTGCTGGACGCCTGTGCAACAGCCGGATTACCGGCCGAACGCACCTGTGTCGTAACTGGTTATCAAAAAGAGGCAGTGGAGGCTCTGGTCGTATCCAAAGACCCCCGTTATCAAACTGTATTTCAGGAACAACGTCTCGGAACCGGGCACGCGGTGATGATGGCAGAAAGCTTTCTGGCGCAGAATGCCGGGGGCAATGTCCTGATTCTCTACGGCGACGCGCCGTTTATTGATCCGCAAACCATCCGCAGCTCCCTGGCCGTGCATCAGCAGAATCAGAATGCGGTCACCGTGGTTACTGCGGAATTGAAGGATCCTGCGTATTATGGAAGAATTGTACGGGAAGGCGACAGGCTGCAGGAAATCGTGGAATACAAAGATGCGACAGAAGCGCAGCGGCAGATTCATGAGGTCAATTCGGGGATTTACTGGTTTCGTATCTCCGCCCTGCAAAAGGCGCTGGCAGGACTCAACAACCAGAACACGCAAAACGAGTACTATTTGACCGATACCATCCGGATCCTGCGGGAAAGCGGCGAAAAAACGGAAGCATACCGGACGGAAAACAGCCGTGTGATTCTGGGGGCCAACAGCCGGACGGATCTGCTGGCGCTCAATGAAACAGCCAAACAGCAGATTATCTCCCAACATTTAGAAAACGGAGTTGAATTTGTTTCCCTCGACGGTGTGCTGATTGGGCCGGATGTCGTGATCGGACCGGATACCTGCATCCTGCCCGGCACCATTCTTCGAGGAAAAACCGTCATCGGCGCCGGATGTACCATCGGCCCCGATTCCCTTCTGGAGGATACAATTGTCGGAGACAGTACGATTCTCAATTCTGTCCAGGCCTACCAAAGCGTGATCCATGATCATGTTAAAATCGGGCCGTTCTGCCATATTCGTCCCAACAGCGAGATCAAAAGCGGGGTTAAGATCGGGGATTTTGTGGAAGTAAAAAATTCCGTGATTGATGAATCGACCGCTGTAGCGCACCTGACCTATGTCGGAGACAGCGATGTCGGAAAGCGGGTCAATTTCGGCTGCGGCGTGGTCACGGTCAATTACGACGGCCTGCATAAGCACCGGACACAGATCGGCGACGACTGCTTCATCGGATGCAACACCAATCTTGTCGCGCCGGTAACTCTGGGAAACGGTGTTTATACAGCCGCAGGCTCTACGATTACCGACGACGTCCCGGACGGCGCCCTGGCCATTGCCCGCAGCCGGCAGGAAATTAAAGAAGGATACGCCTACCAGAAGCTGGGGGATAAAATCAGGCGAAATAAAAAATAAGCCTCAGCGCCTAAACAAACATGCAGGTGAATTCCGTATGATACGGAATTCACCCTTTGCTGTTGTCTCACTGCGGGTTTGGCAAAAATGAAGGAGAAGCAATATGGCAAATATTTTCGAGATCTTTGATCAAATAAAAAACAAAAAAAATGCCGGTATATCGGGAAAAATTGAGTATCTTCTTGTCGGACTGGGCAATCCCGGCCTGGAATATGAAAGGACCCGGCACAACGCCGGATTTATGGCGCTGGATGCTGTCGCTGCAAAATACGGCGTTACCGTAAACCGGATGAAATTCAAGGGTATGACGGGGGAAGGAATGATTGAGGGTGTCCGCTGTTTGTTTTTGAAACCCGTCACCTATATGAACAACAGCGGACAGGCTGTGGAGGAAGCACGGAAATTTTATAAGATTCCCATGGATCACGTGATTATTTTTTACGATGATATCTCCCTGAGTCCCGGAAAACTCCGCATCCGCCGAAAAGGCACCCACGGCGGGCATAATGGGATCCGTGATATCATCGAGCTTTCCGGCGAAGAAGGATTTCCCCGGGTTAAAATCGGGGTCGGCGCCAAACCGAACCCACAGTATAATCTGGCGGATTGGGTACTGTCGAAATTTACAGAGCCGGAAATGGAAGAACTGAAAAAAGCCTTGGATGTCTGCCCGGATATTGCCGCACTGCTGGTTAAAGGCAATCCGGAAGAAGCGATGAACCGCTATAACAGCTGATGAATCCGAATGAGTATAAGCCGGTCCTTTCTGGAAGGCCGGCGGATAGGAGCAAACCGTGAAACTTTATCAAACCGTCCTGGACCGGATGACCCCTTTTCAGGAACTGACGGCGGCTGTAGATAGCGGTCGTCTCCCCTGTATGCTGGTAGGCCTCTCCTCCATCCATAAAGCGCATTTTATTTATGCCCTCAGCGAACATCTGGACGCCGTGGGCCGTCGGCCGGTACTGGTACTGACGGAGGATGAACAATCCGCCCGCAGAATGTGCGCAGATGTCAATGAAATGTACGGAGAAGAAAAAGCGCTGTTTTATCCCATGAAGGATATCACCTTCCGGAATATAGAAAGCGTATCCGGAGATTATGAACAGATCCGGCTGGGCGTACTGAGCCGGATTTCCACTGGTAGCTGCCGCCTGGTATTCGCGTCGGCGGCCGCTGCCCTGCAATATACCATCCCCCCGGCCGAAATGTCTGCGCGCAGTGTCACATGGCGTGGCGGAGACACACTGCCGATGGAGGAAGCTGTCAAAACTCTGATCCGTGCCGGATATATCCGCCGTCCGCAGGTAGACGGCGTCTCCCAGTTTTCCGTTCGCGGCGGCCTGCTGGACTTTTTCCCTCCCGGGGCTCCGGCACCTCTCCGCCTGGAATTCTGGGGAGACGAGATTGATTCCATCGCACAGTTTGAACTGGATAGTCAGCGCCGGGGACAGATCGTCTCAGAAGTGCAGATCACTCCGGCAGCAGAAATCCTTTTTGATTCGCCGGAAATATTGGCGAACGCTTTGGAAAAGCTGCTGGATTCCCTGCCGGAAGGAAAGGCCGGCGCCCCAGCGCAGAAAACGCTGGAGGAGGATCAGAAACGCCTGCTCTCGGGTGTTTCCCTGAACAATCTGGATAAATATATCTCGCTGGCTTACCCCAAACCGGCGACGCTGTTTGATTATTTGGATCACGCGTTGTGTATTGTCAGCGAGTGGAGTGCGGTCAGAGAAAATGCGAAAGCCTATACAGCCCAGTTACATGAAGATATCAAAATCCTGCTGGAAGAGGGGGAGCTCTGCGGCGCACTAACTGATTTCAGCCTGTCTTTTGGGAGTTTCCACAGCCAGTTGGAAAGCCGGGGCGCTGTGTATATGGAAACTTTTGCACGATCGAGCAGCGATCTGAAACTCAAAAGCCTGATTTCTGTCAACACCCTGCAAAATTCTGTCTGGGGCGGCGATATCAAGCTTCTGCAGGAAGACCTCCGGACTCTGATCGATACAGGATATGCCGTCTCCGTGCTGGCAGGCACAACCAAAGCGGCGTCAGTTCTTGCAGACGATCTGCGCAAACAGGGATTCCCTGCCGACTATGTCAAGGACACAGCCGATCCGCTGCCAGGAAAAGTGTATGTGCTGGCGGGAACCCTGTCTGCCGGATTTGAGTATCCGGAGATCCGTTTTGCGCTTTTGACCCATTCCGGGATCTCCACCGGCAGGCTGAAAAGCAGCAAAAAGCGCAAGGGAGAAGAAATCCGCAGCCTGTCCGAATTAAATGTTGGCGATCTGGTCGTCCACGTCTCGCATGGCATCGGTACTTTCGACGGCATTCACAAGCTGGAATTGCAGGGCGTAGTGAAAGATTACATCAAAATTAAATATGCCGGTGCGGATACGTTGTATGTCCCCGTCACCCAGTTGGATCTGGTTTCCCGTTATATCGGGCCCAAAGACAACGGAACGGTCAAGCTCAACAAACTCAATTCCGGAGAATGGCAGAAAACCCGTTCCCGCGTCAAAAAGGCAGTCGCCGACATGGCAGATGAACTCATCCGGCTGTATGCGGAAAGAGAGCAGACCAAAGGGTTCGCCTTTTCCCCGGATAACGAATGGCAGCGGGAATTTGAGGAGCATTTTGCCTATGAGGAAACAGAAGACCAGCTGCGCTGTGTCGAAGAGATCAAAAGGGATATGTGCAGTGAAAGGCCGATGGAGCGCCTGCTCTGCGGGGATGTAGGGTTCGGCAAGACAGAGGTGGCTTTACGGGCGGCGTTTAAATGCGTGCTGGACTCCAAGCAGTGCGCGATCCTCTGCCCGACAACCATCCTGGCCTGGCAGCATTATCAGACAGTCACCAACCGGATTGGAAATTTTCCTGTGAATGTGGAGCTGCTTTCCCGCTTCCGCTCCCCCAAAGAGCAGAAAGAGACCCTGAAACGGCTCAAACGCGGTGAAGTGGATATTATTATCGGCACCCACCGTCTGCTTCAGAAAGATGTGGAATTCCGGGATCTGGGGCTGGCGATCATCGACGAGGAGCAGCGGTTCGGCGTTGCCCACAAAGAAAAGTTCAAAGAGATGTTCAAAGGCGTGGATGTGCTCACTCTTTCCGCAACCCCGATTCCCCGCACTTTAAATATGGCGCTTTCCGGCATCCGCGACATGTCTGTGATTGAACAGCCGCCGCAGGACCGGTATCCAGTCCAGACCTATGTGATCGAGCATGACCCGCATATTTTGGGCGCTGCACTGCGCAGGGAACTACAGCGGGACGGACAGGTGTATTATATCCATAATCGGATTGAAACGATTGACAGCTGTGCAGCAAACATCCATGCGCTGGTACCGGATGCCCGGATTGGGGTTGCGCATGGACAAATGGGAGAAGAGCAGCTTTCCGATGTCTGGCGGCAGCTGATGGAGCATGAAATTGATATCCTTGTCTGCACAACGATTATCGAAACCGGCGTGGATGTGCCCAACTGCAATACGCTGATTATTGAAGACGCAGACCGGATGGGCCTTTCTCAGCTGTATCAGCTGCGGGGCCGGGTTGGACGTTCCAATCGCCGGGCTTTTGCGTATTTTACCTTCCGCCGTGGCAAAGTGCTCACAGAAATTGCTGCCAAGCGGCTGTCTGCCATCCGGGAGTTTACCAAATTCGGTTCTGGATTTCGGATTGCTATGCGGGATCTGGAAATCCGCGGTGCGGGCAGCATTCTGGGCGCACGGCAGCACGGGCATATGGAAGCGGTAGGATATGATATGTATATTCGCCTGCTATCGGAAGCGGTCAGTGAACGGCGGGGCGAACCGATCGACCGGCGGGCAGAAGAATGCCTGATTGACCTGCAGATGGACGCCCATATTCCGGAAAACTATATTCAAAATCTGGCGCAGCGGATTGACGTGTACCGAAAAATCGCTGCCATCCGCACGGAAGCGGACAGCATGGATGTGCTGGACGAACTCATTGATCGTTTCGGTGATCCGCCGAAATCCGTCCAGGGGCTGGTAGACGTGGCGTTGCTTCGAAATATGGCGGGAAGTTTCGGATTTAAGGAGATTGGCCAGAAAGGCGAAACAGTTTTCTTCTATCCGGAAAAGATCGACATGCAGGTTGTCTCCTCATTGGTGGGCGGTATGAAAGGGCGCGTCCTTGTCAATGCTGCCTCCAAACCCTATATTGCCGTCAAAATGAAGGCCCCCGGTACGACTATTGAAACCATTCGGGAAACGCTGGATATTCTGAAAAATACCATGTCAAAATCCGATACCACGATATGATTTCTCCTGCTTTTTCCATGTCCTTCTCTTTCTGCAGCCAAAAGGGAACCATCTGTCTGACAGATGATTCCCTTTTTAAGCGCCTTCTCCGAGCCGTCTGTCCAGCTGAAACGGTGGACTTCCCAGGCCGGCGGCTCCTTTCAGAACGACTGCCTTCCTGCCAGGAATTTATTTTTCCACGGCGGTTCAGTTCCTATCTAGACAAGCCTCTCATTTTTGCCGGCATGCCTCAGGACGACTGCCTGCGGTTCCTTTGCATACTGGTTAAACCGTTTTACTTCCCCCTTTCTGCATCCCAATCCTGCATAACATGCATCAAACAGTACAGGCCAGCTTATTTCAAAACTGGCCTGTACTGTTTTTATGATCTGTAAAAAACTTTATTGAAGAAGTCCCTGCACCTTAAATTTTCGGATACGCAGCAGATAGGTGATGATCAGCGGAACCGTCGCCGCGATCCAGGCAATGGGCCCTGCCAGACAAATACCGGCATAGCCCCAGAATTTTGCCAGTATAAAGGCGACAAGCACCCGTACCACCAGTTCGCAGGCACCTGCCATCATCGGCATGAACCCGTCTCCAATCCCCTGCAGTACATTTCGGAAAATAAACAGCAGCCCCAGAACAAAAAAGAAAACGGCGATTGTATTGAGATACTGACAGGCTTGTCCAATGGCATCGGCATATTCCCGGTCAATAAACAGCTGCACCAGAATATTGCCGAACGGGATCACAATCAGTGCGCCGATAACGGAAAAAAGCAGTGCCAGCAAAGAACATTGCCGAACACCGGACCGAATCCGATCATATTGGCCCGCACCCAAATTTTGTCCGGTATAGGTTGCCATGGTGATCCCTAAAGTCAGCATAGGCTGTGTCGCCAGCTGTTCGACTTTGGAGCCGGCTGTATAGGCAGCGATGGTTTCCGAGCCGAAACTGTTGATGGCGCTCTGCAACACCATCACGCCCACTGCGGTAATGGCAAATTGCAGCGCCATGGGCATCCCGATCTTGACCAGCATCCAGGCGGACCTTCCGTTCCAGCTCCAGTCCTGTTTTTCAAACCGCAAAATCGGGAATTTTCTGAACATATAAATCAGGCAGAGCAGTCCGGAAATGAACTGAGAAAGCACCGTAGCATAAGCGGCACCTTCTACGCCCATATGGAAAAACAGAATAAAGGAAAAGTCCAAAATCACATTAAGAATGGAAGAAATGATCAGAAAATACAGCGGGGTCCTGCTGTCTCCCAGCGCCCGAAGAACGCCGGAGAGCATATTGTAAAAGATAGGCGCAAACGATCCGGCATAAATGACGACAATATAGCGGAAAGAACCGTCTATGATATCGTCCGGCGTGTCCATCAGTTGGAGTATGGGCCGTGCCGCCAGCGCGCTGCCCACGGACAGGATCACCGCCATGATCACGCAAAGGTAACAGGATAACGCCACGGCATTGCGCATTTCAGAATAATCGCCCGCTCCGAAACGCTGGGCAATAACCACCGAGAAGCCGCCCGTCATACCGGAAATAAAACCTAAGACAAGGAACGACATCGAACCGGTCGCCCCGACTGCCGCCAAAGCCTGCATATCAATAAAACGGCCGACAATCATCGCGTCGACCATGCTGTAAAACTGCTGAAAAATATTTCCGATCAACAGGGGGACGGCGAATGCCAGCATCAGCCGTACAGGTTTCCCCACGGTCATATCCTTGACCATAATTTTTCCCCTTTATCTTTTTTTCGCTGGATTGATTTCCGCCTACCTATTGTACAGCAGGAATCATAAAAAGTCTATAGGCCAGAATCCATAGCATTTTCTCTATCTGTTGTCATAAATTTTGTATAAAAATGCTTTTATTTTTTGGATTCATATGCTAAAATAGCCATAAAAGATGGATCGAAAGAAAGGGTGTTGATGATGACATTAGATGCATTGAGTCCAAACTACTTTACAATTCTGGATGCCGACCATCCAGCGTTCCGTTATGTAGGGCGAATTGATCAGACAGATCCTAAAGCGCCGGTCCTGATTTACCCCGGTAGCTATATAGAAGTGTTTTTCTCCGGAGATTCCATCGCCTTTCGCATAGAAGACGACGGAAAAGGCGGCGGCAATTATGTCGGTTATCTGATTGACGGAAAGGAAGGCAGTTTTTTCTGCCGTTTGCGGGAAAAGGATGCGGTTTATATCGCGCAGGAAGACCTGCAGCCGGGCTGGCATAAGCTCACCCTTTTCAAACGGACCGACGGCTGCCACGGTTATATTGTGTTTAAGGGAATTTGCCTGCCGAAAGGGGGACAGATCTCACCCGTTCCTGCACCTGCGCGGCGGATTGAGTGTTACGGCGATTCGGTGACAGCCGGCTGTGTGAATATGACCTATGGAATGGAGAGGCAGCTGGATGGTCCCAACCAGGGCGAATACGACAACGCCTGGTATTCTTATGCCGCGATCCTGGCCCGGAAACTGGGCGCAGATATTCATAACAACGCGCAGGGGGGCACCTCTTTGCTGGACGGATATGGATTCTTTGACAACGGAGAAGGTCTGGTGGGGATGGAGCGGATGTATACCATGATGGGGTACGTCGCTTACTGCGGCCCCTGTACTGCATGGGATTTCTCCCGGTATTCTCCTCAGGTGGTGACGATCGGTATCGGCCAGAACGACGGATCGACCTATGCGGATATTGCCGCGGATCCCAAAGCCAAGGAAAATTGGAAAGCGCATTATAAGGCTGTACTGAAAGGTCTGCGCACCCAACACCCGGACGCATATATCCTGCTGTTTACCACGGTTTTAATGCACGCCCCGATATGGGACGACGTTCTTTTTGAAATCGCTGAAGAAATGCAGGATGACCGGATCATCGCCTACCGGGTTCGCGGAGCCGGACAGATTACGCCCGGCCATCCCCGGCGGCGGGAGATGGAAGCGCAGGCAGAAGATTTATATCAGTGGATCCAAACCCTTCCGATCCCCTGGTAAACGTATCTTAACCTGCCTCAGTGCAAACTTCACAGGCTGCTTAGTCTTTCCAAAGCCTGCTAAGCCACCTGGAAAATGCCGCATGTTTTGAAAGCACGGTAGGCGTCAGGTGAGGCGGATGCTTGAGCCAGTATTCCTGCGAAGAAAAAGGAGGCGCGCCTGCAGGATCTATATGACAAAAATCCCCCGACGGTGCCAGCCGTCTCGCCTTTGTATTGTCGGCCAACAGAATATCCAGATAACCTGAAAACCATTCTTTTAATTCCGGACTTTCTACCGGGCAGGCAATCTCTACCCGGCGGGTCTGGTTTCTCGTCATCAGATCAGCGGAAGAAAGATAAATCTTCCGCTGATCGCCGTCTCCGAAGCAATAGATGCGGGAGTGCTCCAGAAAACGGCCGACAATGCTGGTCACGGTGATGTTGTCCGTCTTGCCCGGAATGCCGGGTACCAGGCAGCAGATACCCCGGATGATCAGCTCTACTTTAACGCCGGCCTGGGATGCCTCTGCCAGCTTATCGATGATTTGCCTTTCTGTAATGGAATTGGCCTTGATCAGAATATGCCCCTTTGGACCACGGGTGATTTCATCCTCGATCATCTGTAACAGGGAACGTTTCAGTGCAAAGGGCGCGACCAGCAGTTTCTGATAATGGCCGTGCAGATTCCCAATCAGCATATTTTGAAAAAAATCCACCGCATCCTGGGCGAGGGATCTGTCGGCGGTTATCAGGCTGAAATCCGTATAAATCCCTGCGGTTTTCTCATTATAGTTGCCGGTTCCGATCTGGGTGATATAAGACAGCCCGTTTTTCTCCTTGCGGGTGATGAGGCAAATCTTTGCATGGCATTTGTATCCTTCGATGCCATAGATGACCTGACATCCTGCTTCTTCCAGTTCCCTGGCCCATTCTATGTTATTTTTTTCATCGAAACGCGCGCGCAATTCGACCAAAACGGTTACATCTTTTCCGTTTTCCGCTGCAGCACATAGATGCTTGACAATGCTGGAATTCCGCGCCAGACGGTAGATGGTTATTTTGATGGAAAGCACTTTTGTGTCTGCTGCTGCCTCCTTGAGCAGGTCAAGAAACGGCCGCATCGAGTGATAGGGGTAAAACAACAGGATATCTCTCTGCTGCGCCTGTTCCCAAACCGGACGCTGCCGGTTGAGATAGTCGGGATAAACCGGTGAATGCGGCGGATCATATAATGACGGGGCGCAGTCTTTTAAAAGATCGACATATTCCAGTGTCAGTGGGCAGGAACAGATATAACTCTGGTTCTCATTGAGCCTTAACATCTGCCGGAGCAAACGGAGAAGCTGGGGGCTTTCCCCCTGCATTTCCAGCCGTACCGGAGCCAGGCGTTCCCTTTTTTTTAACAGCTTGACCATCTGACTGCGGAAATCGGTTTCCGCCTCGTCAAATTGATCGTCATCATAGCTAATATCGGCATTCCTGGTAACAGCAATCACAGCCCGCTCCTGTATGGGATAAATTTTGAAGATCTTTTTCACATGCGCCAGCAGGATATTTTCGATCCGGACAAATTCCCCGGTCTTTCCCGGAAGGAATAAAATCCGGGCCACCGTCTCCGGAACGCCCACGATCCCCAGAAAACTTTTCTTTTTACCCTGCTTATCCTGTAAAAGCGCCGCGATATATAATCCCTTATTTTTCAGGTGCGGGAAGGGATGATTGCGGTCAATGATCTGCGGCGAGAGCAGCGGCTGTACCTGTTCTTTATAATAGGCCTGCACATACTCTTTTTCTTTGCCTTTGAGCTTCTCGTAGGCAATATCCCGCAGGCCGTTTTTCTCCAGTTCGCCGGTGAGCTGCGTATAAACCGCATCGCGCTGTTGGATCAGCAGGCGGACCGCATCATAAATCATTTCCAGCTGCTGTGCCGGCGTTTGACCGCTTTTGTTATCCCTTGTTCCAGGTGCCAGAATCGACAGATCAAATAAACTGCCGACCCGCACCATAAAGAACTCATCCAAATTCTTGGTAAATATGGACAGAAAACGAAAGCGCTCTATCAGCGGCACCGTCTGATCTTCGGCTTCTTCCAGAACACGCTTATTAAATTTCAGCCAGCTTAATTCACGGTTTTGGGTATAGCTTAAATCGTATGGTTGACCAGCTTGTGACATAAATATCCCTCCCTCACCCCATACTTGCTGATCCGTATTTTCTCACAGCGGAGCGTTTTCCCTACAGCATGCATGATAGAAAGGCCGGGCAATATGGTATGGATTCGATCCGGGCAGGCCCGTAAAATCAGTTTTTGTGCTTTCCTGTTCCGCTTAAAGAGCAGATTTTTGATTTCATCCAGCTCATCCAGGGTCATACTCCGGCATTCTGTATCCCGTCCATAGTAAGCGTTGGCGATTTTCAGTACAGCGCGGGCCGTCCCACCGATTCCGCAAACAGCTTCTACCTTTTTCTGTGGCAGATCGGCATGTGTCAGAATCTGCCGGACCCGTTTCTGCATCTGTTCGAGTTCTTTGCTTTTGGGCCAGATATGACCAACGTACTGGCTGAATAAGTTCAAAGAGCCGATTGGAAAACTTTCTGCCCTGCAGATCTGCCCGTTTTCCACCTCCAGGATTTCCGTGCTGCCGCCCCCGATGTCAAACATGGCGCCGTTTTTCCAATCACCGTCCGCTATCACGCCGTAATAACCGAGTTTGGCTTCCAAATCTCCGGGAATCAGATCGACTGCAATTCCTGTGCTGCGGTAAATTTCTTCGAGCACCTCACCGGTGTTTGCAATATTTCGTAGAGAGGCAGTAGCAAATACATGCATTTCCTGTATACCAAAATGTCGCAGCAGATTCTGAAATTTTTGCAGTACAGAGCAGGCCTTGCGGACTCCTTCCTGCGATAAACGATCCCGATCAATATAATTGATAATCCCCACCATTTCCTTTTCAGAAAACAGCAAGGAAAAACCGCCGTTTTCGAGCGTATCATATACTGATAAACGGACGGTATTTGAACCAAAATCAACAATTGCATATTTCATTTTTGTACCCTGCCTTTGTAACAAGTATTCTGATCCGGTTCCCTGTTCCAGCGACTTCTGAAAACAAGGCTATTCTACAGCGGCTGTGTCAATTCTAAAACCATACTTTTGTAAAAGGTATGTAAAAGATTGCTTTCCAGCCTTCTGCTTTCTTTGCTTCCCGACCCAATCAATCCGGACAGCATTATTTTGTCCGGATTGATTGGGTTCTTTCTGCGGTATTTTTTCCAGTTTCTTCAGCTATCTTTTTGTCTGACTGTAAAAAAAATCCATTGGCAAAGCCGGTGGTATTTCAGAAGCGCCTTGAAGGCTCTGTTAACAACAGCGCCTCAAGGCGCTTGTTCCGATCTGACAACTTGCCATCGTTACTTGCTGCCCGTAAACGGGCTGGCGGACGGGATCGCTATCTGTTCCCCTGATTCATCTTCTTTTAGCTGGTTAGCTGATTCCGGATATACTTCCCCATTCGGCTCTCATTCTTTCCTGCCCTATCTGCACAGTTTCCTGGGCGTCAAAGTTCTTTGTTCCGATTCCGATCCTTTAAGTCGCCGAATTGCCCATACATCATTGCCGCGCTTTTTCCCTTGAGATAGCTCATCAATCCCAATATGGTTAGCTTCGGTGGTATTTCTACGAATAGACGAATATGCCCTGCTCCGCTTCCCCCTCTTTGATCTTTACCACTTTCCATTCGTATAGCTGTCGCAGGATTTGCCCGATTGCCATTCCTTTTCGTATATGATAAACTCCTGATGTCATTCATGCCCCATATGAGTTCCTCCCTGTTTTGATGATTTGTACAGTTGGCGAACCGCATCTATCATCTTAACACGGATTTTTTCTCTTCTCCATTGGCTCTTTTGAACCGCCCTTCTAATGTGTGCTTTTCCTTTCACAACAAAAAAGGAGATTGCCTTACCAGCAATCTCCTTTTGAGATCTTCCATCCGTTCGGATCGATCTCGTTCCATCCTCTTTTGAAATCGGTTTGCAATATCGGGGTGCCCTATTGCGCGATATCCATAACTGTTCCCATAAACACTGGGGTATTGGTTTGACAATCGATCAGCATGTAGACAAACGGCCTATCCAGATGGACCGTCTGAACAATTTCCGGTTCTACCATCGCTGATTCCGCATTCATTTCCACAACGGTCGCCGCGCCGGCCTTGGTTCCCTTTTCATCCACAGCGATAAACGTCTTATGCAAAACCCGGTTAATATAAAGATTCCCCTGCGGGCTGGTCCCAATGCCTGAAAAATCTGCCGTGGCAGCGTCAAACGCATCCGGCATGCCCATCTCCGTCAGAATATCTTTCATTTCCACACTGTAAGCAGACGTAAATTTCGGAATAGCCGCATCGACTGCTACATTTTGTGCATTGGTCAGGATCTGATCAATTTTTTCCCCGGTGAGCGACGCTGCATAATCTGCAACCCGCACGCCCTCATTGGGAAGCAGTGCGGCAAACGCATATTTCTGTCCGGCATAATATTTGATGAATCCGGTTGCGTTGTCATCAGTCAAAAACTGATACTCCGTCGAATACATCATCTCTGCATCCTGTTCGGTTCCGTCTTCTTTGGTAAAAGTCCCCTGCCGCACCTGATTTTCCTGATAAACTTCCTGCCATTCGGCGTCCAACGCCAGGGCGTTGATCAGATACATTACCGTATCTTCCGGAATCCGATCCAGGATATCCTGGATCAGCCCATCGGTATGATCGCTCACCCAGTCATTGATTTCTTTTAATGTAGAATCGTCAAAAGGCGCCTGATACAGCCCAGCGCCGTACCAGTCCGCATTGGCCTGTAAAAAGTCGGGCTCTACCTGCAGGCTGCCATCATTTTTCAGCCAGATGGAGTTTGCGATACTGAGTTTCGAGTTTTCATCAGCAGACAATCCTTCCGTATAAGCGTACAGATACGCATTCAGGTCGCTGACAGGGAGCCCCAGCACCTCTTCCATCTGCGAAAGGGTGTTGCCCTCCGCGCCGTTTGCCGTCATCGCAAGAGCACAAAGGACGGATAGCGGAGAAATCAGCGTGTTCTTGTCCTCTTCCATGCTTTGCTGAAACAGCCGGACCGCAAAATCGCAAAACGCTTGGTTACCATCGGTCAGATCGGTCTCAGCATGGATCGGATTGGCCTGGATACCCGCCATCAGGTCAGCTGCCTGGACCGGTTCTTCCGCGCGGCATCCGGATAAAGGGAACATGGCTGTTACCAGGGAAAACGAGAGAATGCCTGCGATCACTTGTTTTTTCATATACACATCTCCTTTCACAGATCCTTCATCTATCAAGACGGAAATAAATGATAAACGTTGCATCCAATCCGGCAATCATTTCTATCCAGCAAAACGGCCTTTCCCTTATCCTGGTCAGGGATTTCCTTTCAACAGCATGTGGATCCCGTCACAGGCTGCCTGTTTGGGATAATAAGAAACGGTATTGCCGAACACAATACCGTTTTCTCATTCCGTTTTCCGAAAAAATTTTATTTTTTCGCCGTTTTTTTCTTCAGTACCAGCAGAACGATCCCTGCAATCACAACCACAGCAATCACAACCACAACAACCCAGATCACCGGAGAAACGCTGCTTGCATCTGAATCTGCCGGCGCAGAAGCTTCCGGCTCAGCAGCGCTGCTGTCGGTATCGGAAACTGTGCTTTCTTCCGGCGTGCTGACCACCGGAACCGTGTCGGCAAGGGACTTGCCTTCTGCGCCGGAAGCGATATCTTCATACTGCTCTGTAAATGCGTAATTCAGCAGCGCACGGGTAGCCACGGTTGCAGAACCGACGTCAATACCGGTCTCGCCTGCTTTCCAGCAGATCGAAGGCTCTCCGGTGCGGGATGTCAGGTTGCCGGTTGTCTCGTCTACAAACAGCCCGGGCAACGCAACGCCGATGGTGTCCTGATAAGCGCGCGCAAACGGCTCACAGCCCAACGTATCCCCGCATCCGACGATAAAGGAAGCGCCCATCGGATTCATACCGGTGACAAAGTCGAACATTGCCGAACCGATGTTCAGGCATTCCAGATCGTTCAGCGTCAGAGCAACGGTCAGCATTTTTTCACCGATCTGCATCATCCATCCGCAGCCGCCGAACCAGGGCTTGAGGATGCTGACGTCAATCCCGTAAGCCGACTGAGATTTTACTTTCCAGAAACTCGACCAAGTATCCAGGTGCATCTTAACCGTGTCCCGCACAGACGGATCGCAGTATTTATAATATTTGCAAAGGGCTTCGACAACCTGCCCGTGCTGGACTTCGTCAATATAGTTGGACATCTGCCCCGGCACGTCAAAGTCCATGCCGACCCATACGCCGGAAAGGAACATGCACTCATCCATCTGTTGATTGATATAATCCGCATATTTCTGCTCACCGGTCAGCGCATACAGGCTTGCCGCCGCAGACATGATACTGCCGGCATTGCCGATCCAGGAAGTGGGGTATGCCTGAGGATTGATGAAGTTTGTCGGGTTTTCTTCATAATAAGCCCATGCTTTTTCGGCAGAAGCGCGGTAAGTGGCAGATCTTTCCGGATCAATATCCTCCAGTGTCTTAGCCGCTCCTGCCAGCGCAGCCGCTACCCGACAGGCAAGGTCCGCGCCGTCCAGGAAACGGACGTTTCGATGCAGAGAATCCTGTACCCACCAGTCCTCCGGCTTCACCGCCAGAATGTAAGCGCCGTTGTCCTTCTGAATCTTGACCAGATAATCGCAGCCCCAGATGATCTCTTCCAGGACCTCTGCGCGGTCGGTCTCATCCGTCGCATATTCATAAGCCAGCAGCAGGCTTTCCATCGCCTTGGCAATATCGCCTGTCTCCTTGTCGGTCGAAGTGGCATCCACATAACCGCCGCTTGCATCCGGCCAGGTTTCTCCAGTTGCTACCGGAGTGGACTCACTGCCGCTTTCAGCCGGTTCATTCGGCATTTCATAAATCGGCAGGTCATATTCGTCACCAAAAAACACACCGTCTCCGGGGTTTTTTCCACGCTCGTACTCTTCAATCGGCAGCATATCGTTTTCATCGCATCTCTGCCAGCGGTAAAAGGTGTTGGTGATATCAGCGATGGTCGTATAGGTCTCCTCGCTTAAATTTTGCGGATTTCGGCCATATATTGCCTGATATACACCCTCTTTAATAAAGAAATCCGCCGGTTCAACCCCTTCCAGGCTGACCGATATTGTATAATCCCCGGTTTCCTGTAAAGAGGACAAATCTGCATAATAAGGATACTGGTTGTATACATCGATCTCCGGCGCTACCATTGTGCCGCTCAGCACTTCCTGTCCGTCCTTGGTGACGGTAAAGGTAGGCGGATCAATTTCTGTATTTGAGACATAGACTGCACGCTTGGCCGCCTTGGGTTCCCAGCCGATTTGAGGAACCACCAGACGCTCTGCGTTTTCCACGTTGACTTTATAGATAGACCATTTCTGCGGCTCTGCAAAAATAGCTACATTCTGTGTATCGCCCTCAGTCAGCGCGCCCAGATACATCTTGCTTTCCGGATTCTGGATGGTAAAATACCCATCATCAGTCATTTCCAGCGTAAACACCTGATTATTGCTGGTATAATAATCGCTGGCCTGCACCAATGTGCCTTCCTGTCGGCTGGAGTTGGTGATATTAAAACATTTGTAATCCATGTAGGAAATAATTTTATAGCTGTCCGTATACCGCGAACTGCCAGAGGGCATAATATGCCATTTCTGATTGGCATTCCAGTCCTCGTTCCATTCCTGCAGCGCAGCCATTCCCGTACCGGTTCCCCGATATTCAGCCGTATTGGTCACAACCAGGTTGCTGCCTTCCGGAACCAGCACATAACACTCTGCCAACGTAAATACCGTTTCCTCCAGCGGATCCTCCGTGTGCGGAAACTCTGCCGCCATCACATATGTACTGCTGACCGGCATTAAAACCATGCAAACCGCCAGCAGAATCAGAAGGAATCTCTTCATAGGGTTGTTTTTCCACCTTTCTTGTTTTAACAAATTTTTTCTTTCCGTGAATCGTTTCAAATCAGTCATATTGTACTATAACTCGCCATGTTTGTCAATCTTTCACAAAGAAAATTCAGGAAGTCATCACTTGAGATATCAGCATGCGGTTCTATACCCCCTATGCAGCATCAGCATGCGGTTCTATACCCCCTATGCAGTATCAGCATGCGGTTTTATACCCCCTATGCAGCATCAGCATGCGGTTCTATACCCCCTATGCAATATCAGCATGCGGTTTTATACCCCCTATGCAATATCAGCATGCGGTTTTATCCCCCCCTA